>NYVM01000003.1 GCA_002684605.1 Candidatus Pelagibacterales bacterium | reverse complement strand
TATAAACTTTCTCACACTTCTCATTTTAATTTCATAATCATTAGTGTCAATATTTGGTCTAAACTTTATTTCTTTTACTTCAACTGTTTTTTGTTTCTTTCGAGCTTCTGCTGCTTTTTTTTGAGCTGCGTACTTAAATTTTCCATACTCAATAATTTTACATACCGGCGGCTTGGCATTAGGTGAGACCTCTACAAGATCTAACCCTACTTCTTCGGCTTTTTCTATACCTTCTTTAAGCGAGAGTATTCCGAGCATAATTCCTTCACTATCTATAACTCTAATTGGGTCTACAGTAATCTGATCATTAATCTTATGTAAATCTTCAGACATTTGATTGTTTTTAAAAGTTTTTTTTGCTATGCTTCTTACTCCTATTTAGTTAGTTATTAATTTTATAAAATTTGAAAATTACATATTTAAACATAAAATACAAATATGAATTAAACTATATTTAATCAATCTATATATTATATTCTATATATTTCAATCTATTCATAAATTTTTAATTGTATTAAATACTAAATCTATACTTATATCTTTAATAGAGCCTTTATTTAGTATTATAACATTTTTACCTTTAGGTGCACAAAGTGAAGGTTTAGAAGCGAATCCAAATAATACCATAGTGGATAACCCTGTAGTCGCTATTAGATGTATCGGTCCAGTATCATTTCCTATTGCAGATTGTGCATAAGCGCTTAGGTATACTATATCTTTATATGAAGTCATGCCTGCATAATTAAGAGGCGTTTTCTTTATATTTTTATCTACAAGACTAATAATATGTTTTATATTATCAAACTCATCTTTTCCACCAATCAGAACACATTGCATGTCTATTTTGGAAAAATTTTCTATTAATGATGCATAGTTAGATTTTGGCCATCTTTTATTTAATCTATGTTGAGCTGCGCCAGTAACTAAAATAATAAATTTATTGTCTGGGACAATACTATTATTCTTATAATTTTTAGCTAACCATTTCCAATTAGGTAGGTGATTATATTCAATATTAGCCAGTTTTAATTGGGCTTTTTGCCTATCTATTGTATGCATAAATTTTCTNTTAAGACTCTTATGCCGGTGACTACTTCCGTATGCAATTCCACACCACTTAATATTTTTAGTAAAAAAGAAAATAAAAAAATATAAATTAGANCTGTAAGATGTTTGNAGGTCATAAACTGTCGTGAAATTGTATTTANGAAACATTAACTTTAAATTTTGCCATCCTTTTATGTTATTCCACCTTGGTTTTAAATCTGACACGACCTTATCAAACCAAGGGGATTCTTCTAAAATGTTTCTGAAATGTTCTGTTGTAAGACAAGTTATATAATCATTTTTATGATAATTTCTTATTGCTTGCATAGCTGCACCTGCCAGAATAACATCACCAAAAGCACCATGTTTTATAACAAGAATATTATTTTTCATATTAAGTACTACTTATTTACAAGCTCTGCATATATATTTAATTTTTTTGCACACATCATTTCATTATTAAAATTTAATTTAGNTCTTTCAATTGCTTTCACTGACATTTTTTTTCTGTCATCTATATTTAAATTAAGTGCTTTATTAATTTTTTCTGCTAGATCATTAGCATCTCCTGGTCTAAATAACCAGCCTGTTACACCATCTATAATTATCTCAGGCCCTCCTCCATGATTCACTGCAACAGTAGGTCTGCCCATTGCTTGCGCTTCTGCTACTACTCTACCAAAAGCTTCCGGCTCTAAAGATGCTGAAACTACTACATTAGACAATTTGTATATCACCGCCATGTCACTCTGGTTAGAAATTATTCTAAAATTATTTTTTAGTTTAAACTTANCTATAGTCTTATTTAACTCTGCAAAATATTTATTTCTTCCTTGAAGGTCTCCTACAAATAAGCATATAATATCAGGTCTTTGTAACTTAGAAATAGCTTCAATGAGAAGAATATGNCCTTTCCACCTTGTAATTCTTCCTGGCAATANTATTACAAAAGAATCTTCGGGGATATTAAATTTTTTTGAAAAAGCAATTAGTCTTTCATTAGAAACTTTTAAATAGTCATATTTTTCTATATTAATACCTCTATGAATAGTCACAATTTTTTCTTGATCTATCTTATAATTAGATAGGATATGCTTATTAATAAAGCTGCTGATTGCTATTACTTTGTCAGCTTTAACCATAATACTATTATATTTCTTCTTTAAATTATTTTGGATTGAATAAGTTCCATGAAAAGTAGTAACAAAAGGTATTCCCATTTTTTTTGCTGCAAAGTAAGCGCTCCAAGCAGGAGCTCTACTTCTTGCATGAATAATATTTATTTTATATTTTTTTATTATTCTTGATAATTTATAAATATTCAAAAAAATTATTAAAGGATTTTTGCTTCCCAAAGAAAAATTAAAAACTTTTCCNCCTGTCCTAATTATTTCCCTTTCTCTTCTTCCGCCTTCTGAAGCTACAAACGATCTCATTCCACTTTTTTGTAAAGCTTCTGAAACCTCAATTGCTCCTGAAACTAACCCTCCACTATTTAAGTGAGGCAAAACTTGTAATACTGAATAATTTTTAATATCTAAATTCATAAAAATTCTTTAAAATAATTTAATTAAGGCTTCATGTTAACTTTTTATTATGGATATACTTTAGTGCATAAAACATTACTTACAAAATATAAAAGGAAACTAGCCTATAAGCATTATAAAGGAAAATCAAAAATAGGTTTTTTATTTTTTCCTGGCTTTAATTCAGATATGCTAGGTACTAAAGCGATAAAAATTTATGATTGGTGNAAAAAAAANAAAATTCAATGNACGCTATTTGANTATTCTGGCCANGGNAAATCTTCTGAAAAATTTATTGATACTAGTATTAAAGAATGGATTGAAGATTCTAATGAAATTTTAAATAATATTACTTCTGGTCCCCAAATACTAATTGGGTCTAGTATGGGNGGCTGGATATCCATTAAAGTAGCCTTACTAAATAAAAATAAAATAAAAGGCATCATTACTATNGCGGCAGCTCCAGACTTCACTAAACGTTTATGGCAAGAGGGTTTAGGATATAAAAAAAAAGAAGANCTAATTAAGAATGGTTTTACTTACATTCCGTCAGAGTATGATGAGAACGGATATACTATAACTAAAAAAAATATAGATTCAGGTAATAAAAATTTAATATTAAATTCTAAAACATTGGATATAGATTGCCCCCTAAGACTTATACATGGAAAAAAAGATGAAGCAGTTAGCTGGAAAGAAAGNCTNAAAATTTTTAATAAATGCAAGAGTTTAGATGCTGAATTAATAATAATAAAAAATGGAGATCATCGACTTTCTAATAATAAACAATTAAAAACAATTATATATACTGCTCAATCTTTATTTGATGAATTAAATAAGTAATTATTATATATATAGTTAAGTCCCTCTTTGTAGCTCGGGAATATTAATTCTCCATAGCGTTCTATTAATAAACTATTATCAACTCGTCTATTATTTTCCCAAAATCTCTTCATTGTATCCGGCATATCATTATAGATTTCTTTATAATTTTTATATTTAGGAAGGTTAATTTTCATAATTTTTGCTGCATATTTAATTACTTCTAATTGAGAAGCAGGCAAGCTATCTGATAAATTGATAATACCTGAATTTATTTTTGAATCAGAGGCTTCAGATAGTACTCTAGCAATATCTTTTTCATGAATTCTATTAAAAAAATGATTTTCTTTAAATATTGGATTTATTTTATTATGAAGTATTTGTTTTATAATATTTCTATGCTGGCCATATATTCCAGAAACTCTAAATATTTCTATTGGAATAGAATACTTATTACCAAAATCTAGTAAATCTTGTTCTCCTCTACGCCTAGACTTTGCTGTTGAGTTTGAAAATTTTAAATCACTATCTTCATTTACATTTTGTCCATGATAATTGCCATAAACAGATGTACTAGATAAATACCCAATCCATTTTATTTCTGAATTTACAATTTCTCTAAAATAATCTCTAATTACGGGGCAGCCTCGTAAATCTGGTGGAGATGTTATAATTAATTTAGTGGAATTTGATATACATTGTAAGGTTTTATTACGTTTAAAAACTTTTACTCCTAATTTTTGTAGCTGAGACTTTCTTTCAGGATTATTAGTGGTTCCAAAAACTTTAAATCCTTTTCTTATAAGGCTAGAACAGAGCTCATATGAAATATTTCCTAAACCTAAAATAGCTATTTTTTTTTCAATATTACTCATAAATAACTCAATGATTTATCTCTTTTTTCGTCTCTAGCCATTCACTTATTACTTCTTTATCTTTTTCCTCATTAACGCGCTTATTCATTTCAATAAAAAATGATTCTTGACATAATTGGCCTAAAGCCCAAATAGCTGATAGCCGGACTATTGGGGAACTATCTCCCAGTAAATCAATTATATGTTTTACTAAAAGTTTATTAGAAGAGTTTCCCATGGCTATTAATACATTACGTATAAATTGATTCCTGCCTATTCTTTTAATTGGAGAACCAGAAAAATATACTCTGAAATCTTTATCAGATAAAATAGATAAACTTTCTAATGATGGTTTTTTAAGGTCTTCTCTAGGCAAAAAAGACATATTATTTGATATTTTTGCATATTTATTCCATGGGCAAACAGCTAAACAATCATCGCAACCATATATTCTATTGCCCATTAAAGACCTATACTCTCTAGGTATATGTGTTTTATGCTCTATGGTTAAATAGGATATACATTTATTTGCATCCAATTTGTATGGAGCTACAAATGCATTAGTTGGACAAATATCTATACATTGAGAACAAGTACCACAATTACTCTTCTGAATTTTATTCTTTTCTTCAATGATATTTAAGTCTAATAGTATTACTCCAAGAAATAACCAACTGCCAAAATCTCGACTAACTAAATTAGTGTGTTTTCCTACCCAGCCTATTTTTGAAATTTCTGCAAGAGGTTTTTCCATTAATGGTGCAGTATCTACAAATACTTTAACCTGCCCTTTTGTTTTAGAAACTAGCCATCCAGCAAGGTTTTTTAATCTCCCCTTAACCCATTTATGGTAATCTTTATTTTGGGCATAAACACTAATATTCCCTATATTTTTGTTATTTAATGCTTTTAATGGATCATATTCCGGTCCATAGTTACAACCCAAAACTATAGCAGTCATAGCCGATTGCCACATATTTCTAGGCTGACTTCTTCTATGAGAAGTTTCAGCGAGCCATTTCATTGACCCATGTCTACCTTTATCTATAAATTCATGAAGATGCTTAGTCACGCTCTCTGGTAAATCCGCTTCGCAAAAACCTATAGCATCGAATTCTAACTCTAAAGCTTTTGATTTAATCTTTTCGTGTAAGTTTTTCATTAATATTTTTACTATTTTGATGAATATTATAACCTAAACTTTTTATATCGCTACCTGATGGAGCTTGAGTTAATTTAAGTTCAAAATTAGAGACTATGGCTAATAAATGATCAAAAATGTCAGATTGAACAGATTCATACTCTGTCCATTCTACTGAAGAAGTGAAAGCATAAACTTCTAAAGGAAGCCCCATACTGGTAGGTGATAATTGTCTAACCATCATTGTAAGATCATTATTTATTTCATGATGATTTTTAAGGTATTCTAATATATAGGCTCTAAATACTCCAATATTCGTTAACCTTCTATGATTAATCTTATCTCCTTCCAACAGACTATTAGCATCCTCAATTTCTTTTTCTTTTTCTAAAAAATGTCCAGATAATAACTTAAATTTTTCTAATTTTTCCTTTAATGCAGGGTCAATAAAACTAACTGAGCTTTGATCAATATTTATAGAACGTTTAATTCTTCTACCTCCAGATTCCTCCATACCCCTCCAATTCTTAAAAGGGTGCTCTAATAATTTTGCNCTTGGAAATGTAATCAGCGCCTTATCCCAAGACCTTACCGTTACAGTATGCAAACCTACTTCTATACAGTCACCATCTATGTCTAGTGAAGGAATAGTAACCCAATCTCCTTCTCTTATAGTATCAGAACCAAAAACTTGAATAGATGCAACAAGACCTAATATAGTATCTTTAAAAACCAATAAAATAACAGCAGTTAGGGCGCCTAGTCCTGANATAATTGTCCAAGGAGAGGTATTTGACAAAGTACAGACTATTATAATTAAACCAAATAAGTATATAATTAATTTTAAAAGCTGCATATAACTTTGAATAGGAGTACCTGCAAAAGCCTTGTTGCCCTTAAGNATTTCAGAAATTGCAGCTAAAAACCTAGTAAAAGATATAATAAAGACTAAGATTATCAACGATTTAGTTAAACGTGAGATAATACCCTCGTCAGGAGAATAACTACCTAACCCTGCCTCAAATATAATTATAGGTATTGCCCAGCCTATTGGAATTAAAACTTTTTTTTCTAATAATTGCTGACCTATATCAAAACTTAATTTATTTAATCTGCTTCTTATAAAGACAATAATAAGTTTATTAAATATTAATGAAAAAATTGCAGTTATTATTAACACTATTAAAAGGTGATATAAGATATTGTACACTATCCAATCAAGGCCTATTGGAAATAAAATATACGAATTAAGTATATATTTAAAAAACTCTACACTAAGCTCAATTAGACTTGAAAAGGATCCCATATTTTATTCTCCTAGAATATATATATATACTACAATAATTAATTTAAAAATCGAGGTCTGAATAATATTTTGGAGGCAGAAGCCCTGGAATTTTATCTAAAAGTATACCTCTAAAGGATGGACGCGACTTTACTCTTGCATACCATTCCTTTGCATAAGCATAATCTCTCCATTGAATTTCCCCCAAATAATCTAAAATAGATAAATTAGCTGATGCAGAAATATCTGCCACACTAAATGATTTACCTGCTAGCCAATCTCTATTTTTGCTTAACCAATCTATATATTTCATATGAGTTATTAAATTTTTTCTTCCTACTCTAAGGATACTTGCATCAGGATTGCCTTTACCCATAAAAGCCTTCATAATTTTTTCATATACTATTGACGATTCTACCTCTGATGAAAATTTACTATTAAACCAAAACATTATCCTTCTTGCCTCAGCTCTAAAAATTATATCATTTCCTATGAGGCTATTATCTGATGATACATCCTCTAACCATTCAATTATAACAGGTGCACCAGATAATGTTAGATTTTGATTGTGTAATAAAACAGGAACTTGGCCTTCTGGATTAAGCGATAAAAAACTATCTCGTCTTTCCCATATAGGCTCAACTATTAATTTTACATCAATTTTTTTTTCGGAAAGAGCCACTCTGACAATCCGACTATTTGCTGCAAAAGGTAAATGATAAAGTATATTCATTTAAATAAGATTCCATTACTAAGTTTTATACAATAAGTATAGAGTATTTAATATTAAGTATTAAAAACAAAATTAAAATAATTGACAAGGCAATATTATGTTATTTTGGGAAATCATTTTATATTCTCTAGTTCAAGGCATTACAGAATTTCTGCCTATATCTTCTTCTGCACATTTATTGATTTTAGAAAAAATTTTAAACTGGCCTATCCCGGGAAGAACTATGGCAATAGCCGCTCATTTGGGGACATTATTTGCAGTCCTTCTTTATTTAAAAGATGATATTGCTAATATTATTAGATCAATTTTTAAATTAGAAAATTACTTCCAAAACAAAAATATTAAAACTTTAAAAAATGTAATAGTAATTACTGTTCCTATAATTTTGGTAGGATTATTTATTTTTAAAAATTTTGATGATAAACTATTAACTCTAAACGTGATTGCATGGTCTAGTATTATAGGAGCCATATTACTCTTTATATCTGACAAATTTAAAATTAAAAAAAAAAAAATTTCTTCGCTCTCATTTTTAGAATGTTTATTTATTGGCATTTTACAAGTTTTTGCTCTTATACCAGGCGCATCAAGATCTGGAACAATAATAACTGCTGCAAGAATACTTAATATTCAAAGAATTGAAGCTGCAAAATTAGGCCTGTATACAAGCATACCAGTTATTGTTGGTGCTGTTACCTTAGAGTCAATATGGTTAATAAATAATGAATTAAATATTACTAACTACCTATATATATTAATAACTTGTATTATGTCTTTTATATTTGCTTATTTATCTATTATTTTTCTAATGAAATGGCTTAAAACTAAAAATTTTGCACCATTTATTTTATATCGAATACTTTTAGGACTGACGATATTAACTATTATCAATACCTAGATATATATCTATTTAAATATTGCTCAGCTGATAAGTATATGGATTCAGGCTTAATACCTAATTCTTTAAAACCTTTTTCTTTTTTTAAAACGATATTGTCTTTTTCTAAGAGTNTGACTTGATCTAAGGTGATAGGAGCATTGGGCAAAATAGAGAACAAAATNGCCATTAACTTTATTTGAGGAAAAGATAAAGGTATATAAATTCTTTTTTTACTAATTTTTAATAAAATAAAATCTATAATTTCTTTAAAACTAATAACCTCTGGTCCTCCTAAACTATATGTTTGACCACTATATTTATTGTTATTAATGACAACATAAACAGCCTTAGCCACATCTTTTACATACACTGGCTGAAATTTAGTTAAACCTTTATTTATTAATGGAATAAATGGAGAAATTGAGGCCATTCTAGCAAACTTATTAGTAAAATTATCTTCTGGACCAAATATTACGCTGGGTCTTAAAATAATTGCTTTTTTAAATATTTTTTTTATTTTTTTTTCTGCTACTAGTTTACTGTTCGCATATTTTGAATGCTTGCCATCATAGAGGCCTAAAGCAGAAATATGAATAAAACTTTCAGCCTTATGCTTTAAACAAGCCTCAGCTACATTAGATGCACCTTCCACATGGGTCTTATTAAATTTTTGTTGACTTTTCTCTTCTAGGATGCCCACTAAATTTATAACTTTATTAGCACCATCGACAATATTTTGAACACTCTTTTTATCATTTATATTGCCCTGATATATTTCTACTTGTCCTAACTTTCCCATCAAAGTTAAGTGTTTTGCTTCATCAGGTTTTCTTACAAACACTTTTATTAGGTAATTATCTTGTAATAGTATAGAAACTATATACCTACCTAAAAAACCCGANGCACCAAAAATAACCACGGTGGAATTTGAATTGTTATGAANATTCAAAAAAAAACCTTTATAAATATATTGTATANATATGTTGATTTTATATACATAAAAGATACAGATGGACAAGTAAAATTAGAAAATCAAAAAATATTATGAATATATTAACATATGATGAATGATTTCTAAATTGATTAGGTAAATTTTAAAAGATGCTATAAAATTTAGAAAAAATTGGAGAATCAATGAAAGAGAATAAATATACCTTTTATAAAAATGACTTACCTTTAGATTTAAAATTTTCTAATTGTATAGCAATTGATACTGAAACGATGGGTTTAGATTTTAGAAGGGACAGACTATGTTTAGTGCAAATATCAGATGGTGATGATTTTGCTCACCTAGTACAAATAAAAAAAAATACTCTCTATCCTAATTTATCAAAAGTATTAATGGACGATAAAATAAAAAAAATATTTCATTTCGCTCGTTTTGACCTTGCCGCAATTCAAAAACATATGGGAATATTCTGTAAAAATATTTACTGNACTAAAATTGCTTCAAAATTAATCCGAACTTATACAGATAGGCATGGTCTAAAAGANCTATGTAAGGAGCTAATCAATATTGATATATCAAAGCAAAAACAAAGTTCTGATTGGGGAAATGAAGATTTAAGCCATGAACAGTTAAAGTATGCAGCTTCAGATGTTTTATACCTACATAAAATTAAATATGAATTAGACATTATTTTAGAAAGAGAAAATAGACAAGAATTAGCGGAAACACTTTTTAAATTTATAGGTACGAGGGCTTACTTAGATTTAAATGGATGGCATGAACCTGATATTTTTTCTCATTAAATAATATATACAAGATCAGGAGCTAAAAATTGTTGNAATCAAAAGAAATAGGTTTAATAAAAAACAATATTAAGATACAAAAACTTGCCTTGACAAAATTAGAAAAATTAATTGATACAACTGTTATAAAAGCTGTAAATTTGTTATATAAAAATAAAGGTAAAATTATCATAACTGGAATAGGAAAAAGTGGCTATATAGGCTTAAAGTTAACTGCAACTTTTTCTTCAACTGGATCTCCATCACAATATATTAATTGTGCTGAAGCAAATCATGGGGACCTTGGCACAATTCAAGATAAAGATATTTTAATAGCATTATCCAAATCAGGCGAAACAAAAGAAATGTTACCGATCATTAATTTTGCAAAAACAAATAAAATAAAATTAATATCTATTACAGCTAAGAAAAATAGTTTCTTGGCAAGAAATTCTGATGTTACCTGTCTAATTCCTGATNTTNCAGAGGCATGTCCCTTAAATTTAGCTCCTACTACTTCCACCACAATGATGCTAGTATTAGGTGATGCTATCGCTGTAGCATTGATGAATAAAAGAAAGTTTAAGCAAGAAAGCTTTAAAAAGTTTCATCCTGGAGGAATGTTGGGAAAGAGCCTTCTTTTAGTAAAAGATATAATGCATAAAAAAGATAAAATACCTTTAATTAAAAATAATCATACAATGCGAGAAGTTTTATTAAAAATGACATCTTTCGGTTTTGGATGTGTAGGTATAACTAATAATAAAAATGTTTTAATAGGTATAGTTACAGATGGGGACCTAAGAAGGAATATTGCGAAAAACTTTTTAGATCTACCAATAGATAAAATTATGACTAAAAATCCTATCACTATAGAGTCTAAGATAAATATTAAAAATACTGTTAATATCATGAATAAAAATAAGATTACNGCTGTATTTGTTGTTAAGAATAATTCTAAAATACCAGAGGGTATCATTCATATACACGACTGTATNAAAACTGGGTAAATATGNAAACAGAAAATAGAACATTTCATAATACTTGGCANAAAAATATTCAAAATAATGATGNACAAAATCTTAATAAAAAAAGTATTTATAAACCTATATTAAAAATAATTTTTTTATTATTATTAATATTTTCTANATTAATAATTTACAAATGGAGCAAAAAAATACCTGATGTTGAATTATTAAGTATAAATAAAGCGGAATATTTATTTCAACCTGATACTTTATTGAGTCCCAAGCTTCTGATCCAAAATAAATCTAATGAACCTATAACCATAGAAGCGTTCCTAGCAAAAAAAAGTGTTGAAAACCCTAATATTATAATTTTAAAAAATCCAAAGGGACAATATAAATTGTCTAACAAAAGAAATATTTATTTTTACTCTGTAAAAGGTATATTAAATAGTAATAAAGGAATATTAAAATTAATAGAAAATGTAGAAATAATATCTTCGGATGGCACAAAATTGTTTACTGATAATATAATATATAATTATAAAAATAATATAATAAATGGTGAAGATGAAGTTACCTTAGATGGGCAATGGGGAATATTAAAAGGAAAAGGATTTAGTTATAATTTAAAAAGTTCTATTATCAACTTGACAGGCAANCCAAAACTTTCTTTATACAATAATAAAGGAATAGNTCAATGAAATATATNGCNGTTTATTTAAAGATAATATCAATTTATATTTGTTCTATAATAATTGTATATGCAGAGGAAATAATTCCTGTTGATATTACGTCTGATGAGATGCAATGGGATGATAATGAAAGAATCGCATATGCAATTGGAAATGCTGCTGCCGTACAAGGTAAAAGAAAGATGCAAGCTGATAAGCTAATTGTGTATTTAGAAAAAAATAATGACACTAACGAAATAATTTTAATTAAAGCAGAGGGTAATGTTATATTTACTAATATGGATGAAATAGCAACTGGTAAACTTGCAACCTATGACTTTATTAAAAATAATATTATTATTGAAGATGAAGTGACTCTTATGAAAAATGATAACCTTATGAAAGGTGAACTACTTGAAATGAATCTTAATACAGGCATAAGTCAAATAAGCAGTAAAAACGATTCTAAGAAAGTGAAAATGCGATTTCTTCCAAAGACAAATGATGAAGATATAGAATGATAGAAAACAATAATCCAAAATTAATTATAAAAAATAATGGACTAGTGGTAACAAACCTAGGCAAATCTTTTCAAAAAAGACCAGTCGTAAGAAGTGTTTCACTTCAAATTCAAAGAGGAGAAGCTGTAGGATTACTAGGTCCAAATGGCGCAGGAAAAACCACATGCTTTTATATGATAAGTGGTTTGATTACTCCTGATTATGGGAAAGTTTTATTAAATAATAAAGATATAACAAAAATGCCTATTTATAAAAGAGCAAGAGCAGGAATAGGATACTTACCTCAAGAAATATCTATTTTTAGAGGTATGACTGTGGAGCAAAATATTAGAGCAATATTAGCCTTACATATTTCAGATAGAACTGAAAGAGAGATACAGTTGGATGAATTATTGGCAGAATTTTCATTAACTCATCTAAGGCGAACATCTAGCTTAGCATTATCTGGTGGAGAAAGAAGAAAAGTAGAAATTGCTAGAGCTTTAGCATCTCAACCATCTTTTATACTTTTAGATGAACCATTAGCAGGAATAGATCCTATAGCAATTGAGGAAATCAGAGAATTAATAAAGCATATTAAGGACAGAGGCGTTGGAGTATTAATTACAGATCATAATGTAAAAGAAACTTTAGAACTCATAGATAAAGCATATATTATACATGAAGGTAAAGTACTAATGCATGGTAGTCCTCATGACATTATAGAAGATGAGAATGTAAGAAGAGTTTATTTAGGTAAGAAATTTAACCTTTAACTATATTAAAAAATGCTAAAACAAAATTTTTATCAAAAACCTAAAATCACAATTAATCAAAAAATCAATAGTAATATAATTAATGCTATAAACGTCCTACAAATGTCTTCTAATGAAATAGATAATTTTATTAGNCAAGNAATAGAAAAAAATCCTTTTTTACTTAGNTCTAAAAGTTCTTATAAATCAATTAAAGATCCAAATATTGATAATCAAAAAAAAAATTACAATATAAAAGAATGGTTATATCAACAAAGTTCTTTAATAGCTNCAGATAGAGAAGAAGAAGTGCTTATCGAGATTTATATAGAAAACCTTGATAATTTTGGTTTTTGCAGAATAACGCCTAGNGAAGCGGCTCAATTAGGGAAAACATCAAAAATAAAATCAAATGAAGTATTGCTCAAGCTAAAATTATTAGATCCTATAGGAATATTTTCTAATTCTATAGCAGAGCATTTATCTTTTCAATTGCAAAAAAAAGGTATTTTTAATTATAAATATGAAATACTTTTACAAAATTTAAAAGATTTAGCATCTGGAAACTTTAATAAACTGGCTGTGCAATGTGAAGTAGATATGAAACAAATTATGCATATGATTAAAAATATAAAATCTCTAAAACCAAGGCCTTTAGAAGGATTAGAAGTAGAAAAAATTGAAGCAGTAATACCTGATATATTAGTTACTATGGATAGACGTAAAATAAATATAAATTTATATAATAAAAATCATCATCAAGTATTTATAAACAAAAAATATGTAAATCAAATGAAAGTTAAACAAAANCATTTATCAAACAAAGAAATGAAGACATATATTCAAGAGCAAATTGCACATGGCAAAATGATTCAAAACAATTTAAATAGAAGAAATGAGACTATGTTATTAGTATCAAAAGCTGTTTTAGAATTTCAAAAAATGTTTTTTCTGCATGGTGCAGANAGNATTTTACCATTAACACATAANCAAATTAGTAAAAAGGTTTTAATGAATGANAGCACTATAAGTAGAACAGTTAAGAATAAATATATTAAATTTAATAATAAAACGATACCTTTAAGTTTTTTTTTCACAAGTAAGACTAAGGATAAATTGAATGTTAAAAATAGTTCTTCTATATCAATCAAGGCTAAGATCAAGAAGTTAATAACCTCCGAAGAACAATTAGATATTATCTTAAGTGATCAAAAAATTGTAAATTTATTAAAAAAAGAAGATATTATGATATCACGAAGAACTGTAAATAAATATAGAGAAAGTTTAAACATTCCTAGCTCTTTGGTGCGATCAAAAAAATTTTAATAATTGTATAATATATAAAAATTTAATAATATGCTGATCCTCNANTAAATTTTTATTTGCNAATCTTTTTGAAGTATATGGAGACCAGAATGTTAAAGNATGAAAAANATAATAGAANTATTAATATAACAGATATTTTATCGACTTCTAATATTTTAAATTTACATAATATTAATCACAAAAAACAATTATTTACAAAAATTGCTGATATATGCAGTAAAAATATTAATATACCTAAATCAAGATTCCTTTCAGCGCTTTTAGACAAAGAAGGTGAAGAGAACAGCGGAATAGGACGAGGAGTAGCTATTCCAAATATTAAGATAGATGAAATTAATAATATGTTTGGCATATTTATAAAACTTAATAAATCTATTAGCTTTAATTCTATTGATAATGAGCCCGTAGATATTATATTCACACTTATTTCGACAAAAAACCATCATCCTACACATTTAAATATATTAGCTTTTCTTTCGCGGCTATTTGCTAATAAAAAGAATTTAAAGAATTTACGTGCATCATTAGATAAAGAAACTATATATGCTATATTAACAACTAAATTATAAATTAATAAAAGGAATAAATATGTCTAATTTCAATGATTTTAAAATAGCAGACATCTCGCTGGCAGAATGGGGTAGAAAAGAAATAGAGATAGCTGAAACAGAAATGCCAGGTTTAATGTCATTAAGAGATGAATATGCTAATAATAAGCCTCTTAAAAATGCTAGAATTGTTGGATGTCTTCATATGACTATACAAACAGCTGTACTAATAGAAACATTAATTGATTTAGGCGCTGAAGTAAGATGGTCATCGTGTAATATTTTTTCTACTCAAGACCACGCTGCAGCTGCCATGGCTGCAAAAAATATACCTGTATTTGCTTGGAAAGGTTTAACTGAAGAAGAATTCTGGGATTGTATTGAACAAACTATTACTGGACCTAATAACTGGAAACCAAATCTAATATTAGATGATGGAGGCGACTTAACAAAATTAATGCATGATAAATATCCAGAAATGTTAAAGGATGTAAAAGGTCTAAGCGAGGAAACTACTACTGGAGTTCACAGACTATATGAAATGGAAAAAGATAATACACTTTTAGTTCCTGCCATCAACGTAAATGACTCTGTAACTAAATCTAAGTTTGATAATTTATACGGCTGTCGCGAGAGTTTAGTAGATGGAATCAGAAGAGCTACTGATGTTATGATGTCTGGAAAAGTTGCTGTAGTTGCGGGCTATGGTGATGTTGGAAAAGGATCAGCAGCATCCCTTAGAAATGCAGGCGCAAGAGTAATAGTTACAGAAATAGATCCAATATGTGCTTTACAGGCCTCTATGGAAGGGTATGAGGTAGTAACAATGGATAATGCAGCAAAATATGGAGATATTTTTGTAACGGCTACAGGAAACTGTGATGTAATCAATATTGATCATATGCGCGACATGAAAGATAGGGCTATTGTATGTAATATTGGGCATTTTGACTCAGAAATAGAAATTGCTGCTTTAAAAAATTATCAATGTGAAGAAGTTAAGCCACAGGTAGATCAAGTAACTTTTCCTGATGGAAAAAAAATAATTGTGCTGGCTGAAGGCAGGTTAGTAAATTTAGGTTGTGCAACAGGTCATCCAAGTTTTGTTATGAGTGCATCTTTTACTAATCAAGTTTTAGCACAAATTGAGCTATGGGACAATTATGAAAATTATGAAAATAAGGTTTATACTTTACCTAAAGAATTAGATGAAAAAGTTGCTTATCTTCATTTAAATAAAGTTGGTGCAGAACTTACTAAATTAAATAGTAAGCAAGCAGAATACCTTAAGTTAAATGTTGAAGGGCCTTTTAAACCTAATCATTATAGGTATTAATATAATTAATGAAAGTATTATTGAGTAATGTCGAAGATACAATAAAATTAGGTAAAAAAATTGCTCAACTTGCAAAAAAAAATGAAATAATTTGCTTAAAAGGTGATTTAGGTACTGGAAAAACTACATTGGCGCGGTCTTTTATAAAGTACCTCACTAATAGTAATAAAGTCTTAAGCCCAACATTTCCTTTATTATTAACGTACGAATATGAAGATAATATAATATGGCATTATGATATGTATAGGTTAAAACAACCAGNAGATGTATGGAACTTAAGTTTAGAAGATGCTTTAANTAATGGNATTATTATAATTGAATGGCCGGANATAATTGAATATTTGCTNCCTNANAANAGAATTGAGATTGTANTTAAAGACCTTAGTAATAATGCAAGGTCAGCAGAAATTAANGCTAATCAAGANCTTCTAGAAGGCATTAAAGAGTTTCAATTTCTTTAGATGATAGAGATAATGGATAATAAAAAAATTNAAGACTTCTTAAAAGCTAATGATATAAACCCCCTATTACTTGATCCTATTAAGCAAGATGCATCCAATAGAAGTTATTTTAGAATTAAAAATAATAAGAATACTTTACTAATGGATTCACAACCCAAAGATAATAATAACTATGGCTTTATAGAAATTTCAGGGTATTTAAATAATATTGGCTTATCCGCTCCAAAGATNTTTAAAAGCGACCATAAAAATGGTTTATTTATCATAGAAGATTTTGGAAAATTAACTTTTAACAAAGCAATTAAGAAAAATATTTCCGAAGAACTATTATATATCAATGCAGTCCAATGTTTAGCAGAAATTCATAAAAATATGAATCCTAAAGCCATACCAGTATATAGTAATAAATATTTATTTGCAGAATTAAGTATTTTTACAGAGTGGTTTTTTAAAGAAAAAGAAATAACAATAGATAATATAGCATTACAAAAATGGGAAAAAGCTTGGGAAAAACCACTAAATGAATTAAAGAGAGGTAATAATAAGCTAGTATTAAGAGATTTTCATGCTGATAATCTTTTTTGGTTGCCAGAAAGNAAAAATATTAAAAGAATAGGCTTAATTGATTTTCAAGATGCTTTAATTGGTCACGAAACATATGATATATCATCTTTATTAGAAGATGTACGAAGAAATGTTTCAGAAGAGATAAAAAAAGTAGCTATTCAAGAATTTATTAAAATAAAAAATATTAAAGATGANAAACAATTTTATCAAAACTATAAAGTATTAACTGCGCAAAGAAATGCAAAAATTGTTGGTATATTCATTAGACTTGCTAAAAGAGATAATAAAAAAAATTATCTTAAGCTAGTAAATAAAGCTATGAACCTATTTTTAAAATCTGCTAATGATGCGAAACTAGAAGAAGTTTTACAATGGATAGAAACCTACATTCCTAAAAATAAACTATATTTATATTAAGTATTAAAATGTATAAAAAACTAAAAATTGACCAAGCTATTATTCTTGCTGCTGGATTTGGAGCAAGGATGCGCCCTCTAACCCTTACTACACCTAAACCTCTAGTAAAGTTAAATAACCAGCCTATTATTTATTATATTTTAGAAGAGCTTAAAAAAAATAAAATTAAAAAATGTTTTATCAATGTCCATTATCTTTCCGTAAAAATTGAAAAATATATAGAAAAATATAAGACATTAAATAAATCTATGGAAATTATAGTAATAAAAGAAAAAGAAATATTAGANACAGGAGGTGCAATTAAAAATATTNTANANAAATATAATACCAAACCTACTATAGTTATAAATGGAGATTCACTTATTATGCCTTTTAAAGATATCAGTCCTTTGTCATTAATGATAAAAAAATTTGATATTGGCACTATGGACTTTCTTTTATTATTAGATAACTTTCAAAACTCCATTGGTTATAATGATAATGGTGATTTCAGTTTTACTAATAAAACTGACCCATCAAAAATTACCAGAAATATTAATTCTGGGCTTGCATTTACTGGATGGCAAATTTTNAATCCTANTGTAGTAAATAAGGTAAATAAAAATGTATTCTCTTTAAATTATTGCTATGATCAGGCTATTAAGGACAATACTATTTGGGGAACGATTAATTACCAAAAATGGTTGCATATTGGAACTATGAATGCTCTTGATGAATCAAACATTTGGCTAGAGAACTACAAATAATGAATTATATATTTTATGATTTTGAAACTACAGGAAGAGAAAGCAACTGGGACCAAATTATCCAAGTTGGCGCAGTACTAACTAATTCTTGCTTCCAAGAAATAGATCGATTTGAATCTAGATGCTGCTTGAGACCTGGCATTATACCTTACCCACAAGCCATACTTGTTAATAAAAGTTCTACCAGTGATTTAACCAAGACAAAACTATCACATTTTTCACTTATAGAGCTAATGTTAGCGAAGTTTAAATCTTGGGGATCTGCAATATATATAGGTTATAATACAATAAGTTTTGATGAAGAGTTTTTAAGAAAGTCTTTATTCAAAACTTTATTTGANCCTTATCTTACTCTAAATAATGGAAATAAAAGATCAGATCTATTAAATATTCTAAGAGCTAATCACGCCTACTTTCCAGACAGTATAAAGATTCCACTTAATGAAAAAGGTAAGCTATCATTTAAGCTAGATCAAGTAGCTCCATTTAATGGTATTAGTGATTTTAGCGCTCATGATGCTATAGGAGATACAATAGCAACTATTAAACTAGCTGAACTTATTAAAAATAAAAACCCTGAATTATGGGAAGCAAGTTTATTAACAACAAATCGGGAAGAGACAGACTTTATAATTAAAAATAATAAAATATTTTGTATAACTGAAACATTTTTCGGAAAAACTATGCCATTTATTGTATCTTTATTATGCCATCATCCAAAATATAAATGGGCACAATGTTTTGATCTCAAAAATAATCCTGAAGATTATATCAATTTAACTCCAGAATCCTTAGAACATTTTATGTCAAAAAGTCCAAAAATTATAAGAAACCTTAAAAGTAATAAAAGTCCAATTATTATGAATTCTAATCATGTTTCTAAGATAAATGAATATAAGCATATATCTGAAAAAGAGCTCTTAAGAAGGGCTAATATTATAAGTTCAAATACAAATTTTAAACAAACAGTTGAAAAAATTCTAGAAAAAAAAGCTTTGGAAAAAGAAGATTTTATATCACAAGAAGATATAAATTATGAAGAAACAATTTATCATTCATTTTCTAATAATTATGAAAAAATAGTTATGGAAGAATTTCATATGTCTCCATGGGAGAATAAATTAAAAATTGCCCATAAATTTAAAGATGAAAGAAATTATTATTTTGCAGAAAGATTAATATATGAGGAAAAATCTTCGTTACTGCCTAANGAAAATTTAAACAAAATAAATAGGCATATAGCAACACAAATTTTTAGTACGAATGAAGAAAAATGGAATACTATTCCAAAGGCATACAAAGACATTGACGACCTAAGAGCAAAATATGAAGAAGAGAAAGATGTAAGCACCTTAAATAATTTAAATGATTTAAATAATTTAATTGAAGATATTGAAATAAAATACCAAGATGTATAAATTATATTTAACTTTATTAACAAGGACCTGAACTTATGAGCACTATAAAAATATCTGATGAAACATTTGAAGAAACTGTTATTAACAAGAAAGAGCCTATTATTATTGATTTTTGGGCAGAATGGTGCGGTCCTTGTAAGCAAATAGGTCCTATTCTTGAAGAAATTTCTGAAGAATATAGTAATAAAATTACTATCGGAAAAATGGACGTAGATGACAACCCTGAAACACCAGGAAAATATCAAATAAGAGGCATTCCAACGATGCTGCTATTTAATAATGGAGAACTAATTGATACTAAAGTAGGAATGTCTTCAAAAACTGAGCTTAAGGAATGGATTGACAAAAATATCTAACTTTTATCTAAATTTAATACTTCACCGACCAAATATAGAGATCCAAATATTAAAACCTTAGATTTTGGTATAATCAGATCAGAATATAAAGCTTCCTTAACAGAGGCTTTTATATAAGACTTAAGATCTAAAGTTTTAGCTATGCTTGTTAATTCATTAACTGAATAACAATTCTTATTATTTTGTAAAGGTACAAAAACTATATAATTAATAATGTTTTTTAAAATTAATAATATAGTTTTTGCATCTTTATTTTTTAAAAAACCACAAACCAAAATTATTTTTTTTACTTTTCCCTCCTGTGCCCATTTTTGAATTGCTTTGGCACCTGCTATATTATGCCCTCCATCTATCCAAACCTCAGTAGAGCTTGAAATATGTTTTTGGATATTTCCTTTATTGATTTTTTCTAGTCGCCCTTGCCAATTAGTAGAAGCAATAGCTTCTTTAATATAATCAATGCCTATGCCAAATTGAGAACAAGAAATAAGAGAAGTAGCTGCAAGAACTGCATTTACTATTTGATGTCTGCCATTAAGAGAGGGACTAGGAAAAGTATATTTATGATTATTTAATCCTTTGATCTCAAAACCATCTTTAATTTCTTTAAAAAAAGTGGTTTCNTTACATACGATTAATGTTGTTTTTTTTTCAGCACATTTTTTTATTATTACTTTTTCTACTTCAGGGTGCTGGGGTGCTGAAATACACAGAGTATTATTTTTAATTATTCCTGCTTTTTCTCTAGCTATAAGTTCTAAAGTATTGCCCAAAAAATCAGTATGATCAATAGAGATACTAGTTATTATATTTAAGAGTGGTTTTACAACTACGTTAGTAGCNTCCAAGCGTCCTCCCAAACCTGTTTCAATTATTGCAACATCGGCTTTACTTTTAGACATTAGTAAAAAAGCAATGCAGGTTAGCAGTTCAAATTGAGTAATTGGATCTCCATTATTAATCTCTAGACAATAATCTAACGTCTCAAATAATTTTGAATAACTTATTATATCATTTGCAATTCTAAACCTTTCTGTGACTTCNATTAAATGAGGAGAAGTGTATACGTGTATTTTTTTTCCGGCGCATATTAAAGCTTCAGAAANGAATGCAATAGTAGATCCTTTNCCATTTGTGCCAGCGACATGTATTACAGGAGGTAATTTCAAATGAGGATTATTTAATTTGTANAGTAAACGCTCGACCCTATCTAATGAAAGGTCAATAACTCTAGGATGGTTAGAAGTAAATTTTTCAATTTCTTCTTGAAATATTCTGCTACTCATTAATGACTAGATAATTTCTGTTTAGTAATATTATTTCCTAAATGCATAATAGTATTTGCAATTACTGCCTTTAAGTTTTTACGAGGCACAACATCATCAATCATACCATGCTCTAAAAGATATTCAGATGTTTGAAACCCTTCTGGAAGNGTTTCATTAACAGTACTTTGAATTACTCTAGGCCCNGCAAAACCAATCAATGCACCTGGTTCTGCATAAGTTACATCTCCAAGCATAGCAAAAGATGCGCTTACTCCTCCGGTCGTTGGGTCAGTTAAAATCACTATATAAGGGATATTATTTTCTTTTAATTTATTCACGGCTATTACTGTTCTTGGCAACTGCATTAAAGAAAAAATTCCTTCCTGCATTCTCGCTCCACCAGATGAAGTAAATACTACTAAAGGAAAATTATGATTTATTGCTTCTTTTGCTGCTTCTAGCAAACCTTCACCTACAGCAACCCCCATAGACCCNCCCATGAAACCGAAATCTAAAGCCGCNACTANTGCATTATTACTTCCTATTTTACCTCTAGCTATAATAATAGCGTCTTCATTTTGAGTTTTTCCTTTAGATACTTTTAGTCTATCTGTATATTTTTTATTGTCTTTGAACTTTAATGGGTCAGATATTGTTTGAGGTATAATAGCATCTGTAATTGTGCCTTTATCTAAAACCCAATTAATCCTTTGGCGTGCAGACATTTTCATATGATGGTTGCAGGTAGGGCAGACATTTAAAGTCTCTTTCAAATCTTTATGATAAACCATTGTTCCGCAGTTATTACATTTAACCCANAGATTATTAGGAGTATCAGACTTTTTAACAAGTGCTCTTATTTTTGGTCTTACAAAATTTGACAACCAGCTCATTTATTTTTCCTTTATTCTTTATTCTTATTTAATACAGCAGATAAACTTTTAACCAAATCAGCAGCTGAATCTGCTATTAACTTAATATTTTTTTTATCTTTCTCATAGGCCTCTTTTATCTTATCAATGATTGCAGATCCAACTACTACTGCATCTGCTATTTTAGAAATATTAAATGCTTGCTCAGGTGTTTTTATTCCAAAACCAACAGCTATTGGTATATTTGTGAAATTTCTAATTATTTTTATTTTTCTTTCGATACTAGAAATTTCTGGTGCTTTTGATCCAGTTATTCCAGCCACAGATACATAATATAAAAAACCAGAAGCATTATCTACTATTTTAGGAAGTCTTTCTTCACTAGAAGTAGGGGTGGCTAGACGAATAAAATCAATATTATTTTCATTGGCAGGAATACAAAGCTCTCTATCAGCTTCAGGAGGAAGATCTACTACTATTAAACCATCCACTCCTATTTCTTTTATATCTTTTATAAATGATTCAACTCCATATTTATATATAGGATTATAATAACCCATAAGAACAATAGGAGTATTAGAATTAAACTCTCTAAAAGTTTTTACTAATTGAATTGTTTTTTTAAGAGTTTGACCTCCTTCTAATGCCCTTAAATATGATGCTTGTATGCCAGGCCCATCTGCCATTGGGTCAGTAAATGGCATACCTATTTCTATAATATCTGCTCCAGAATCTGGTAATTTTTTTAAAATTTCTAAGGATGACTCATAATTAGGATCACCAGCCGTGATAAATGTTATTAACCCTTTTTTATCATTATGTTTTAACTCCTCAAACTTAGTCTCTATTCTTTTTGGATGATGCATTACAATTTTACTCCTAGTGCTTCTGCAACTGTGAATACGTCTTTATCGCCTCTACCACATAAATTCATTATAATAATATGGTCTTTATTTAATTTAGGAGCAATTTTTATCACATGGCCTAAAGCATGAGAAGGCTCTAGAGCTGGAAGTATACCCTCATATTTAGCACAAAATTGAAAAGCATCTAAAGCTTCTTTATCTTTTATAGCTACGTAATTCACTCTATTAACATCTTTTAAATAAGAATGTTCAGGNCCTACTCCAGGATAATCTAAGCCTGCAGAAATAGAATGAGCCTCTGTAATTTGNCCGTCATCGTCATGCAGTAAATAAGTCCTGTTACCATGCAATACTCCAGGTGACCCCAAGGTTAAAGATGCTGCATGCATATCTGTGTTTAATCCTTTACCTGCAGCCTCTACTCCGTATAAGCTAACGGACGTATCATCTAGAAAAGGATAAAAAAGACCTAATGCATTTGAGCCACCTCCTATACATGCAACTAAACTATCAGGAAGCCTACCTTCAGCATCTATAATTTGTTCTTTGGTTTCTTCTCCAATTACTGATTGAAAATCTCTTACTAACATAGGGTAAGGATGGGGACCTGCTGCTGTTCCAATTATATAAAAAGTATCTTCAACGTTTGACACCCAATCTCTTAGCGCCTCATTCATCGCATCTTTTAAAGTTTTTGAGCCAGATTCAACTGCAATTATATTTGCACCTAATAATTTCATTCTAAACACATTAGGNGCTTGTCTTTCTATATCTCTTGCCCCCATATAAANTGTACACGGTAAACCAAAAAGTGCACATACTGTTGCAGTAGCTACACCATGTTGGCCGGCACCAGTTTCCGCAATAATTCTAGACTTACCCATTCTTTTTGCGAGAAGTATTTGGCCTATGCAATTATTAATTTTATGTGCACCAGTATGGTTTAGTTCATCNCTTTTAAAATATACTTTTGCTCCTCCTAGTTCCTTAGTAATTCTAGATGCAAAATATAAAGGTGATGGCCTTCCTATATAATGTTTATTCCAATATTTAATTTCTTTAGCAAAAGCTTTATCACTTTTTGCTTTCTTATATTCTTTTTCTAGCTCTAATATTAAAGGCATTAAAGTTTCAGCGACAAATCTGCCACCATGTATATTAAAAAAACCTTCTTCATCTGGNCCACTCTTATATGAATTTAATGATTCTTTCATCGNTAAACCTTTTATTTTATATTTTTTATTTTTTTCACAAATAGCTGCATTAATTTCTTACTTTTAATACCTGGATTATACTCTATACCAGAAGAAACATCTACAGCTTTTGTGCCTGTAAATTTAATTGCTTCTTCAATATTTTTTGAGTTAAGACCACCCGACAATATCCAAGGCTTCTGCTTATTTAGCCATAATTTATTATTTTTTATAATATTCCAATCAAAAGTTTTTCCAGTACCTCCATTATATCCATTTTTATTTTCGTTCTTTGTATCAAATAGAAAATAATCGCACGTTCCTGAATAATCTTCGATAACCTTTAAATCTAATTCTATAGATATTGGAATAGCTTTTATTATAGGTATATTAAAAATATTTTTAATTTCTTTGCATCTTTTAGGCGTTTCTTGTCCATGCAACTGGATATTATCAATTCCTGCTTTTATTGCTCTTTTTATATGATCATTTGAAGGATTTACAAAAACTCCAACAAATTTTATTTTGTTTTTAAATAAAGAAATAATACTTTTTGATTCTTCNATTTTTATATACCTAGAAGAACCTTTTACAAAGATAAATCCTGCCCAATAAGCTTGCTGCTCGCATGCTAAAGCAACATCATCATAATTAGATAATCCGCAGAATTTTACTTTAGGAAATAAATTCATTTTTATATTTCTAAAGAGATATTATTGAGAGCTTCCTGAGGATCATCAACGCTAGTTATAGGTCTACCTATAACTAAAAAATTAGCACCGTCTTTAATTGCTTGAGCTGGAGTCAATATCCTTTTCTGGTCATTAACTTCTCCTCCAGCTGGCCTTATACCTGGCGTTACTAAAATAAGGNTTTTACCAACCTNCCTTTTAACTATTTTTANCTCTTTTGCAGAACAAACTAGACCGTCTANGCCGGAATTTTCTGCTAATTTTGCTAAACGAACAACCTGATCCTCTACTTTTCCTTTTATTCCAAGAGAACTAAANTCATTATTATCTATGCTAGTTAAAACAGAAACACCTAAAATTAATGGCTTCTTTAAAGACTTTTTACTACAATATTCCTTTACTTCTTCCATCGTCCTATCAAGCATATTATAACCACCTGAAAGATGCACTGTCATCATATAAGGTTCCAAGTTCAAAGATGCTCTTATAGCTCCNGCAACAGTATTTGGTATGTCATGAAANTTTAGGTCTAGAAAAATTTTCACACCTGTTTCTGAAATTTTACTAATNCCCTTTGGNCCATTTGCACAAAAATATTCTAAGCCCAACTTAAANGCTCCAACATCAGGAATAAGTTTAGTAATTTTTAATGCCTCATTTGTATCTATAGTATCTATAGCTACTATTATTTTTTTTTTAGAGTTCAATAAAAATTCTCCTAATTTATTTTTTTTTAGAAAGTATAGATATAAATAAGCCTATGAATATTCCTGCAGTTAAAGAAATTAAAATTAAAAAAAATAAAGGAATTATAATTTTGTTTTCAAACGGCCACATTCCTATATTAACCTTCTCTGAATTAGCAATTGAGAAAAATATTACAAAAAAGAACAAAATGATAAATAATAATTTAGAAAAAAGTTTCATAAACATAATGTTTATCCTAAATTAAGAACTTAGGAATTAATTAAAATATTAAGTTCTTTCCCTGTTTTAAAATATGGCANCAACCTACTTCCTATCTCAACTTTTTCTCCCGTGCGAGGGTTTCTTGCCACTCTAGGAGATCTACTTTTTNTAGAAAAAGACCCAAAACCTCTAAGCTCTACTCTTTGTCCTGAAGATAAGCCTGTAATTATTTCAGAAAAAAATAAGTTNACTGCATTTTCAACTTCTTTATTTTCTAAATATGGGCATTGATCTTTAATTACATCAACGAGTTCACTTCGAGTCATATAATAACCTTATCTAAAAATTTATTCTTATAATAAATAATAAACAATCTAAGATNACTTTGTCATTAAATATTATAANAATTAATTTTATTTCTTAGATTNTNGTTTTTTTTCTTTAGGCTCAGTTTTTTTAGTAGAAGCTTTTTTAGCAACAGTCTTCTTTGGTAAAGCTTTTTTTGAAGAAGGTTTAGTTGTTTTTTTTGCTTTTGGCTTTTCTTCTGTGTTGTTAGCTTTTTCCTCTAAAGCAGCTCCAAGAATATCNCCTAAAGATGCTCCAGAATCTACAGAACCATAATCTTTCATAGCCTGCTTTTCTTCTGCTACCTGNAGGGCCTTAATTGATAAATTAACTTCTCTTGTATTAGAATCTATAGACATAATTCTTCCATCAATTTTTTCATCAACTGCAAACCTGTCCACTCTTTGATCTCCTCTTTCTTTAGCTAACTCTGATTTCTTAACAAAACCATTAACACCCTCACTAATCTCAACATGTAAACCTTTTTCTGTAATGCTTTTTATAACAGAAGTAACTATATTTCCTCTAACTAAATCTTTATTATTAGCCATTGGATCTTTAGTTAGCTGCTTAACTCCTAAACTAACTCTTTCTTTGTCTACATCAATTTCTAATAACTTAGCTTTTACTAAATCGCCTTTTTTAAAATTACTGATTATATCTTCACCACTAGAATTCCAAGCTAAATCAGAAAGATGAATTAAACCATCCATCTCTCCTGGCAGGCCAATAAACAAACCAAACTCTGTAATTGACTTAACTTCACCTTCTACTTCAGAACCTATTTTATGATTTTCTTGTAAATCTAGCCAAGGATTCGGTTTACATTGCTTCATGCCCAAACTAATTCTACGTTTTGCTGAATCAATTTCTAAAACTANTACCTCAACTTCTTCAGAGGTTGAAACAATTTTTCCAGGCTGCATATTTTTTTTAGTCCAACTCATTTCTGATACATGGACTAATCCTTCTATNCCTGATTCTAGCTCNACAAAAGCTCCATAGTCAGTAATGTTNGTAACTCTTCCAGAAAACTTATCTTNAACCTTATACTTATTCTGTGCTAATTCCCAAGGGTCTTCTTCTAATTGCTTCATTCCTAAACTAATTCTTTGTGTTTCCGGATTAAATTTTATAACTTGAACTTTGACCTTTTGTCCTATAGANAGAGCCTCTGATGGATGACTTATCCTTTTCCATGAAATATCTGTTACATGTAATAATCCATCAACTTCTCCTAGATCAACAAAAGCNCCATANTCAGTAATATTTTTAATNATACCTTCTAATATTTGACCTTCTTCCATAGTTGAAACTAATTCTGCTTTTGCCTCAGCCCTAGATTCTTCTAAGACTGAACGTCTAGAAACTACTATATTTCCTCTTCTTCTATCCATTTTTAAAATATGAAATAATTGACTGCTACCAACCAAATGATGAGAATCACGAGTAGGCCTTACATCAACCTGACTTCCAGGAAGGAATGCTATAGCTCCATCTAAATCTACTGAAAAACCACCTTTTACTCTTCCAAATATCGTCCCAGTTACTTTTTCTTTTATTTCTGAAGCCTTTTCTAGTGTCTCCCAAGACTCTTCTCTTCTTGCCTTTTCCCTTGATAAAATAGCTTCCCCATTTTTATTTTCAACTCTTTCTAAATAAACTTCTACAATATCACCTACTTTTGGAGATACACTTTTATCTTTACCTACAAATTCCCTTACGTTTATTCGACCTTCAGCTTTATAGCCTACATCAATATTAATCATATCTTTATCAATAGAAATAACTGTGCCTTTTACAACTTTACCTTCTATTTTATCATCTAATTCTATTTGTTTTGCAAAAAGTTCAGCAAACGATTCTACTTCTTGTAATTCTTGTTTTTTTACCATTTTAAATTAATCCTTTAAACTTTCTTTGATGCGTCCAATTATAATAATTGGGTTTAAATGCTTCCCACCTTGAAGCTAAAATACTTAAATAATGTTAATTTAAGTGCTCATCTACATATTTTTTAGCTAATAAAAACGATTCATTAGCATCTAAATTGGTGGTGTCAAGTAAGATTGCATCTGGAGCTGCAACTAAAGGTGAATACTGTCTTTTACTATCACGTTCATCACGATCTCGCATATCTTTCTCAACACGGCGCTTTATAGTACTTTGTCCTAAGGAAATCAACTCTTTCCATCTTCTTTCTGCTCTTGCGCTTAAAGATGCAGTAATAAAAAATTTTATATCAGCCTCAGGTAACACTACCGTGCCTATATCTCTTCCATCTAATATAACACCTAATTTATTATTATGACTTTTATAGGAAAAGCTTTTTTGATATTCTAATAATATGTTTCTTAACTCCTTATAACCAGATATCATAGAGGCTAATTTACCTATCTCGTCACTTTTTAGACTTTCATCAAAAAAATTGAATTTGGAGAAATCAAAGTTTTTAATTACTGTTATTACATCATTAATATTTTCAAAATGAATATTTTCTTTACTAATTATTAATGCAGAAGCCCTATAGAGTTTCCCTGTATCCAAATAAGCAAATTTAAACTCTTTAGCTAAAGACCTTGCTAAAGTTCCCTTTCCAGAAGCAGCTGTTCCATCTATTGCGATAGTTATGTTTGTATTAATCATTACTCCTAATATCCATTCCTAAACAATTCATATCAGAAACAAAGGTTGGGTAGGAGGTTGATATTGACTTACAGCCAATCACTTTTATAGGTTTCAATGATAAAGCTCCTAGTATCATAAAAGACATAGCAACTCTATGATCATGATTACAATCTATAGTTGTGCCACCCAAAATTTTATTGTTGCCATAGATTATAATATCATCATTATCTGACTCCACTTTTATACCGCAACTTTCTAAGCCATTTATAATAGCCTGAAACCTATCACTTTCTTTATGGCGTAATTCTGCTAAACCGCTTAATTTAGTTTTACCTGAAGCAACTGCAGCCGCTATAGCTAATATAGGATACTCATCAATCATTCTAGAAGAATAAGAGCTGGATATATTAACACCCTTTAGTTTAGAATATTTTACAGTTATATCTGCTAAAGGTTCTTGATAATCATTGGTAATTTTATTTTCTAAACTTATTTTTGCACCCATTAAATCTAAAGCTTCTAATATGCCTGATCTAAAATAATTTATTCCTACATTCAATATTTTAATATATGAACCCGGAGTGATGGTTGCAGCTACTAAAGCAAAAGCGGCAGAAGAAATATCTCCTGGTACAATTATATTACAGCTTTTTAATACTACTCCTCCAGTAATTAAAACACTATTTTTCCCTGATTTTTTTGTATCATATTTGATATCAGCTCCATAATACTTTAATAAATTTTCAGAATGATTGCGTGAAGAATATGGCTCAATAATCTCAGAAGTACCTTCAGAATTAAGTCCTGCTAATAATATAGTCGTTTTTACTTGAGCAGATGAAATTGGTGAAATATATTTGATTGGCAAAATATCACTTGCGCCTCTTACTATTAGAGGTAATTTATTATTTATAGAATCAAACGATATACCCATTTTTTTTAATGGATTTATTACTCTATCCATAGGCCTACTGCTCAATGATGAATCTCCAACAAGAGTAGCTAATATTTCACTTCCTCCTATAGCACCCAAAAGTATCCTTGCTAGAGTGCCGCTATTTCCGCAATCAATATGTTTACTAGGAGTATTAAAACCATTTAGCCCTACTCCTATAACATAATATATATTACTTCTTTTTATAATATTTACACCTAAGGCTTTTAAGGCTTTAACCATATTTAATACATCTTCAGAATGTAATAAATTAACAATAGTACTTTTTCCCATAGCTAAAGCAGAAAATAGTAGAGCCCTATGAGATATAGATTTATCTGGTGGAGGACTNATAATACCTTTTAATTCTCTAACTTTATGAGAACTAAGGTTATTTTTTATAATATTTTTTTTTATCATATTTATTTACTTTAATGTAAATTATAATTACAAACTAAAAATTGAATTTACAATTCTTTTTTGACATCTATATAATTAAATGGCAAATGCATTCTTTATATAAGGTAAATAAGTGGAGGAATTTTATGGCTAAAGCAGAATTAGGTAACAAACAACTTTGTGCTTCGTGTGGAACAAAATTTTATGATTTGAAAAAAGAAGTGCCGAAATGTCCTAAATGTGGCGCAGAAATTATTATTAAAATAAAACCAAGATTAGGTAGGCCTCCTCTTAACAAAAAGCCTTTAGTAGAGGCACCTAAAGTAAAAGTAGAAAACCAAGATACAGCATTAGAGGATGAGGAAGAATTGGATAGTGAGTTAGAAAACCTAGTTTCTATTGAGGATTTAGATGAGGACCTAATTGCTGAAGAAGATGGAATTAATATTGAAGGCGATGAAGATTCGGAAAATTTATCAGGCATAGCAGACCTTGATGTACATGATAAAAGCGAAGAAAGCGACACTTAGTTATTAATTAGTGGGGGCCGTAGCTCAGCTGGGAGAGCGCATGGCTGGCAGTCATGAGGTCAGGGGTTCGATCCCCCTCGGCTCCACCAATCTCAGCTCAAAACTCAATAAGCCATGCATATGGTGCATACCTATTACACTTTAAAATACGTCTTTATTGCTTAATTTAAGTACTATTATATATGTAAATATGATAATATGGGCCAAATTTATTTAGGAAAATTTATGAAACTTAAGAAGCTAACTATAATTTTTATATCTATTATTGTAATAGCTTTTGCATTAATAGCTGGATTAGAATGGTGGAATACAAACAAAAGTTTAGTTTCTACAGATAATGCTTATGTAAGAGCATCTATTACAACCATATCTTCAAGAGTTTCTAGTTATGTAAGAGAAGTTCCAGCTTTAACAAATTCTGTTGTTAAGAAAAATGATCTATTAGCAATTCTAGATTCTGAGCCTTACGAAAATAAAGTAAATGCCTTAAAAGCTTCTTTAGATGCAGCAGAAGCTAATATAGAAGCAGTAAAAGCTAAAATTAATACTATTAATTCTTCATTTAATAATTTAGATGCTAAGATGGAACTTGTTAAGAGTGAAATTAAGATTTATAGCTCTCAAGCTAAGGCATATTCCAGTGAACTAAAACTAGCCGAACAAAACCTAAAAAGAATAGAAAAGTTATTTGAAAAAAAATCAGTATCAAAATCAAAATTAGATGAAGCTATAACAAAGGTTCAAACAACCACTCATGGACTNGATTCAGCTTTAGCAAAAACAAATTCTATAAAGAATAAACTAAAAGTGCTCTCCACAGAAAGAGAAAAAATAGATTCTCTTAAAAATGAATTAATTGTAGAGNTTAAAAAATCAGAAGCTGATTTAGATAAATCAAAAGCTGAATTAAAAATGGCAATTGTTGATCTAAAATCTACAAAAATATACGCGCCTATAGATGGTGTTATAGCTAATCGTATTGCAGAACCAGGCATATACGTTGAAGATGGCTGGCCTTTAATGGCAATAGTTCCGNTTCATGATATTTGGATTATAGCTAACTATAAAGAAACGCAAGTAGAAGATATTAAAGTTGGTCANAAAGTAAAATTATATTTTGATGCATTTAGAAAGAATACAATTACTGGTGTAGTTCATTCTATAGCACCAGCATCATCAGCCTCTTTTAGTCTACTTCCTCCTCAAAACGCATCTGGTAATTTTGTAAAAGTAGTCCAAAGGGTTCCTGTCAAAATAACATTTCAAACCCCAAAAAATATGCTTGGCCGGATTGTCCCAGGTCTTTCTGTTTATGTTTCAATTGAAACTAAACCATAGAAATATATAAGTTTAAAAATAAAATTAGTTTATTTAACTTATTCAGTTAATATTTACTTTAATATTTTAAAATATTAATAGGGAATAAATAAATCTTTTCCATCTCAAAAAGTAGTAAAAATAAAATTGCTTTCTGGTTAATGACTCTAGGTATGTTCTTTAATTTGATTAGTGTACAAAATATTGGCGCCGCTTATAGACATATTCAAGGGGGTTTAGGAGCAGCGCCAGATCAAGTGAGCTGGGTTGTTACTTCTTTTTTAATAGCAGAAGTAATTATGCTTCCTTTATCTGGTTGGTTAACTAGAGCTATGTCCACTAAAAGATTCTTTTTTATGTGTTCTATAGGGTTTACTATAGCTTCCATACTTTGTGGACTTTCTTGGTCCATTGAATCAATGATATTTTTTAGAGTACTTCAAGGCTTTTTTGGAGGAGGTATGATGCCTGCAATGTTTGCAACATTATTTACAATATTTCCAAAAAANGAGCAGCAATTTGTTGCAATAATGACAGGAGTAATTGCAACCTCTGCTTCAGCATTAGGACCTCATATGGGAGGTTGGATAAGTGATGAAATTGGATGGAGGTTTGTATTTTTAGTCAATGCACCTTTTTCACTTATCATAGGTATTCTTGTATTAAAACTCGCTGATTTTGATAAAAAAGAATATTTGTGGAACAAGATAGATTTCATAGGAATCATATTAGCTGCTTTATTCTTAGGGACAGGATTAGCTGTTCTAGAAGAAGGTAGAAGAGAATATTGGTTTGAATCCAACTTAATTTGCACTTTATCTTTAATATGCCTATGTAGTTTCTTTCTTTTTATTTTGAGAGAATTAAAAACTAAAAACCCAATAGTTGATNTACGAATATTTGCTAATAGAAATTTTTTAATTTGTACTATCTTAGTATTTATATGGGGCATCATAATATTTGCTACTCAATATATTCTGCCTGTTTTTATAGCAAGGACTCGTGGCCTAGACGGGACAACAATAGCTTCTATGGTATATATAATGGGAACAGCACAAGTAGCATCTGGTTTTCTTGCCTTATTTCTTTTTAAGGTAGTTAATAGAAGAACAGTTGCTTTTATAGGCTTCATTATGCTGGCGACCGGCACATGGCTTCAAGGTTTTATGATTTCAGAAATAGGTTTAAATGAAATCATATGGCCACAAATCATAAGAGGTTTATCAGCACAGCTATGCTTTCTTCCATTAGTCCTTTTATCAATTGGCTATTTACCTGCTAATAAAATAAAGGATGGAAGCGGTCTTTATTCACTAATGAATAGATTAGGTGCAGCTATTGGCATAGCAGCTTCTAATACTCTTTTTGAACTCAAAATAACTGAAAACTATTTAGAGATTAGCAATATAACTTCAAAAGCACTTTATCAATCTCAATTATTTTTAACAAAATTAAACAATTTAATTCCTAAATATTTAAGTAATTCACCAGAAAAAATAAAAATAGCTTCAGAAATACTTCANAAAATAGGTATAGAAGAGGCAAGCGCCATGGCCTTTAATCAAATTATGCTAATAATGGGAATTATGGCTCTTGTAATTTCCCCTCTTATATTTTTTGTTAAGGGCCTAAAAAAAGAATAAAAAAAAACCGGTTTAAAAAACCGGTTTTTAGAATACATTTAATCTAAAATTTAGATTTCTGCACAAGCATAACAATTAATTTCTAGACCAACTGCTACTTCAAGAACTACTGGTGATTTCCACATTGTATTTATCCCTTAATTAATTAAATATAATTTAATGTACCTAAAATTTTTAATTTTAAAACCTATAGTATAAATTGGTATATCCTATAGCCAAATTTAAACACTTAAAGATTCAAGTATTGGTGGAACTTTATGGATTTTTGGCAACTTCATCTTTTTACCCGCTTCTGTCAAAGCCTCAATAAAAGATTTATATGGTTCTACTCTCACATACTGCGAAGGAATTAAAGATATGATTTTTCTAACTGGTAAGTTAGTTCTATACAAATTTACATCAAAATCTAGATTTTTTCCTCCCAGTCTTGCTGCTAATGCTGGCACTACTGCGACTCCTCTACCTGATTGCACCATAGAAAGAGCAACCTCATAAGTTCTTGTTTTTGCAAAAACTCTCGAATTTGGTAATACACTTGTAAACCATTCTTCTATTCTTTTTTTATGCTGATTACCAAACTCAAACTGAATAATATTACTTAATGCTTTACTCACAGGAGAATTTTTTAATTCATCTAAGTTTCTTATATTTTCCAAGGAAATCGATTTTGGAACAGCTAACACATAAGGATCTTCGAATAAATTAGTTTTGCTAAATGATAGTATACTTTTAGCAATAGAATCTTCAGCTAATACCGCGACGGATAATTGTCTACCNTACAANAAGTCTATTGCTTCTACAGGAGATATTTCTAATATATCTAATTCTATATCAGGAAATTTTNCTGCTAATTTTTCTGAAGCTGCAGGCAGTAAGTTTCTNGCNACAGATGATAATAATCCTATAGATATTAGTCCTTTTTGCCCACTTCCNAATTGTCTTAATCCTACCATAGTCTCTTCTATACTAGACAGCATAATTTCTGATCTTCTTTGCAAAAATNCTCCTGCCTCAGTTAAACTCATTTGTGACCGCCCTCTTTTAAATAATAGTGAGCCTACTTCATCTTCTAATTTAGATATTTGTTGAGACAATGAAGGTTGCGCTAGACCAAGTATTTTGCTTGCCTTAGTAAAGGATGAAGCCTGCGCTACTGTCCAAAATATTTTTAGCTGGTGAAGCGTTATTCCTATGGGTTCTATTTTCATTTCAAATACCCTATTATAAAAAAAATGATGACTTAGTCTTAAAATAATAATAACTATAACTGAAAAATTATAATTTNAGAAANTATACCACTAAATATTAAAAAAGGATCATATAAGTGAAAAAAAATAAACTAGGCAAAACAGATATTATGGTTTCTGAAATATGTCTTGGGACTATGACATGGGGGCAGCAAAATAGTGAAAAAGAAGCTCATGACCAATTAAGCTATGCTATAGAAAAAGGAATAAATTTTATAGATACTGCTGAAATGTATGCTGTTCCTCCTAAAAAAGAGACTGCAGGACTGACTGAAACATATATTGGTTCTTGGTTAAAAAATCAGGATCGCTCTAAAGTAATTTTAGCGACAAAAATATCNGGGAGNACATCTAATGCTTCTTCTGGACCNCCTGGATTAAACTGGATTAGAAATGGTCCAAGACTAAATAAAGAACATATATTTGAAGCAATAAATGATAGTCTGAGACGATTAAACACTGACTATATTGATTTATATCAACTACATTGGCCAGAAAGAAATGTTAATAATTTTGGTCAACTTGGTTATAAACATACTCCTAGAGAAGATGATATTAAAATTGAAACCACTTTAGAAANNCTTTCTGAGGCTGTANATAAAGGTTTAATTAAGTATGTAGGTTTATCAAATGAAACTCCTTGGGGAGTAATGAAGTTTTTAGCTGCTGCAGAACAATATAAGTTACCTAGAATTGTTACGATACAAAATCCATATAGTCTTCTTAATAGGTCTTATGAAGTAGGTTTATCAGAAATTTCTATAAATGAAGAGGTCGGTTTAATACCGTATTCTCCTCTGGCTGGTGGTGTTTTAAGTGGTAAATATTTAAATGGCAATAAACCTGAAAATGCAAGAATGACATTATTTGAGAGAATGCGTTCAAGATATTCAAGCCAGCATGCTGAAAACGCGGTTTTAGAATACCAAAAAATAGCTAAAAAATATGATTTGAACTTAACACAAATGGCGATAAATTTTGTTACGCAACAAAATTTTGTAACATCTAATATAATTGGTGCTACTTCNCTTAAACAATTAGAAGAAAACATTGATTCAGTTAGCTGCCATTTGAACGAAGAAGTTATAAAAGAAATAAATGAAGTGCATAAAATATACACTTATCCATGCCCTTAAATAAATAACTTATTTTTTATTGTATATGTCAGACAGATGAGAAACTGTATCTTTCTCATCTATTGCCTCATCTCTTACACCTTTAAACTCTGCAAGTTTGCCTCTTCTATTTACTCCCCATTTATATTGCTCTGGCCACATTTCAAATTCAGGATCGGCTTCCAGGGCTTGTGCCGCATGTAAAGCCCAAAAAGGATTATACATTAACTCTCTTCCTATAGCGATTAAATCAGCTTTATCTTCTTGTAATACTTGCTCCGCTTGATGAGGGTCAACTATAACTCCTACAGCCATAGTTTTCATGCCAGATTCTTTTTTTACTTGATCTGCAAATGGTACTTGAAAACCTGGACCTCTATCCATGTTTGTTTTCATCGGTTTTCCAGATTTATTTACACGAAATAAAGGTGCTCCAGAAATACCTCCTCCAGAACAATCAATTACATCTACACCATGATCTCCTAATTTCTCAGCTAAAATTACAGAATCTTCTATTTCCCAACCATTTTCTATTCCATCAACTGCTGATATTCTACAAAATAATGGCATATCTTCTGGAATTACAGAGCGAACTGCATCAACAACTTCTAGTAAAAGACGCATACGACCATGAATATCACCTCCATAACTATCGTTTCTCTTATTAGCTAAAGGAGATAAAAAACTATGCATTAGATAACCGTGTGCAGAATGAATTTCAATTACTTTAAAGCCTACTTTAACCGCTCTTTTTGCAGCATCAGAAAATGCTTTGACAATCTCTTTAATATCTTTTTCNTCCATAGCTTTNGGAACAACCCAGCCTTCAGCTACTGGAATATCAGAGGGAGCTATTATATCCCATGGAGAGTTTCCAGCTTTAATATCTTCTTCGTCAAGAGGAGTTCCTCCATTCCAAGGACTTTTAGTTCCCGCTTTTCTTCCTGCATGAGCTAATTGCATTCCAGGAACGCATCCCATTTTTTCTATAAAAGATGTAACAGGAATTAAAGCTTCTGCTTGTTCATCAGTCCATATACCTAGACATCCTGGGGTAATTCTTCCTCTTGCTTCTACGGCCGTAGCCTCAGCAAAAATTAAACCTGTTTTACCTCTAGCAAATGTACTTAAATGAGCAAATTGCCATTCTGTGGCTACACCATCATTAGCTGAATACATGCATAATGGTGATAAAACAATTCTATTAGGAATTGTTACACTTCTAATCTTAAGTGGACTAAAAAGTTTTGTATTTGCTTTCATAATATTCTCCTAAAAGTAAAAATATAGTGTATCTTATTTATTAAAATTTTTAAAATAAAATATTTAGATTAAATTTAATGCGCTTCATCCCAATTATTTCCTATTCCNGCCTCCACCTCTAAAGGCACTATCATTTTAAATGANGGATTAGGTGCGTTCACCATTATAGACTTTATTATAGGNATCAGTCTATCTGCTTCTATTTCTGCACATTCAAATATTAATTCATCATGTACTTGCAAAATTAACTTGGCATCAATTTTATGATCATTTAATATTTCAGGTATATTTTTCATAGACCTTTTAATTATGTCAGCTGCTGCTCCTTGCAATGGGGCATTAATAGCTTGCCGTTCTGCTCCTGCTCGTCTCATAGGATTTTTATCATTTATACTTGGGACATAACACCTTCTGCCAAAGACCGTTTCCACATATCCATTTCTTCTAGCAAAATCTTGAGTATTTTCCATATATTTTTTTATTCCTGGGTACTGAAAAAAATAAGAATCTATATATTCTTTAGCTTCTGTTCTAGAAATATTNAATTGCTTTGCTAAACCAAATGCACTCTGTCCATATATTATTCCAAAATTGATAGCTTTTGCGTTTCTTCTCATTTCGCCTGTTACATCTTCTGGTTTAATTCCAAAAACTTGTGAAGCAGTCAATTTATGAATATCAATACCATTTTTAAAAGCTTCTATTAAAGGATCNATCTTAGCTACTTCAGCTAATAATCTTAACTCTATCTGAGAGTAATCAAAAGCAATTAACTTTTTACCTTTTTGAGCTATAAAAGCTTTTCTTATTGCACGTCCGTCTGCAGATTTTATTGGTATATTTTGCAAATTAGGATTGCTCGAAGAAAACCTTCCTGTCATAGCTCCAGTCATCTGAAAGTGAGTATGTACTCTATTAGTAGAAGGATTTATCTGCTCTACTAAAGCATCTGAGTAAGTGCTTTTTAATTTTTGCAATCCTCTCCAACTTATTACTAATTTACATATTTCATTTCCATCTTGCCCTAGTTTTTCTAAAACCTCAGCTGAAGTAGAATACAAACCAGACTTACCTTTTTTTCCACCTTTTAAACCAAGCTTATTATATAAAATTTCTCCTAATTGTTTAGGAGAAGCTATATTAAAATCTTCTTCAGCTAAAACAAATATTTTTTCCTGAATGGGAATCATTTTTTTTAAAAAAACAGNACTTAAACCTTTAAGGTATGATGGATCAATACCTACGCCATTCCTTTCCATATTAGAAATTACAGATGGAAGAGGTCGCTCTATAGATTCATAAAGAGTAACCATTTTTTCTTTAATTAACCTTTTATTAAAGTTTAAATATAAACGTAAAGTAATATCAGCATCTTGGGCGGCATATACTAGTGCTTTATCTAAGGGAACATAGTCAAAAGTTACTTGATCTTTGCCTTTTCCAGTAATCTCTGAATAACTTATTGTGGAAATATTTAAATGAGCTTTAGCAAGTGCATCCATACCATGTCCAATNTGCTTNCCAGCGTCTAAAACAAAAGACATTAACATTGTGTCATGAATAGGATANATATTAATATTTCCTGCATTTTTTAATATGGTCATATCATATTTAATATTTTGTCCAATTTTTATAATACTAGGATCCTCTAGAATNGGTTTTAAAATNGATAATGCTTTGTTAACATCTATTTGTTTAATCTCTTCAGCAATTATTGCTCCTTCTTTAGACTTATGTGCAAGAGGAATATAAATAGCATTTCCAGGTTCAAAAGATAAAGAAACGCCTACTAAATCAGCTGAAACAGAATCTATAGAAGTTGTTTCGGTGTCCACTGCGACAAAGCCTTTTAAATAAATACCTCTAACCCAATTTATTAAATCTTTTTCTTCTGTAATAAGCTTATAATTAATATCTATATCTATTTTAGATTGTGTTTCTTCTTTATCTTGTGGCAAAGCTACGTAGGCACTTTTACTTTCAATAAAGCCATCTTCATTAGGTAACCTTCCTATAAGACTATTAAAGCCTTGTGCTAATAAAAATGTTTTTAGCTTATTAAGGTCAATATCCTGCCTCTTAAATTTTTTAAAATCTTCTATTTCTTTGACATCATCAGATAACGTAACTAACTTCATACTNATTCTTGCTAAATCAGCAAAATTAACTAAATTTTCTTTTCTTTTAGGCTGTTTAATTTCATGTGCTCGCGTTAGNAATGATTCTAAATCACCATAATGATTAATTAATTCTGCTGCTGTCTTGATACCTATACCTGGAACTCCAGGTATATTATCTGTGCTATCTCCTGCTAAAGCTTGTACATCTATTACCCTATCAGGATACACACCAAATTTTTTAAATACCTGTTCTTTATCGATAGTAATCATCTTCATTGGATCTATCATTTTGACGTTATCTTTAACTAACTGCATCAGGTCTTTATCAGATGAAATTATATCAACTTTCCATCCTTCACTACTTGCCTGACTTGCGTATGTTGCTATAATATCGTCTGCTTCATATCCGGCTAATTCTATATATGGAATATTAAAAGCTTTAGTAGCTTCTCGTATTAAAGAAAATTGTGGAACCAAATCTTCAGGTGCTTCAGATCTATTAGCCTTATATTCCTTNTATATTTCATTTCTAAATGTTTTAGAGGCTGTATCAAATATCACAGCTAAAGAGTCTGTTTTTGTTTCTGCAATTAAACGCCAAATCATATTGCAATATCCCATAACGGCGTTTATAGGAGTTCCATCTTTTCTAGTAAGAGGTGGCAATGCATAGTAAGCTCTAAAAATAAAGCCTGATCCATCAACTAATGTCAGCGATCTTTTTTTATCATTTTTTTTTTCGTTAACATCCATAAAGTATTATCCTATTATATTTTAATATCACCAAATTATATAATATTCTATACTTCTTTATTAAAATTAACTTGCTAAACAAAACTAAATATTGTTAACAGCAAAGAATGTTATTTAATAATAAAATTTCATCAAAGTTTTCTCTAGTATATTTTTCTATATTCGTTGTGATTGGAATTAATGCTCCTTTTTTTCCTCTTTGGCTATCATCAAAAGGTTTTGAAGAGCGCTATATTGCATTTATATTATCTTCTGCTGTTTTAACTAAACTTGTTGCTAACCCTTTTTTTGCTGGTTTAGGAGATAAATATGGCAATAGAAAAATACCTATGCTTTATCTATCATTTTTGGCCTTTTTAATATTATTATCCTTAAACTTTTTTAATTCCATCTATTCTATAGCAATTATTTCTGTCTTTAGCTGGGCATTATTTGCCCCTTTAATGCCCTTAACAGAGAGTGTAACGACTACTGCACTTAAAAAATATAAATTTGATTATGGCAAAACTAGATTATGGGGCTCGGTTGCTTTCATTGTAGCAGCTTTTTTTGGGGGATTAATTATTGAAGCGAATGGATTAAAATATGTACCTATATTATTGTCTTTTGGAGCATTACTAGTCTTTGTTTCAATATGTATTATGCCAACAATTAAATCTTTACCAGCAAGACATAAAATAACTTCGTATTCCTTATTAAGTAATAGAAATTTTTTTCCCTTTTTACTAGCTTGTGGAGCAATACAAAGTAGTCACGGATTATATTACGGTTTTTCAACAATCTATTGGAAAAGTATTGGCTTATCCGAAACTATAATTGGCTCATTATGGGCTGAAGGAGTTGTTTTTGAAATTATTCTTTTAGCTTATTTTTATAAGTTTAAAAATTATACCTCATCAAAAAATTTTCTAATTTTGGCAGGAATTATAGCAAGCATTAGGTGGGCTTTGATGGTGTATGCAGATAATATTTTTTTTCTTGCAATAATACAAATTCTTCATGCTTTTACATTTGGACTTACTCATCTAGCTGCAATATATTTTATATCTGAGGTTATGCCTGCTAGAGCCCAAGCTAAGAGCCAAGCATTATATTCTGCGATATCTATGGGAGCTTGTTTAGCAATATCCATTGCTGTTTCTGGAGATATTTATAACTTATATTATGAAAAGTCTTTTTTCTTCTCTTCTTTAATTGCTTTAATTGGAGTAATAATATCTTTATTTTTTATAAAAACTAAGAAGATCTAGTAAATATATTTCCGCAATAAGGACAGCTAATTGATTTGTCTTTTTCACCTATACTTAAGTATACTTTAGGGTGACCATCCCCATCTTCACCTCCCGCACAAAATACTTTTTCAATCTTAATTAATTTTTCTTTATTCTTTTTTGTATTTGAGGACATAATAATAAAAACCTTCTACTTATTATATATTGAATTTAACTTATGAAAATGCTACCGACACTTATATCAATTCATTATAAACTATTAAAGAATAAAATATATGACTAATATTAATCAAAATTTTGCTATTGAAATATCTGGTTTAAAAAAAATTTATAATCATAAGAAACCAAATGCATTCGAAGCTCTTAAAGGTATTAATTTAAATATTCCTAAAAAATCTATATTTGGCTTATTAGGAGCTAATGGCGCTGGTAAATCTACCTTAATAAATATTATAGCTGGACTCGTTTTAAAAACTGAAGGTAAGGTTGAAGTTTGGGGCAATGATATAGATATACATGAAAGAAATGCTAAATTAGCTATTGGCGTTGTTCCTCAAGAACTTATTTTAGATCCTTTTTTTACTCCTAGAGAAACCTTAGAATACCAAAGTGGCTATTATGGAGTTCCTAAAAGTGAGAACTGTGTAGAAGAAATTTTAGAAACAGTTGGATTATTAGATAAAGCAGATGCATATGCAAGAAGCCTTTCTGGAGGAATGCGAAGAAGACTAATGATAGGAAAAGCCATGGTTCATAGGCCGCCTATTTTAATTTTAGATGAACCTACAGCAGGCGTTGATGTTGCTCTTAGACAATCTTTGTGGAAAGAAGTAAGAAAATTAAATGAAGCTGGCGTCACTATTATTTTAACTACACATTACCTTGAAGAAGCTGAAGCAATGTGTGACAGCTTAGCGATAGTAAATAAAGGTCAAATTGTTGCTGAAGGACAAACATCAGCGATGTTAAATAAACTTGATAAAAAAGAATTAATTATTTCACTAGAAAATGATGATGCAAATAAAATAAAATTAGAAGGTATGAATATGAGTATAATGAGTAAAAACTCAATAAAAATATCTTTCAGGCCAAGTGAAATAAATGAAGGAGCAATAATCGAAAAGATTTATAATAGTGGAGCTAAAATCAAAACTATAAACTCAAAAGAACCTGACCTAGAAGAATTATTTTTAGAATTAACAAATGAAAAATAATAATGATAACTAATTTTATATTTATAATCTCTAGTGTATTATTAAATGCTCTAGCTCAAATATTATTAAAAGCAGGTATGAAACAATTTGGAGCTATAGACCTTAAAAATAATATTGTTAATACCTGTATTTCTATAGCATTAAACCCATATATAATATCTGGTTTTATTGCATATGGGGTATCCATACTACTATGGCTTTGGGTTCTATCTAAAGTGGATGTAAGTTTAGCATATCCTTTCCAAGCTTTAGGTTATATAGTTGTTACTATTTTAGCTTGGCTAGTTTTTCAAGAAAATATAGGTTTTACAAGAATTTTAGCTCTTATATTCATTTCTATTGGTTTAATTATTTTAGCTTTTTCTGCGAGAGTTCATTAATTATGTCTCGATGGATTTTAGTTGGAGGAGCAGGTTTAACAGGCCTTCAAATTGCTGAGAAGTTAATCAGCATGAAAATATCTAAATCTAATATTATTATTGCAGATTTAAAAGATACTCTTAAAGGTATTAACGTAAAAGTGACGTTAGCCCAATGTGATATTTCAAAAAATATTATTCCTAAATTTTTAAAAGATGACATAATTATACATTTAGCTGCAAGACAATATCACACAAAAATTCCAAAAAGAAATCAATTGGAATGGTTTAGAGAAGTTAATGTTATAGGTACACAAAATATAATTAAACATTGTATAAAATCAAAGGTAAAAGGTTTAATATTTTTCTCTACAGACATGGTATATGGAGTTCCAAATTTTATACCCTTAAACCCTAGTCATGATAAAAATCCAATAGGTCCATATGGTCAGAGCAAACTCGAGGCAGAAAAACTATGTATTAAATCTAGAAAAAATGGTTTATCTGTTACAATACTTAGGCCACGATTGATCATGGGTAAAGGAAGGCTAGGAATAATGGAAAAATTATTTAACGCAATAAATTCCAATAAGCCTGTTCCACTTATAGGCAGTGGAAAAAATTGCTATCAAATGGTTTCAGTAGAAGACTGTGCTAGAGCTGCAATCCTTTCTGTTAAACATAATTTTCCTAATTATGAATTAAATTTAGGTTCAGAGCCCGGTCCTGACGTAAAAAACCTTTTAAGGTTATTAATTAAAAAAGTTAATTCAAAATCTTTTTTAATTCCTTTACCTTCTATTCCTTTAAAATTAATACTAAAATTTATGGAAAAAATGGGCATGCCTATTTTATACAAAGAACAATATAAAATTGCTGATAAAAATTATATCGTTGATATTTCAGATACATATTCTAAAATTAAATGGAAACCAGAACAGTCTGATACAGATATGATTATTGAAGCATATAAGCATTGGGAACATATTAAATAATATGAAGAGATATTTATTAAACATAATATTATTACTTTTTATTATATTATGTTTTGGGCTTCCTTTAGCTAATTGGGGAGCATTTGTTACCATTTTGGTCGCACTATATGGAATATTCTTAAATAAAATTAATACTAAACCCATAATGTGGTTAATATCATGCATTTTGCTTGCCAGTCTTTTCATTGTAAAAAGTCAAATTTATCCCCCTAATGTAGAAATGGGAGAACAAATCTATTCTCCGGAAGATATTTATTTAAAAAATATATTACCAGAAGATATTACCAATATGGCAAAAAATGAATGGGGTAGTTTAAAGCAACCTTTTGATTCTTACCCAGCCAATACAGAAAAAACAGAAAACCCATGGGCATTTTCAGCAGATGCTTTTTTTGATAACCCACAAATGTCTAGAACAATAAAATCTTTAAACTTTAAGGATAGGTATTCTTTACGAATTGGGACATTAAATAATGCAAAATATAATTATTTTGGAAGTGACCTAGGTTCTTCTGGTGCATATTATCCTTTAATTTTTTCATTTATTCTTCCTAATACAATGGCTTCAGAAAAACTTTGTTGGACTGGGAAATTATACATTGAAGATAATGAACGTTGGCAAGAATATTTTACTCAAAATAAGAAATGTATGACATTAGATAAAGAACAATGGGGAAAAGATAAATACTTGAAAATTTATGCTTTTGATTTTAATAAAAACATTCCACTTAGCATTACTACTAAAAACTACAGACAAACATTAATCTACATTTTATCAATTTTAAATGCCATTATTATATTATTATTACTTACGAAGCTAAATAGAGAAGACCTAACTTTAATAGCACTTTCTGTTATAAGCATTTTATTATATATGGCAGACCAACATTACAGAGGTGGGCATCCTTCTAGTTTCTCCGGACTCCCTTATATGGGAAGAGGTAATGATGGACTAACACATTATTCTTATGCGCGTGAAATGGTAGAATCTTTATCTCATCATGATATTATAGGATGGCTTAGAGGAAATGAAAATATATTTTATATGATGCCAGGAATGAGATATTTATTAGGAATGACAATGCCTTTTTTTGGTGAAAGCATTTTTGGGTTACTACTAATTATTTCTTTAACTCCAATTACAATAAGGAGTTTACTAAAAAAATTATTTAATAAAAAATGGCAAATTATAATGCTTATTTGTTTTTTTATTATACCTATATTTGAGGCCTTTGGGTTTTATCAAATTTATCTTGCTAAATATACTATAGAAGGTTTTGGTGCAGGCATTGCAATATCAACTCTTATTGCTGCCTTTGCTCTATTATGGAAAAGAGATAATATTATCTATACTAATAGAGATCTCTTAATTATNGGTTTTTTATTAGCGGTAGCTATTTCTTTACGACCTAACTTCTTACCTTTTGTNGCGGTATTGTTTACTGGCTTATCTTTATATTTTATTTATAATAAAGGGATACAAAAAGTCATAGCCTTAGGTATAGGTTTTAGCCCTATTCTTTTAATTACTTATCATAATTACTTTTTTGGAAATGTTTTTGTGCCTCTTACAAATTCTGCAACTATTGGCAATAACATGAGAAATGGCCCTGAAAAATGGAATAATTGCTTAAGCNCTCTATCTGATTCCTGTAACCAGGTTATACATCACCTTAGTATTTGGGTATCTTATACTGANCCTTGGTATATAGTTATTTTNCTATGTTTAATATTCATTATTTTTAATAANAAAATGAATATTATTGAAAAACTGCTAGCAGTTTCTCTCATCGCTGGCCATTTAGTATTTTTATTTTATGAAGGCGTAGCCAGATATAGTCATGGAATTTGGCTATTATCTTTTATCTTATGTTTACCTGTATTAAAAAATAAATTAAAATATTTTTATAAAAATAATATAATGTCACCTCAGAGATAATAAAAAGGCTTTGACGCAATTTTATGAATAAATATAACCATTTTGAAAATAGTGTTTCAGATATAATCAAAACTGAAGTCAACGAATCTAATTGGAAATTGATTAGAAAGCTTCATTTACCCGAAAAGTATAATGATCCTTCAGGAGAAGAAGTTAAAAAAGGAATTGTTTTAGATGTAGAGGCTACAGGATTATCTATCGGACATGATGACGTAATCCAGCTAGCTCTTTTGCCCTTTGAATATGAAACATCTTCAGGAAAAATTACACGAATTAATAAAGATAAAGCGTTTAACGGTATGAGAGAGCCTAGAGTTCCTATATCAGAAGAAGCTTCTCTAATNACTGGAATTACTAATGATATGGTAATAAACAAAACTATAAACGCCGAAGAAGTTGAGGAGATTATAAATAGTACAGATCTGGTCATAGCGCACAACGCAGCCTATGACAGGCCTATGGTTGAACAACATTGGGATTGCTTTAAAAATGTATCTTGGGCATGCACTTTTAGGTCTATAAATTGGTTAAAAGAAGGCTTTAGTTCTGCAAAGCTAGAACTATTAGGAATGAATTATGGATGGTTTTATACTGGCCATGATGCATTTAATGACTGTGAAGCTTGCTTAGCTTTATTATCTGAAACGCTTCCTAAAAGAGATGCAACTGTTTTCTCTGTNCTTCGAGAGTATGCTGCTAAACCTTCATACCTAGTCAAAGCCATAGATGCNCCTTATGATAAAAGAACTAANCTAAGAAGAAGAGGTTATAGATGGAGACCTGCTGATCAAATAAATGGTAAAGTGTGGTGGACAGAAACAACGGAATATGAAGAAGAAATAAACTGGTTGAATAAAGAAATATATAAAAGAGAAATTAATATTCCAATAAAAAAGATTACAGCATTGAATAGATACTCAGATAGAATATGGGAATAAACATAATCTTATTGGGGGTTATTTTTTAAAAACTCTATGTAANCCAATACTTCATTCAATGAATCATCCTCAATGTCTTTGTAAGTCATGTTAAATTTATTTTTGATACATAATGCTACGTGTGCATAAGGGTTTCTTCCTTTTGGATGATTAGGATGAGAAGGCAATTGACCAGATAAATAATCTCCAGCCTCTTGAATACATTTCCATAAATATTTTGAATTAATTTCATTCATACATTTTATATATATCAAAAATTAATAACATAATAAGTTAAATTATATATATTATAATAAATATATAATTTAAGGCACCCGTAGCTCAACTGGATAGAGCGTTGCCCTCCGAAGGCAAAGGTTGTAGGTTCAAATCCCATCGGGTGCACCAATTTTTTAGGAGTAAATATGAGTAATTTTCAAAAAGTAAAAGTTTTTATGGAAACCTTTGGACAGGAAGTTAAAGAAAAAACAGAATTCCCTGATACGCAAACTATCGAACTTAGATATGATTTAATTAAAGAAGAACTAGATGAATTAAGAGAAGCTATTGATCAAAAAGATATTATTGAAATAGCAGATGCGTTAACCGATATCCTATATGTTACTTATGGTGCTGGTCATGCCTTTGGTATTAATCTTGATAACTGTTTTAGTGAAGTTCAAGATTCTAATATGAGTAAATTAGATGAAAATGGAAGACCTATATATAACGAAGTTGGAAAAGTAATGAAAGGTCCTAAATATTTTAAACCTGATTTAAAAAAGATTCTAACTTAATACTTAATTATAAAATTTGTAAGGAATTAACAATGACTTTAATAAGATGGGCATTAGGAATAATTATTTTATCTGTAGACTTTCTCACTAGGCCAAAACCTATGAATAGAGATGATAAGACACAAGAAGAAATTAATATAATAACAAAAAATATGAGCCTATACCAATATAAAGCTTGTCCTTTTTGTGTAAAAGTTAGGAGGAAGATAAGAAAATATTCTCTTAATATTGAGTTAAAAGATGCTAAAAATAATAACGCTCATAAAAATGATTTAAAGAATTTAGGAGGAAAATTAAAAGTTCCTTGCTTAAGAATAGAAAATAATAAGAATGATATTCAATGGCTATATGAATCAAAAGATATTATTAATTTTTTAGANAACAAATTACATTTAGCAAATAATTAAAAGAGATAGAAAATGATAAATGAATTAAAAGAAAAATATTTTAATTTAAATGATATTAAAATATATGCAAAAGAAATTGGAGAAGGGCCTCTGGTAATAATGGTCCACGGATGGCCTGAATCATGGTACTCATGGCGACACCAATTAAAACCTATTGCAGATTTAGGCTATAAAGTTCTAGCAATAGATGTTCGAGGCTATGGACAAAGCTCTAAGCCATATGAAGTGGAACAATATGATATGCTCTCTTTGGTAGGGGATATTATTAATATAATAGATGCGGAAAATAAAGAAAATGCCATCCTAATAGGTCATGATTGGGGAGCTCCTATCTGCTGGACAGCTGCAGCTTTACATCCTAATAAAATAAAAGCAGTAGTTGGTCTTAGCATCCCTCATGCAAGAAGAGGAAGTATTTCCAATATAGAATTGTGGAGACAAATATATAAAGATAATTTTTTCTATCAAACCTATTTTGAAAAAGAAGGGGTTGCTGAAAAAGAACTAGAAAAAGATATAGGATCTTCCTTAAGACAAATATACTATTGGATTTCTGCAGAAGGGCATGATGCTAAGGTAAGGACAAACTTTGATAAAGATAGCGAATTATTAGACGGGCTTATTGATCCAAAACCCTTTCCTAATTGGTTAACTTCCGATGACTTAGATTTTTATATTAAACAATTTAAAAATAGTGGCTTTAGAGGTCCAATCAATAGATATAGAAACCAAGATAGAGACTGGGAAAAAATACCTGAATTATCTGATCTAAAAATTGAAGTTCCTAGCTTTTTTATTGGAGGAGGTAAAGATAGCGTCAGAAAATTTTTAAAAGGCCATGACATGTATGAGAACCCTGGAAAAAACTGTAGCAATTTTTATGGAAAATTAATTATTGAAGAAGCAGGACATTGGGTGCAGCAAGAAGCACCTNAAAAAACAACAGAAGGCATAATTGGCTTTCTAAAAAAATTATAAAAAAAAGGAAAACACCTTATGATAATTTCAGATATTCGAACTCGCCTTCTTTCTGTACCATATGAAGATCCACCCAAAATAGGTTTTATCGATATTGGAAATATAGATCTATTAATAGTAGAGATTGAAACATCTTCTGGATTAATAGGAATGGGTTATTTACATCCATTAATGGGTGGATTACAAACCATTGAAATGTGCATTCATGAAATGCTCAAACCTCTATTAATTGGAAAAAAAGCGTCAGAAGTAGAATCTCTATGGAAGGCAATGTGGGATCATACATTTATTCAAGGAAGGATGGGTATTAGTGTAATGGCGATGTCTGCACTTGATATTGCATTATGGGATTTAGTAGGAAAGAATAATGGTAAACCTCTATGGGAATTATGGGGGGGAAGCAATACACCACTGCCTGTTTATGGATCAGGTTGCTATCGAGGTCTAGGTCATGATGGCATGATAGAAAAAGCTAAAAGATTTGTTGCAGAAGGTTATAAAGCTATAAAAATGCAAGTAGCATGGGGCTTCACACATGATGAAGATGTTGTAAATGTAAGAGATATGCGCCAAGAACTAGGTGATAATATTAAGATTATGATTGATGTTAATCAAGGTTGGGATGTGGAAAAATCTATAGCATTTGGAAAAGCGATAGAGGGCTTTAATATAGAATGGCTTGAAGAGCCCGTTATGACAGATAATTTTGATGGGTATCATGAAGTGGCTAATGCTATTAGTACACCGCTCTCAACTGGAGAAAATCATTTTACTCATCATGACCTGATGCCCTTTATTAAAAGTGGAAAAGTTCCAACTCTTCAGCCGGATATTATGAGAGGCGGTTATACAGAGCTGAAAGTTATTGCTAATTTAGCCAATAAAAACAATATTAAAATTGCACCGCATCTTTTTATGGAACTGAGCACACATTTAAATGCATCAATTCCTAATGCTTCTTGGTTAGAGCATATGGGTTGGTATAATCATTTATGGGTAAATCCTATTATTCCTAAAGATGGAACAGCAAATCCTCCTAATATTCCCGGACATGGTATGCAATTTAAACCAGAACTGTTCAAAGAGTTCCCTTATAAAAAAATATAGCCTTGAAAGATTAGAAAGAGGGGCATACATTTAAAGTATTATTAATTAACGAAAGGAGGTGGTCTAATGTCTAGTGATATAAATCACAAAATAAGTATATTCAAAGAATTAAATAGACAGGAAGTAAACCTCAATAAGGCTACTTCATAGTTTATTGAATATTACTTTTAAAATATCACGAAGGGAAGTACTCAGTACTTCCCTTTTTGATGATAACTAAGAAATGAAAAAATGAATCTAGAAAAAGTATTTAAAAATTTAATTTTAGCAAATATAGGTATATTTATCTTAATAATAGTTAGCGCATATTTTCAGAATAATCTTATATTAGAATATACAAAGAATCTAGAACCTGGTTTTTTTGATACGCAATTTGGACTTGCATTAGTTTTATCAATTTTAATAATGTATATGATTTCTGTTTATTGCCTTTATAATTTTAAGGCTATAGGAAAAAGTTTATTCCTATTCACAATAATCAGTTACATAATTTGCTTATACTTAGGAAAGATACAAATTATAGGACAGATAACTTATATATTACAATATCTTGCTACTTTAACTGATGGCGCTATTTTGACCTTATTATATTTTTCTCCAATAAAAGAAAAATTCCTAACTAGATAGGCTTCATAAACTTTAGTGTCATTCGATCACTTTCACCAATGGCTAAATATTTAGCTCTATCTTCTTCTCCAAGTCTAAGACTAGGTGGCAAGGTCCATACACCTTTAGGATGAATAGTTCCATCTTTAGGGTTTGCATTAATTTCACTGCTAGCTACAAGTATAAACCCTGCTTTTTTAGCATATTCAATTGTTAATTCTTCTGTTACATAGCCACTCTTCTTCATATTTTCTAATGAAGAATTCGCCAGGGCTCTATGTTCCACAACTCCAAATATTCCCCCTGGCTTTAGAGCTGCATAGGATTTATTAAAAACATCCATTAATATTTCCGCTTTGAGCCAATTATGTAAATTTCTAAAAGTTAGAACCATATCTACAGATTCTTTTTCTGCTAAAGGATCGTTATTTAATGACAGAGTTGTCATTTTCATTCCAGATAAAGTTTTACTATTTGCTCTACTCTTTGCATTTCTTTTTATGACTTTAGGAGTCCAAGAACCATAATTAGGATCAAAGTCTGCTCCTATAAAATCACCTTCCGACTCTAAAAATGGGTTTAATATTTCGCTATACCATCCTCTGCTTGGCCATAGTTCTATAACTGACATATTTGGTTTGATACCAAAAAAATTTAAAGTAGCTTTAGGGTTTCTATATTGATCCCTTTGCATGTTCTCTGGAGTCCTATCAATATTTTCAATTGCCACATCTAATGCATCTGCAAAAATAGACTTTGAATATAGTAAAAATACAAAACCCAAAAATATAAATAACTTTTTCATCTTTTTTTCCTTAACAATTAATTTTAATGCTCTACTCTAAATTACTAAATATATAGGAGTATAGTAAAATGAATCAAATGGAATTTAAAGGAAAAGTTGCTTTAGTCACAGGAGCATCTAGAGGTATAGGAAGAGCTATAGCCATTGAGCTAGCAAAAAATGGTGCGTTAATTGCAATTAATTATCATTCAGATATCAAGTCCGCAAAAGAAACTCAAAAATTAGTAAATAAAACTGGTGTAAAATCAGAAATATTTAAAGCCGATGTATCAAAGCAAAAAGATATTAAAAATTTAATAAAGAATACAGAAAAAAAATTAGGACCTATAGATCTTTTAGTTACAAATGCAGGTATAGCAATGCTCTCTAAAAATCCCCTAGAGTTAGATTATGATATTTGGAAAAAAACTATGGCAACTAATGTCGATGGAACACTTTTACCCATAAAAGAAGTTTTGCCTGGAATGATCAAAAGAAAGTTTGGAAGAATAGTCTGTATCTCTTCAGTTGCAGGATTAGGTTTACGTCCCAACATGATAACTTACGGAACTTCTAAAGCGGCCGTCATAGCACTAGTTAGAAATTTATCCTCGGCTGTTGCACCTCATGTAAGAATAAACTCCGTAGCACCAGGACTTATTGAAACAGATATGATTCAAGCCTTAGATAAAAAAGCAAGAAAAACTATTGTTGAGACTACTCCACTAAAAAGAATTGGAAAACCTCAAGATATTGCTAATACTGTCTGTTATTTACTATCTGAAAAATCAGACTTTACTACTGGACAAACTTTAGTTACCGATGGTGGCAGAGTTCCTCTTCCATAATATAATAAAGGTTAGAGTGTTTATAAATATTAAATATTTTTTACTATATTCATTGCTGTTTTCATTATGCTTTAGTGCATTCGCAAAAGATACTCAAGAAATATTGTCTACAAACAAAGTGGTCATTACTGATGGCGACACTATTAAATTTAATAATAAAAAAATTAGATTGCACGGCATAGATACTCCAGAAATAAAACAGTTATGCAAAAATAAAAATGGTGAAGATTATAAGTGTGGGGTTAAAGCAAAACTAGCTTTAATTAATTTAATTTCTAGCCATCAGGTAAAATGTAGTGTTCAAGGAAAAGATAGATATAAGAGATTAATAGCTACATGCTTCGTTAAAAATATAAATATAAACGAATGGCTTGTTAAAGAAGGTTGGGCTCTCGCATATAGAAGATATTCTAAAGATTATGTAGATGAAGAACTATTTGCAAAAAATAATAAGCTAGGTTTATGGAAAGGAGATTTTTTAGAGCCATGGAAATGGCGAAGACTTAAAAAATAATTCATATGTTATTCTTCATGTACTATAGCAACAATATCTTCTGTGGGAGTTATCATTTCTTCAAAANAAAANGTTAAATNCTGATTGTAATNAGGAGTNTGATAAAAGATGTGAGAGATAAAAAGAATAACTATTAAAAAAAACATTAANCCTAGACACATTTTATACATTACNTCCAAAGTATTTCCTTCCAACTTTCATATGAAAAACTAACTTAAACTCCTTATTAAAATATAGAATTATATTAAAATACTAATATGAATACTTAATGGGGAATTTATGAAGATTTTATATAATTACATTAATCGGCTGTTAACCGATCGACCGTAAGTTCTAATCTTACCCGCGGAGCCATTTAGAGTATTGATTTTATTAAGTTTTTTCTGATATATAAAAAATGGGTTTTATTTTTGGTGCCATTTCTGCGCCACAATTTTTTTACCCAATCAGTTTTTTTCAACTTAGATAAGAAAACTATTTTCAATTATTATACTTACTCTGATATTCCTTTGATTATTGTTAAAGACCTAAGAGTATGTTTGGGGAGGGACAATATAAACAACTATACATACACTTAGGTCCTTATGGGGTTGACAAGTATAGTTATAGTTTAGAAATATTTGTATAGGCTTTAGAAATTATGGAGATTTTATGTATATAGCTTTTAAAGGTTTTTCAGAATATTTTCTCTAAAGCTTCTGGTAAGAAAGTATCTCTTTCTGTTTTCCAATATGAATTAATTCCATTTATGAAAGCTTCAGGATCGCCTATTATTATAACTTCATCCTTAGCTCGAGTTATTGCCGTATATAAAAGGTTTGTGCTTAGCATATGATTATGTTCTTTAGATATAGGAATAATTACAATCGGATATTCAGAGCCCTGTGATTTATGAATAGAAATAGCATAGGCTGGCTCAAGACTGTAAATATCCTTTTTATTGAAAGAAACCTCTTGATTATTTATTTTCACAATTGTCTCTTTGTCATTTCGAATAATCTCACCAATATCGCCGTTCATTATTTCTAAATCATAATTGTTTTTTGTATTTATTATTTTATCATTCAGAAATAAACTTTCTTTTTCATTTTTTTCTAATATAGGATTCAAACCTTCCCATTTTCTATTCTGTATAGAAGCATTTAAAGCATGTATGCCTAGTATACCTTTTCGCATTGGGGATAATATTTGAATGTCTTTATCTCCATCAATTTTTCTTTCCTTGGGTAAATGTTCTAGATATAGCTTTAAAATTTTATTTCTTATTTTTACTTCATCTTTTTCTATCCAAAATTTAAATTCACCTGTAAAATCTTTGGGCATTCTAAAACTCTTTTGAATTATTTGATTGGCAATTCCAACGATACTACTATCTGATTTTTGCCTGAAATTTTCTTTTAATTCTGTGTACGGTATTTTATTAGAATTTAATAAATCTTTAAATACCTGACCTGAAGAAACGGATGGGAGTTGATTAGCATCTCCTATCATAACTAACATGCTTCCTGGTTCTAATAAATCTAATAGCCTTTCCATTAACTTTACATCAACCATAGAAAACTCATCAATAATTAATGCGTCAATCTTTAGCTCATGACTATTTTTAGTTTTTTCTAATAAAAAATGAATGGTCTTAGGACCAAGCTTCTCAAGACTCTTTATGTTCTCTAAGCGCTTAGTTGCCTTCCCAGTAGGTGCACACAAGCATATATTAATATTAGTCTTTGATAATATATGTGTGATTGCCTGGATCATATGTGTTTTGCCGGTACCTGGCCCACCATTTATTATAGATACTGGATTAGTTAAGGTGTTTTTTAAAGCTTCGTCTTGGCTTTCTGAAAGTTTTAAAGATGTTGGCAATCGGTAATTTTTAATTTTCTTTAAGAAGCTTACTTTTGCCTCTTTTAATTTTTTTAATGCGAGAGCTATATTTTTATCTCTTTCATAGGATTCTTTTGTGATAATATACTCAACTTTATCTTTAAATTTGAAAACAAAAGTATCGTTTAAACCTCTAATAACTTTATCTAAATCTCCTTGGTCTATTTTATATAATTTAATAAATTCTGCATATGCTTGCTGAATCTCAAAACCCGTATGTCCTCTTGATTGTTCTAACCTTTTTAAAACATAACGCATTATTCCAATAATTTTTTCCTCTAAAGAAATTTTCAATTGAAGCTTCTGAACAATTAAATCTACATTTAATAAAGTAAAATAACTTATATCCAATAATTTATATGGACTCATTATTAACTCTAAGGCACGCTCTTTATACTTTTCTATTATCTCATTAGAAGCAGCGTTACCAACCCCTAATTCTCTCAATAATATTTGTAAAACTCTATGATCTAAACTTTTATTCCAAATTTTTATGAAGTTTATAGCTTTGAATTCTGATAACCCACAGCTAATCATCAAATAATTAATATCTAATTTATTTTTTAAAAAAAGTTCGCTTAAATCAGACTGAGCAATGACTTTTGCTATTTCTTTTCCTATTCCTTTAAAGGGATATGTTTGTATATAAGAAATAATTCCTTCTAATGGAGGGTTATTAAGGTGTATTGCTTTAGAAAGATTTATAGTTTTGTCTGTATTAATATTATCTTCAGATAAAAAATACCATCCTGTTTTATTAATATTACTTACGTCTAATTTTTCATTACTTATTAATACTTCTGCTTTTTTTTTATTTTCCTCTAACCTTACTAAACTTATTATGTTTACACTTGCTTCTTTTACTGCACTCTTTTTCTTATTAGGTATTTTTTTTGCTTTACTCTTTACTTGTGCGGCTCCACATTTAGGACAAGGTGTAGAAGATTTATTTAAATTATAAAATTTTATTCCACACTTTGTACAAGTTGTTTTTTCACCAAATTTTTTACTTATTATTATTTTATGTGACATATAATTTTCCAAATTGTCACTATGACAATATTGCAAATATTATGATTTTTAAGACGCATACATAACAACTAATGCAAAAATAATCATAGAGCCAATAATTATAAACATTATTCGTTTAAAGCCTTTTACTAAAGTTGGAAAAAGCATCCTTAAAATTATTAATACGGCTGCTATGATTATTAATTTTATTAAAGTCATAAATAACATGTAATATAATCCTATTGTTTTTTAGAACCTAACTCTTGTATATAATCTGCTGAGAAACTCTCGTATATTTCTTGACCCATTCTAAAAAATTTTGCTTCTTCTTCTTTAACATCTCTAAAATAGCTGGCAGGCCTTCCCGCAAATATAGTATTGGCTTTTACAACGGTGTTTGCTTTAATTATTGCGCGCGCACCTACAAATGCATTCTCTTCTATTATTGCTCCATCTTCAATAGTGCATCCCATTCCAATCAAACAGTTATCTCCTATAGTACAACCTGCAAGTCTTACATTATGTCCTACTGTAACACGCTTTCCTATTATTAAAGAGTTTGTTTTTACATCAATTATTGTATTATCCTGAATATTTGATCCCTCTCCAATTGAAATACTTCCTCCAGGTAAAGAAGCAAGTATTGTAGCAAACCATATACTAGCTCTATCTTCTACAATTATATCTCCTCGAATAATTGCATCCGGCGCCAAAAAAGCCTTGGAACTTATTTTTTCCATTCCTTTTTGATAATTGACCCATGGCTCAATTCCTAATTCTGCTAAAGGGTCATCGCCTTCTATTTGAGACCTAACTATACTTTTATTTGTATTTACATTATCTAAAATTTCTAATTTAAATGTTTTATATTCCTGTTCTTCTATAGTTCTAATTACTTTTGCTGGTGCTCCAGAAATTAATGAATTATTTGGAAAGGTTTTGCCTGGAGGGATTAAAGAATTTGCTGTTATGATACAATTGTCTCCAATTACGGACCCATCCATTACGATTGCTTGATCGCCAATGATTACAGATTTACCTATTTTACAAGCATGCACTAAAGCAAACCTTCCAACGACAGAAAAGTCTCCAATATAAGAGCCCATAAAATCACTAGCTACATGAACAGTGCTTCTCTCTAAAAAAGATACTTCTTCTCCTACAAGAATCTCCGCTCCATCACCTCTTAAGACTGCTCTATCTTTAACTATATTTTTAGAACCTAAAACGGTATTTCCTATAATCGTAGAAGTAGGAGATAACATACTACCTATTCCAATTTTAGGGTAAAAATCTTTATAAGGTGTCAGATTTCCATTCAATTTTTTTGATTTTCTATAAAATCAGCTTCCATTTCTTTTCTTAATAAATAAGCATTAGATTCCGGAATACCACTTACATCATTTTGTGAGACAACTTGCCCTTCTGAAATATCCTTTAAGAGTTTAACATTATGCGCAAGACCTATAGGTAATGCATTCATAGAAATGGATTGTGAGGCAGATAATAGTTTTCCCCAAACTGTTGTTCCTCCCTCACCATCCAACATTTCTCCTGCCTTTAAATTTCTTTTTGCAATAGATACAGCGTCTCCAGAAAATGCTTTTGTTGCGCCTGTAGATTTTTTATCTAATAAAGCAGTAGCAACACTAAAACCTAACTCTGAGCCGATTAAATGGATTGGCCTCCATAATGCTGCATATTGTCCACTATCATCAACTGGAACTCCGTACTCTCTAAAACATTGTTCTGTGTAACGTGAATCCGACTTAAATACGACAAAAACGCCCCAACGTAAATTATCAGGAATTTCTGTCCCATCTCTCTTTAATGATGAAACTACTTCAACCGTTCCTGAACTTTCCAATACGCCACCAAACTCTTTAGGTTTTAAAATCTGAGATAGTGAAGACGTTCCAACAGCTGGAAAAAGCAAACCATCATTTGGGACACCCAGCCCAGTAGCATTGGCAAGTGCTCCCATTTCAATTGCTGATTTTGTACCATCTAAAAAAGAATTAAACATCTTGGGGTTTAATCCTCCCGCTGCCGCTTCTTGTTCGCTTAATCCATAATAATTCCAAACTGTAGATGGAGTACTTGAATGATATACTGGTAAGTATTTTGTTCCTTTACCTGCACATACTATTTCAAAACCTGAACTTTTTACTCTCTCGATAAGCTCACATATTAAAGCTGGCTGATCTCCGTAGGCCATTGAGCATACTACTCCCGCTTCATTTGCTCTTTTCATAATAGCTGAGCCGCATAAAACATCGGCTTCTACAGTGACTAATACAACATGGGAATTAGCTTTGAATGCTGCAAGGCAATGATCAACTCCAGCTTCAGCATTACCTGTAGCTTCAATTACTAAATCTAATTGCTCACATTGTGCTAATTCTAAACCCGAATCCGTAAACCAAATTTCATTAGACGTTATAGCTTCATTAATACCTGATATATTTAAATTTTGTTCAAAACCTGCAGTTCTTATAGCTTCTTCGGCACGTTTAACATTAAGATCTGCTATTGCAGCAATATGAAAACCGGAAGTACTATTTGCCTGAGATAAAAACATAGTTGCAAATTTTCCTGCCCCTATAACTCCTACACGAAAAGATTTTCCTTCTTCCTGATGTTTTAATAACCTATCTGATAAATCTAAATTCATTTTATTTAAAACATGAATCTTTTACACATGTGATAGGTGTAAAATCTCTATGCGCTTTATACTCTGGTCTACTAAACTTTCTAATATAATTACTTGTTCTATTTAAAGAAATATAAACTATAGTTCTATTCCATGGAGACATATTAGAAGGAGAACCATGTACTAATGTAGAGTCAAAAAGTATCATTGATCCGGCTTTGCCCTCAGGAGCAATAATACCTCCCTTATCTACTAACTTAGAAATAGTATCATTATTTATTGTCCATAAAGGGTATGATGTAGTGGTAACATCATGCTTAGCATCAATATATCCGTCTCTATGTGACCTAGGTATAAAATTGAGTGGCCCATTAAATTGTGTAACATCGTCTAAAAATAAACCTACATTAAGTGCCAAACCTTCCGGCATATCATCATCATTTTTCCAGGTTCCATAATCTTGATGCCACTGCCATAAATCTCCATCAAACGCTTCCTTAGCATTAATTTTAAATTGATGAATATATACATCACCTTTTAGAAGTTGCATTGCTGGTTCTACTATGCGTGGGTGACGAGATAGGTCTGAATATACTTCACTAAAAGTATGTGCCGCAAAAACAGTTCGGACAGCTTTTCCATCTTTCTCTTTTTGAACCTCTTCTCTATCTAAAGAATACATTTTAGGAAGCTCATCATTCATTTTTTTTACTTCTTCTGCATCAAATACATTTTCTATGAATATGTACCCTAATTCTTTAAATGATTTCATTTGCTCATCTGATAATTTCATTTCTATCTCCGATATAATCAATATTAAGTAACACACTACAACTATTTATATAATAGCACGTAGTCAATGCAAGTTTTATAATAGAGAATAAAGGGGGGGAGAAGAATCTCTAATTCTAATTGCACTGACTACTTGCTTTATAAACTACAAATATTCTACAATTAGTAAATTGCTAAAATAGCTAAAATTTCTATTAAAAAAGCAATATAGTGTAATAATATAACTCTAATATAATAATAAAATTGCGCAAGAATGTATTTTTAACATATTAAATAATTTATACATTTACTTACAATCCAAAAGCAGAACCTTCTCTTCTCTGATCTGCTACACCATGTAAATTTTTCATACTATCTTTATATATAATATGTATACCACTTGTCATACTTTTTCTTTTTATTTTATGGCCTATTTCTTCTAATTCTTTTGCCAAGGCATCACCAATAATACCTTCTTCTATATCTGATCTAAAACCTCTATTACATATATTGGGTTGCTCTGTAATATTTTCTGGACTTATATTTAAATCAATCATTCTAACTAAGGATGCTGCTACATAGCATATTATTTGAGAGCCTCCTGGAGAACCTAATATCATTCTTAAATCTCCTTCAGAATCAAATACTAAAGTCGGGGACATAGAGGAACGAGGTTTCTTTTGGCCTTCAGGTCTATTAGCAATTAAGTTTCCTTCTTTATCTTTTGGATAAAAAGAAAAATCTGTCATTTGGTTATTTAATAAAAATCCGGACGTCATGAGGCCGCTTCCAAACATAAACTCTATAGAAGATGTAAGAGCTAAAGCATTTCCATATTTATCTATAATAGATAAATGCGTTGTTGAAGGTTTTTCGCTCGTTGAATCTATTCCTAAATATTGCGCATTATTGTTTTTAAATTTTCCTTTTTTAGGATTCAAAATAATACTAGTTTTCTTTATTAATTTAGACCGATCTTTTAAGTATTTTTCATCTAGCATATCTTCTATAGGAACATAAGTAAAATCACTATCTGCAATATAGTATCCTCTATCTGTATAAGCTAATTTTGATGCTTCCAGAAATAGATGCCACACCTCAGAATCATTAGGATTTTCTGAATTTAGATTAAAATTATTTAGAATTCCTAAAATCTGTAATATAGTTATACCTCCGGAGCTTGGAGGGCCCATTCCACAAATTTTCCATGTTCTATATTTTCCACATATAGGCTTAGTAAGAAGAGGGTTAACAAAATTAAAATCATTTTTTGTCATAACACCTGGACTATTTTTATGTCCTATCACCGTTGATAATATATTATCTGCTAATTTTCCATGAAGTATGGCTTGAGATCCATTATCTCTAATTAACTCCAAACTCTTAGCAAATTCTAAATTTTTCTTTAATTCTCCTTCTCTTAAGCCTCCACTATCTATACTAAAATATTCTTTCGCTGTTTCTTGGTTTTTTAAATGAGGCGCTCTAGAAGTAAGTTTTGCTAGTCTTTTTCCAACTATAAAACCTTCTTTAGATAACTGAATAGCATCATTAAATAATGATCTCCATGGCATATTCCCATGTACCTCATGTGCTTGTTCTAACATAGAGACTAGAGAAGGAACTCCAACTGCTAGCCCTCCAGACACTGCTTCTATGAACCCTTTCTTTTTTCCATTAGGATCTAAAAAAATACTTTCAGAAAAATTCATAGGAGCTTTTTCTCTTCCGTCCCAAGCATATATATTTTTAGTTTTAGCATCATAATATAAAATAAATGCTCCGCCACCTATACCTGAAGATTGAGGTTCTACTAAATTTAAAACCATTTGAGCTGATATAGCTGCATCCATTGCAGTGCCGCCTGCTTCTAATATACGTTTTGCAGATATAGTTGCCCTTGGATCAGCGGTTACAGCCATAAAATTTTTTGTTATACTATACTTTGCATTACCAGTATTACTTACCTTACCTTCTGGAGAAGATTTATATTCATCTATTTCTTCATTAGCTAACAACAAACTATTATTAAGAAAAATTGTGAATAATATAGCAATAATTATTTTATAATACATATTTAAACTCTTTTAAAAAATTCTCTTGCGCCTCGCCTTTAATGGCTTTATTAGATAACTTATTATTAGGAAAAGATACGATAAATATTATTATTAATACAATAAAATTATCTGAGTTGGTTTATTAAATGAGCGTTGAAATAGTTAGGGATTTAAGAGGACTACATTCATCCATTGCTAGGTATAGAAATGGACCGCTCAATACGGCGGCCTCTTTAGCGATTGTTCCTACAATGGGAGCAATTCACGAAGCGCACGAAAAACTTATAATTGAAGCTAAAAGAAATGCTGATATAGTTTTAGCTACTATTTTTGTAAACCCAATGCAGTTTGGTGAAAATGAAGATTTTAATAAATATCCAAAATCAGAAGAAGAAGATATTAAACGTCTTAGTGACGTAGGGTGTGATATAATATATATTCCCACTATAGAAAATATCTATCCTGAAGGCTTTGATTTAACTATAAATGTACCTAAGTTAAGTTCTGTGTTGTGCGGAAAAAAAAGGCCCAACCACTTTGAAGGCGTTTCCACAATAGTGGCAAAACTATTGCTACAATCTGGAGCAGATTATGCTGTCTTTGGAGAAAAAGACTACCAACAGCTATTAATTATTAAATCCCTGGTTAAGAATTTAGATATTCCCTGTCAAATTTTGCCTATAGAAACCATAAGAGATAAAAATGGGTTAGCGATATCTTCTAGAAATAAATATCTTAATGCTGCAAGCAAAGTTATTGCCAATAATATTAACAAGATTATGAAAAGTGCTATAAACGAGTATAAAAATACAGATATACAAACTACAATTAAATTTGTCGAAAGCAACCTTCTTTCTGTAGGTATAGTAAATATAGATTATATAGAAATTAGAGATAATAATAACTTAAGTGTTATAGATAATAATGATAAATCTAATGCAAGATTATTTATTGCTGTGTATATTGAGAATACAAGATTAATAGATAATATTAAGTTATAAAATATTTATTATTATATGCGCCCGTAGCTCAGCTGGATAGAGTATCTGATTACGGATCAGAGGGTCAGGGGTTCGAATCCTCTCGGGCGCGCCACTTACTTCTATAGAAAATAGAAAAAGTACGTAATAATTATACTAATTTATTTTAAAAAATTTTACTAAATTAATAATTACATACCTGTTGTATTTTAATGAATAAACTATTTTAGTAAAAAAAGTTTACTCAATTAAAAAAAAACTATGGTAAAATTATTAATTTTATATATAGTAAAGTCTTGCATAGCAGATATGCAAAATTAAAAAAAACCTTTAATATGGTAATATATTTATGATTTTAAGAAAATGGCAATCCGAAATATTAGATAAATATGAAGAGATCTGCAAGTCACATAAAAAGTTTATCTTGAAGGCGCCCACTGGAGCAGGAAAGACTGTTTTAGCTAGTGAAATAATAAAAAAATTTTATAAAGATAAAAAGATTTTAGTTTTATGTCACAGGCTTGTCCTTCTTGAACAACTAGAAAGTGAATTACAAGTTAACCATAAAGTTAGAAAGCTTGGCATATCTGAAGATATTAAAAATTTTGGGGATGCGGATATAATTCTTTCAACTAATTTAAGGTCTAAATTTGCTATTGCTTCTTTAATCCCAGAATCAGACCTTATTATTATTGATGAGGCTCATAGAGTATCTCCTATTGGTTCTGCTTATCAAAGAGTCTTAGATATCTTTGATGAAAAAGGGAAAAAACCAAGTCATATTATGGGTTTGACAGCATCTCCCGAGAGGCGAACTGGAAATCAAAATGATCAATTAGGATTAGTATTTGATGCTATTATAGATTGTGCAGATATTAAAACTTTAATAAATGAGAATGTTTTAGTTCAGCCTGTATATAGACCACATTTTATACATGATCTTAACTTAAATAATGCTGAAATAAAGAATGGTGATTTTCCTATATCCGTATTATCAAATGCTATTATAAAATCTTCAATGATTGATTACGCGTTATGTATTTATAAAGAAGAGAGATTGAATGTTAAACCTACAGCCATATCTGCTTGGTTTTGTCCAGATGTGGCTGTTGCTGAAAAAACTCTTGAAACTCTTAAAAATGCTAAAATTAAAAGTGATATACTTACAGCCCTTACTCCTGCAGGAGAAAGAACTAGAATATTATCTAATCATAAAAATGGTTTGATTGAGGCAGTTGTTTCTGTAGGTGTTCTTGTTGAAGGCTGGGATAACCCAAATTGTAATATTATAGTTCATCTAAGGCCTACTTTATCTAAAGTCCTCTGGGGGCAATCCGTAGGAAGAGGTCTCAGATGTGCCAAAGATAAAAGTAAATGTATTATTGTAGATGTTAGTTCTAATTGGAGTACATTTGGCCCCGTTGAAGACCTCAAATGGGACTTATGGAGTCATAGAAGATCATTTATAAAGTTTCAAAATAGGTTTAATTGGATTGCTACACAGTTTGATGAAGCTGAAAATAAATCTTCTTTTTTTATATGTGAAGGCAAGGATAAGAAAGGACTTAGATGTTCATATATATACAAGAAGGATGTTTATAGAGATGATCAGTGTCCAATTTGCGCATCTACAGCTTGCATAGATATACATAAGGAAAAACTTGTAGATTCTAATGTAAGTGACCTTAACCTTCATGGGATGTTTTTTGATAGGGTGCCAAGAATATTTAAAGAGCTTAAACCTTCTGTCTGGAATAGCTTAGAAAGACAGGCTTGGAGCTATAAAAGTATAGAAGAGCTAACTTTTTTAATTTTCTGTAAGGCCTTTTATTATATAAGCGCAGAGAAAACAAATTCAGAATCAGAATACTGGAATTTGATTATTGAAGCAGAAATTAATGTTAGAAAATTTTTAATTAGCAAAAATATTGTTGTTAAACAACAAGAAGAATTTAGTTTTTCAGCGATAGCTGATGGATTACTTTTAGGTAAAAGAGTTAGAACCGTACAAGCTCATTATGGAATTTTTATTTGTGGACAAAAATTTGATGGAAAATCCATTAAAGAGTTAGAAAGAAAATATCAAAAATCTCTTCAAATTGCAGAAAGAATTGTAATCATGGGATGTCACAATAGAGAAAAATTACCGTACTTTAATGCGCAATTAGAACTATCTTCCTAACTTTTTTATTGATTTCCAATCCATTTATGTTCCGATCTAACACAATTATCTTCTTGCCATTCCTGTAAAGTGAAATCTTTTCTTTTATCTATTAAAATACAGTAATCGTTGTTACTTTTTATTGTGTTTTTACATTCAATTTCAGTTAAGTAAGTAAGACTAGAAGAAGTCTCATTAATATTTATAAATGGAAATATTGTCCATACTAATAAAGCACAAACTAGCAAATTTATTCTGCAATATTTGGAGTTAATATTGGTTTAATAGCCTTATTTTTTCTTTTTCTTATTTTTACTAAAGGAGGACATTTATGCTCGTCACTATATAAAGCTTGGCAGTCTAGACAGTAAAAACATTCATCCATTATAATTTCACCTGTAGGCTTAATCGCATTAATAGGACAATTATGTGAACATAATTGACAAGGACTTCCACACTCTTCTCTTCTTTTCAAAGATTTAAATATTCGTAATTTTCCACCTATAGCCATAAATGCACCTAATGGGCATAAAAACCTACAAAAGAATCGCTCAATAAATAGTCCTATAGTTAATAGTAATAAGGCATAGAAAACAAAGTACCACTCTCTAATAAATTTCATAGAAATTGCAGTTTTAAATGGTTCCATTTCTGCAGCAATATTTAAGCTGGCCATAGAATAAAAACTTGTCCCGACTAAACCCGCTAATAAAAAATACTTGATTGGCCACAAACGTAAATGCCACTTATTAGAAATTTTAATTTGTGTAACTTTTAATTTTTGCGCTAATTTAGAAGTTAACTCTTGCATTGCTCCGAATGGACATAACCAACCACAAAAAACTCCTCTTCCCCATATTACAAAACTAATAATAACAAATATCATTAAAGAAACTAGGATTGGGTCTGATAAAAGAACATCCCAAGATGGATTATGTAGAGGAGCTGTTACCCACGTTAAAATACTAATTATAGTTACCTGACCGCCAGCATAAAACCCTAACCATATCAGTGTCCATCCTAGAAATAAGTACCTGAAAGGTTTCCATATATAATTATACTGCACAAGTTTTTCCATTTTCCATAATGCTAATGATAGAATGCTGAACGTAATTATTAGCAAACTTAAATTAAGCCTTTGGCTTGCCCAAGCACCATACCAAATTGGTTCATTATTATTAGCTAAGACTTCTAAACCATCTGGCTGTATAATATATTTAGAATTTAATTTATAATCTATATAAAATAACTTATCATTTCCCTCTGTATTGCTTTCTAATAATAACTCAAATTTCCATGGTTTTACTGGATCAATATTAATATCTGATGGAATCCTATATATCCCTGCTTCTGCAAAAAAAGGCTTATCTTCACCATGTAAAAAACCTAAATTTCTAAAATTCTCTTTTGTTAATTGGTACTTTATATCTCCTTGAATAACCGCAATTCGCTTAAATGGCCCAGATGCTATATGAGGCTCTCCATCTATTGGGTATCTACCTAAAGTAGAAATAACTATTGTCATTTCTTTAGGGTCTCTGCCAGCTATGAATATATCATACCATTTATCACCCAATAAATTTCTACCTATGGTCGGCGTTACTACTGGTGCAACATATAAATCTATTACTAAATTTCTATCTGTATCAATGTAGCCTTTCTTAACCTCTTTCTGATTTGCAGCTACCGGCATGTCTCCTGCAAAAACAGCTTTATTTCTATAAATATCATTTACACCCGCCCTATTTGATATTTTCGGGTTGTCCATTCCTAAACTTCTAAGGTCATCTAAAGTAATAGTTAGTCTTGCTACTGATCCATCTTCAATTAAAGTTTTAAAAGCTGTGTTTTTAAACCTAAATATATCTACTACCGGCTCATCGCTTAACCGCATTCCTTTATATAAAGCTAAATTTCTTGCAGCTCTTAAAATAGCTCCATTGAATAGAACAGCACTAACTGTTGCTGATGATATTCCATCTATAGAACCAGGGCCTTCAGTTTTTAATAAATTTACCTTGATCGGTAATCTAATATCTAGCCCTTTATATTGTGCAGTAAATAAGGGTAAAACTAGTTCTCCATCAGGGGTATACATACCTATTATTGGCTCCAAATGATCAATAATAGTCGCCCCTGCTAATATTCCATCTAACCTCAAACCAACAACTATATCAAAAGTTTGAGAAGAATATCCTTTAGAACTTGTTATGTCCTTAGTAAGGAATAAATAACCTAAAATTTTTCCATCTGACATTACTGATGCAGATGGAATATCTCCTTCTAGTCTTCCAATTTTATTAGCCTTAGGAAAAAAAGTTTTTGCTAAGTCTAAGTTTACCCAATCAGGGTCCGAAGCTCCCCATTTTCCTGCCCTTAAACTATTAAGGTATTTTGTAGTTAAACTTTCATTTTTATTTTCTAATTTATTATATTTATAATCTGGGTTTCTCATTTTATCTGCATATTCAGAATTTAAACTTTTTTCTGATTCTATGGAATCCTGTGCATAAATAGAAAAAGTAATTAAGAAGAATAATAATGAAAATAGAATTTTAATATAATAATTTATAGACAATTGCTTCCCCCCAGAACAATACACCACTAAATACTTAATTTATAAATTATAAAATTGCCAACAATTAATTACTTTTTAAAAAAATGGTTTGCTAATTATATTTTTTAGTGATTAGATTAATTACGTTTTATTTAACTGGGAGGAAACATAATGGGCGGAACATGGCTTAGCGAGCGTGAGCTCGCTTTAGTGGATGGTGCGGAAAAATTAAATTTAGATTTACCGATTCCAACACAAATAGTATCTAACGGCGAATATCTTCCGCCATCACAATCAAATGTTCAAAAGAAAGTCGAAGATTTGATAGTGGAAATGGGAGATAAAAACGCTAAACATCTTAATATGTCTAGAAGACAATATCTACAAACTAGTTGTGGAATGGCTACAGCATTTTTAGCTATGAACACTATCTATGGAGGGGGAGTTTTTCAAGTTAGCGAAGCAGAAGCTCGTGACCCTGAAATGATGTTAGAAAGAACTGCACGTGTCGAAGGTCAATTTATTTTTGATGACCAAACTCATTTTCTTCGCGACGACTTTCCACATGAAGCTATTTTAGGGCTTGGTGAATTTGCTGCAGAGCATTGGAACCCAAAACTTAAAGAAGAAGGATTGTCCTTAACTAGATATAAATTTGAAAATTATATAGCTGAACTTTGGTATAGATCAGATACAAAAATGTCTCTACTATCTGGTGCACCTTTTGACGATCCAACATGGTGGCTGTTGCATAATGACCAAATAGTTGCGGCAAGAGATATGATAAATGATTTTGCTGGATCTCAGCGTATGCTGGGACATACGGTTATTACTCCAGGCCAAGATGGGTGGATGGATGAAGTTGATAGAGCTATAGAAGTTCTAAAACCTGATTCATGGAAATCTTATACAATTGGTGATCCTTTATCACCATCTAAATACCCATGGCGTTTAGATGATGAAAAGCTTATGTATCCTTTTTATGAAAAAGCAGTAAAAGCTTATCGTAATGGAGGACCAAAACCTACTATTTGTATTCATAAAGGTTTATTACCACCAGATTACGAAACTTCCTTTAAAGGTGTATGGCAATATGCTACAGTTGATGATGTTCCAAAAGCTGCACAAGACTGGCCTGAAATGAACTTTGTAATTTATCACTCCGCTTTACGTCCATTCCTTGAATTGCCGGATCAAGCATGGAATGAATTTGAAGAAAGTGGTGGATACATTAAGTGGTCTTCAGATTTAGCAGCTATACCTGAAAAATATGGTGTGTCTAATGTATATGCAGAAATTGGCTCTACTTTTGCTAACTCTGCTGTTGCACATCCTCGTTTCTGTGCTGCTTTTATCTCTACTCTTGTAAAAGGAATGGGAGCTGATCACGTAGTTTGGGGAACAGATACTGTATGGTATGGTTCACCACAATGGCAAATTGAAGCCATGAGACGACTTGAAGTTCCTGAAGATATGCAGAAAAAATATGATCTTCCTGCTCTTGGAGGAGAAAATAGTCTTACTAAACAAGCTATTTTTGGATTAAATTCTGCACGTATATATGAGTTAGGTTTAAATGAAGCTAAAAACCTACCAGATATGCCTTCATTCTCAGAAGATAAAATTGGACAGCTTGCTGAAAGATTTAAAGAAGAAGGTGGAAAACCATCAAATAAACGTTATGGCTTAGTAAGAACAGCATAATAGAATTTTATTTGGTTTGAAATAAATAGAAAACCCCGTCCCTAAGGGGGCGGGGTTTTTTTATTAAAAAATAGGAAAAATTTATGAAATATTTAAAAAATTTAAGCATATTAATATTGACCATATTTATAATTTTGGGAATTAATCATAAAGTTGCTAATTCTCAAGAAGTTATCACTATTAAATCAGACACAGCACGTCTCTATTTTGCAGGACTATTTCCAAGCTATATATTCTATATGCAAGGAGGTATACCGGAGAGTACTGAATCTGCGTGGGTTGATAAAGAATACTGGGCAGTTCTAGAGATTGATGAAAGTAGTAAAATTCATGGGGGAGAATCAACTATTTTTAAATTAAAAAGAACTTCTAAAGCAAGCCCTCAACCTGAATGGTGTGTAACCGAAGGTGGAGCAAAGTTTGCAGGTAAAGGCCCTGCTTGTATTAAAACTCCTGCTGACCCTAAAAGTATGAATCAATTACGTTTTAAAGTGAAAGTACAATATAGTGAAACTGCAAAAAACTTACCTTCTGAATTTCAAAATAAAAATTGGGTACAATATGAAGTAGGTATGGATGATGACGGTGTAGCTCTTAATAAATTACCAGGAAGATTAGCACCTCCGAATCATACATTTGGTCCCGTTACTCTCTATATATTTAAATAAATCTATTAAGCACCTAAATGTAAAATATTTAGGTGCTACTATTCTCCACTAGCTATTCTATTTACTAATTCTTTTACGGTTGGCACAAACCCATTAGAATAAAATGGATCCTGTTTAAATTTCCAGGCATTATGTCCAGCAAACATTAATTCATTCTCAGGGTCTTCAAAATGAGCTACATTTTGAAGTGTTTTTTGTATACAAAAACTTCTTGGATCAACTTTTTTACCTGTAGAATATTTATTTTCCTCATTATCTGACCAATTAGAAAATTTACATTGGCTCAAACATCCCATGCAATCTTTTTGATCTTTTCTGATTTCTAAAGAATTTTTTTCTGTAACAAAAATTACTGTATCATCAGGCGTCTTTAAAATTTCAGTATAGCCTTGATTTAACCAACCATATGCCTTAATTGCATCTTCTTTAGAAAAATATAAAATTTTATTTTTATTTTTTCCAAATGCTATAGGCTCTATCATTTCATCTACTTTAGATACAGAAGTTTTTAACTGTCTTTTTTTTCTTTCTATTAAATCTTTAATAAATGAATTTTTTACTGCGGATGAATAAAAATTAGTTGGGCTAAACCTATGTAACAGAACATCATCTTTATCAAGAGTTAATAAACGATCTTTCCAAGTTTGAGATATAGGGCTTTCCTTAGTCAAAAGGGGTCTTGTGCCAAATTGAAATACAACAGGACCCAATTCTTTATTATCAATCCATTTAACCCAATCTTTCAAATGCCATACTCCTCCTGCCATTACTATTGGGGTTTCCTCTAAGCCTACAGATCTCATTGCTTTTCTTAGCTCTACACACCTTGGATAAGGATCTTGTGGAACTTTTGGATCCTCAAGATTTGATAACCCATTATGTCCTCCTGCTAACCATGGATCCTCATATACTACACCACCTAACCACTCTGCACTTCTTGAATAAGCTCTTTTATAAAGTATTTTAAATGCTCTTGCAGAGGATATAATAGGATAATAATAAACGCCAAAACTAGCACATATATCACCTAATTTATAGGGCATACCTGCTCCACAGGTAATTCCATGCACTAAGCCTTTTGATTTTTCTAATATACCTTTTAAAACAGTTTCAGCTCCGCCCATTTCCCATAAAATATTAACATGTATTCTTCCATTATCTTTTCTCATATCATGAGCTATCTTGGCTTGCTGAACTCCTCCTTCAATTGCATAATTTATTAACTCTTGGTGGCGTTCTATTCTAGTCTTACCAGAATATGTTTGTGGTATTATTATACCATTGGAATCATATGAATCAGGATTAACTCCAGATATTGTGCCTATACCTCCAGCTTCCGCCCAAGCACCGGAAGTATTACCATTAGTTACACAGCATCCTTTTCCTCCCTCTATTAGAGGAAGAACATCTGCTCCAGATATCCTGAGTGAATTTAAAGTAGGAAACAAATCTTACTTTCCTTTCTTTATCTAATTATCTTCTTTGCGGAGATTTTCTTCTTCCTCCTCTAGGAGGTCCTTTTGGACGATCATTTTCCTGTTCTGGGAATTGATCAGATATATCTTCTCCAGTTTCTTGGTTTACAACTTTCATTGATAGTCTAACCTTACCTCTATCGTCTAAGCCCATAACTTTAACCTTTACAGTATCTCCCTCATTACAAATATCAGTAACTTTTTCTACTCTTTCAGGAGCCATGGCGCTAATATGCACTAAGCCATCTTTTTTTCCTATGAAATTAACAAATGCGCCAAAGTCCATAACTTTAACTACTTTACCATCATATATAACTCCTACTTCTGGCTCAGCTACTATACTTTCAATTTCTGCTTTTGCTTTTTCTATTGATTCTTTACTATTAGCAAATATTGATATTAATCCTGTATCATCTATATCTATTTTAGCCTCTGAATTAGCAGATATTTCTTTTATAACTTTTCCACCTTGGCCAATTACTTCTCTTATCTTATCTACAGCGACTTGCATCCTCTCTAAACGTGGTGCAAATTCATTTACTTCCTTTCGAGCAACTTTGATTTCTTTCGCCATTTCTGAAAGTATATGTAATCGTCCCTCCTTTGCCTGATCTAAGGCTTCAGACATAATTGATCTTGTGATAGATGTGATTTTAATATCCATTTGCAAAGAAGTTATTCCAGCATCTGTACCCGCTACTTTAAAGTCCATATCACCAAGATGGTCTTCATCTCCTAATATATCAGATAATACTGCATACTTATCACCTTCTTTTATTAAACCCATTGCTATTCCTGCAACTGGTTTTTTTATAGGAACACCTGCATCCATTAATGCTAATGACGCTCCACACACAGTTGCCATAGATGACGAACCATTAGACTCAGTAATTTCAGATAATACTCTTACTGTATAAGGAAAGTCTTCATGATCTGGCATCATAGGATGTATAGCTCTCCAGGCTAACATTCCATGCCCCGTCTCTCTTCTACCTGTGAATAATCTTCCAGCTTCTCCGACTGAATATGGTGGAAAATTATAATGCAACATAAAGTTTCTTTTTGAATCTCCTTCAAGAGAGTCTAATATTTGCTCATCTCTCCCACCGCCTAATGTCATAGAAACTAGAGCTTGAGTTTCACCCCTAGTAAATAAAGCAGAGCCATGAGTTCTTTCTAAAATACCTACCTCTGACACAATAGGTCGTATTTTATTTAATACTCTCCCATCTATACGTTTTCCTGTTTTTAAAACTTGTCCTCTTACTAAATCTTTTTCTGCTTTCTTTAATTGAGCGTTTACTTGTCCTAAATCTAATTCAGATGCCGCTGCTTCTTCAACTACTTTATTTCTTATTTCGCTAAGCATATCTTGGCGTTTTTGTTTTATTGTTTCTGAATAAGCTTTCTTTAAAACAGTTTTAGTGTGTTTTTCTACATGTTTTACTTCTTCTTTTCCAATAGATTTAGGAGAAAAATCCCAAGGATCTTTAGCTGCTTGTTCCGCTAAACTTATTATTGTTTTAATAACAGATTTAATTTCTTTATGCCCGTAATCTACAGCTCCTAACATAATTTCTTCTGAAAGCTCATTTGCTTCAGATTCAACCATTAAAACTCCCTTGTTAGTTCCAGCCACTACTAAATCTAATGCAGAATTTTCTAGCTCTTCATATGTAGGGTTTAAAACATATTTATCATCAATCCAGGCAACTCTAGCACCTCCAATTGGCCCTAAAAAAGGAACACCAGATATAGTTAATGCTGCGGCAGTTCCAATTATAGATGGAATATCAGGATCGTTCTCTAAATCATGACTCACTACTGTACATATAACCTGTACCTCATTCATAAAACCTTCCATAAATAATGGCCTTATAGGTCTGTCTATTAATCTAGAAGTTAAGACTTCTTTCTCACTTGGACGGCCTTCTCTTTTAAAAAAGCCTCCAGGTATTTTGCCTGCTGCTGAAGCTTTTTCTTGATAATGTACAGACAAAGGAAACCAATCCTGGTTTGGAGTTACTTTTTTTGCTGCAACGACAGTACATAAAACTTGTGTACCTCCATATGTTACCATTACCGCTCCTGCTGCCTGACGTGCGATTTTTCCTGTTTCTAAAACTAATCTTTTTCCACCAAATTCTATCTCTTCTCTACTTATATCAAACATATAATTTCCTTTTTTCTACCTCTAGATTTAAACCATCAAGTCTATTAAAACTTAACTATTTAAATATTATTATTTTCTTAAACCTAAATCTTTAATTATTTTTAAATATGATTCTTCTTCTTTAGCCTTTAAATAGTCTAGTAAACGCCTTCTTCTATTTACCATTTTTAAAAGACCTCTTCGTGAGTGAACATCTTTTTTATGGTCCTTAAAATGACCAGTAAGGTTGTTTATTCTTTCAGTTAAAATAGCAATCTGTACCTGAGGAGAACCAGTGTCCCCTTCTTCTCTTGCAAATTCTTTAATTACTTCTTGTTTTCTCTCAGCTGTTATCGACATCAACAGTCTCCATTATTTAATTGTTAAAAACTCTAAAGGGATGAATATATTTACCTTCTATTCTAGCAAGAGCTACAGGTGCGTTATTACTAGTAATATAAGCTTCCTTATTATAAGTCCCTTCTTCCAATACTAAATCTTCTATAAAGACTTTTTGGCCTCTAGAAATAAGAATTGCCTTATCACTAGTAATATCGATTGCCGGGATGTCGTCCAGCACAAAAGATATGGGCCTTATAGCCTTAGATATTGTAGCTTTATCTACTAGGTTGGCAATATCTGCAAGTAAAATCGCATCTTTATGAAAAAAAGACCCTACCGCTAAACGTTTTAAGTAAACTATATGTCCATATGTATTCAAAGCTCTAGCCATATCTCTAGCCAAAGACCTAACATAAACTCCTTTTCCACATTCTATTTTTAATCTAGCTACGTCTTTATTAATATATTTTACTAAAGAGATTTTTTTAATATAGACTTCTCTTTCGGGTATATCCGAAATAATAGAATTTCTTGCTAGCTTATATGATCTCACACCATTAATTTTAATCGCTGAATATGCTGGAGGTTTCTGTTTAATTATACCAGTAAATTTTGGCAAAATATTAATTATATCATTCTTTAATGGCCTTATATTGCTTTTCTCTACTATTTTTCCTTCTAAATCATCTGTATCTGTAGCAGCACCCCATTTTATATCAAATTCGTAAGATTTATTGGAATTCATTGCAAAGCTCATAGTCTTTGTTGCTTCTCCAAGTGCTATTGGTAAAACACCTGAAGCTAGTGGGTCTAAGGTTCCTGCATGACCAGCTTTTTTTACTTTAAGAACTCTTTTTATTTTATTAACTACCAATGCTGAAGTCATTCCTACTTCTTTGTCTACTATAATCCAACCACTCTTTATATTTTTTAAATCTTGCTGCAAAGTCCACTTTTTCCCTACTTTTACTTCTTAGCACTATTAATTAAATTATCAATGAGGGTTTGCCTCTCAAAACTGTCATCTAACATAAAATTAAGTCTAGGCGCTCTCCTTAATTTTAACTCCCTAGTTAAAGGGCCAACTAATGGACGCCATGCATTATTTAAAGCAGAAGTTAAACCTTCTGAATTATTTGCACCTCCAAGTGAAGATATATATACGGAGGCGTTGCTTAGGTTAGGAGAAATTCTTACTTCTGTAATTAAAATTGAGGCTTTGTCTATAATAGGGTTATGAAAGCTATGATTCTGCATCATGAAAGAAATAGCTTTTCTTAAGTTTTCTCCGACTTTTAACTGGCGGTCCGAAGGGCCAAAAAAATTTTTTTTCATTATTGTAAAGTTGGTATTTCAGTTTTTATTTCAAAACACTCTATCAAGTCACCTTCTTTAATATCTTCATAATTTGCTAAGGACATACCACATTCTGTGCCCTCTTTAACTTCATCAACTTCCTTCTGATGATGTTTAAGTGTGGCTAAATCTCCCTCATGAATAACAACATTATCCCTTAGTAAACGGACTTTAATATTTCTCTTTACTACACCTTCGGTAATCTCACAACCTGCTATTTTTCCAACTTTAGTGATTTTAAAGACTTTTTTAATTTTAGCATAACCTAGAAAAACTTCGCTTTCTATAGGAGCCATTAAGCCAGATAGAAGGTTTCTAATATCATCTAATATTTCATAAATTATTGAGTAATATTTTATTTCTATATTATTTTGTTTTGCTATTTTTTTAGCAGGAACATCTGCCCTAACATTAAAACCTATTACTATCGCACCAGAAGAAACAGCTAGCATAATATCGCTTTCATTTAAAGCTCCAACGCCTGACAAAATAATCTGTGAAGCAACTTCATCATTCTGTAAGTCACGAAGTGCTACGGAAATCGCTTCCATAGAACCATTTACATCCGTTTTTAATATTATTGGTAATGCTTTTCTTTGCCCTTGCTTTATTTGTGTTAACATTTGATCTACATTAGTAACAGTTGCTCTAGCAGTTAGTGGATTGTTTTTTTGAGCAAGATTTTGTCTATATTCTGAAACTTCTCTTGCTCGGGATTCACTATTGACTACTGCAAATTGATCTCCAGCTTGAGGTACTGAATTTAAACCTAGTATTTCAACCGGCTCACTGGGTTCTGCAATTTTTTTATTATTTCCTTTGTCATCAAGCAATGCCTTTACTCTTCCATAATTTGCTCCTGCAACTACTATATCTCCTACCTTTAAACTTCCACTAGAAACTAGTAAAGTTGCTACTACGCCTCTTCCAATATCAACTCTAGATTCTACTACTACACCAGAAGCATTTCCTTCTTTAACTGCTTTTAAATCTAACAATTCAGCTTGCAAGTTTATTACCGTAAGTAATTCATCTATGTTTGTTTTATGTAATGCAGATACTTCAACTGCAACAACTTCTCCACCTACATCTTCCGTAATTACATTATGTTGTAAAAGGTCTTGCTTAACTTTTAATGGATTAGATCCAGGAGCATCTATTTTATTTATAGCTAATACTATTGGCGCTTTGGATGCCAAAGCATGCTGCACAGCTTCTATAGTTTGAGGCATTACTGAATCATCAGCAGCCACTACTAAAACTATTATATCAGTTATATTGGCTCCTCGTGCTCTCATTGCACTAAATGCTGCATGACCAGGAGTGTCTATAAAAGTAATAGTCTGCTTTTCCTTCGTTACAACCTGATATGCACCAATATGTTGTGTTATTCCTCCAGATTCTTTACTTACTGTGTCTGTAGATCTAATTGCATCCAATAATGAAGTTTTTCCATGGTCAACATGCCCCATAACTGTAACGACTGGCGACCTTTTTTCACCTTCTGAGTTATTCTTAACTACTTCGAGACCTATTTCTACGTCAGCATCCGAAACTCTTTTTACTGTATGTCCAAAATCTATTACTACTAGCTCTGCAGTGTCTCCATCTATAGACTGGTTTGCTGTAGCTAAAACTCCGTTCTTCATAAGAGACTTAACAACTTCACTACCTCTAATTGCCATTCTACTTGCAAGCTCTTTAACTGTAATTAATTCAGGAATTACTACTTCTCTTATAATTTTTTTTGTTGCCTCTGCTCCTCCACCCGCATTCATTCTTTTTTCTCGTTCACGAGCTCTTTTTACCGAAGCCAGAGAACGTTGACGACCTTCATCTTCAAACGCTTGATTAATACTTAATTTTTTTTGTCTTCTTTGTCCAAAGTCTCTTCCCAAAGATAATTGCTTTTTTGCATTTTTTTTCTTTTCTTCTGCCTCTTCTTCTTTTCTCAAACGAACTGACTTATCACTATCTGATTCTTTAGCAGGTACAGGTATTTCTTTTACTTCTTTTGGATCATTATTAGATTCTTTTTGTATTACTTGATCTTTTTGGGCTTCTTTTTTTTCCACTTCAATTAATTCTTTTGATACTTTATTTTTAATTTCCTCTTTGACCTTAATAGAGTTATTTAAAGCATTTAATCTTGCCTCTTTTTCTAGGTCTGATAAACCCATATCTTTGCTCTCATTAAAAGGTCCATCTGAATCTTTTTTAGCTGTGAAAGGCTTATATGTTCTAACTTTTTTAACTTCTACTGATACTGATTTATTTCTTCCATGGGAAAAGGGTTGGCGTACTGAACCACTTACTCCCAATGTTTTCTTCAATTCAAGTCTTGGAGAAGAAAAGCCTAATGTTTGAGATTTAACAGTGCTTTTTTCTTCTTCTTTTTTAATATCTGGTTTTTTATCAACCATAAATTTAACCTTTAATTATTAATTTAATTTAAATTTCATTAACTTATAAAAATCTAATTGTAATGCTGCAGATAAATTACTATTCATGATTGCTACACATATTACATTTTTATAACCTACTGCCTTACTTATCTCCAACCTTGAAAAAGTTTTATTTAATAAAACTTTGCGATCATTTATAATACTTGAAAAAGTATTCTCTAATTTTTCATCCTCTTTGGCTATTAATATAATATTAACACTATTATTTTTTAAGCCTTTGACTACTTTATCATTTCCTATTTCTAATAAACCTGCTTTTTTACTTAAGCCTACCAAGTTTAATACTTTTAATTTTAAATTTTTTTCAATACTTTCTATAAAAGAACTTTGTATTTTAAGCTTCTTCTTTATAATTTTATCAAATAATTGATTCTTTATTGCCTTTTCTATATCATATCTAGAAGGATTACACCATATTCCTTTTTCATTTAACTTGGCATTCACATCACAAACGAGGAAATCATTCATTTCCTTAAATAATAACATTTGATTTAAGTGAAATGTATTACCGGTTAAAGCACATGGAAATTTATATTTTTCGTTCATAAAAATTTATTTCTATAGCTATTAAGAATTATTTATGCACTTTACTTTCGTCCTTTACCTCATCTTTATTTTCTTCATCATCTTCTTCAAACCATCCAGCTCTTGCTTTCATAATTATATCATCTGCATCCTTACTAGAAATATCAATACCTTCTAATATTTCTTTTAATTCATCACTTGCAAGGTCTGCCAAATCATTAATATTTTTAATATTCGCATTTCCTAGCTTGACTAACATAGATGGGCTTAATCCTTCAAATATAATTAACTCTTCGCTAATATTAAGTTTTTCTATATCTTTCTTAAGTCCTTCTTCAGCTTCCTTTAGACTAACTAATGCTCTTTCTCTTAATTCTTCAGCAACTTTTTGGTCAAACCCTTCGATTTCAGTCAAGTCATCAATAGGTACATAAGCTACTGCTTCCACAGATGAAAAGCCCTCTGTAACTAATACTTGGGCTATAACTTCGTCTACATTTAATCTGTCTATAAATAATTGCGAAATATTTTTCATTTCTTTTTGTCTTCTTTCAGACTCAGAACCTTCAGTTAAAATATCTATATCCCATCCTGTTAGCTGACATGCCAATCTGACATTTTGACCCCTTCTACCTATTGCTAGACTTAACTGTTCATCAGGCACTACTATTTCAACTTTTTTTTGTTCTTCATCTAAAACCACTTTGGCTACCTCGGCAGGAGCTAAGGCGCTCACCAAATAAGTGGGAACATCTTCTGAAAATGGGATAATATCAATTTTTTCATTCTGCAACTCTGCAACTACTGCTTGCACTCTACTTCCTCGCATACCAACACAGGCCCCTACGGGGTCTATGGAATTATCTTTAGATAAAACAGAAATTTTAGCTCTGCTTCCAGGGTCTCTTGCAACTGCTACAATTTGAATTATTCCATCATATATTTCTGGCACTTCCTGAGTAAAAAGCTTAGCCATAAAATCATTAGATGTTCTAGACAAATATATCTGAGGACCTCTTTGTTCTTTTTTTACTTCTGATATATATGACCTTATTCTATCTCCTGGCCTAAATGTCTCTCTAGGAATAACGTCATCCCTTCTAATAAATGCTTCTCCTCTTCCTAAATCTACAATTACATTTCCATATTCTATTCTTTTTACTAAACCATTAACTACTTCACCTACTCTATCCTTAAACTCTTCATACTGTTTTTCACGTTCCGCATCTCTTACTTTTTGAACAATAACCTGCTTTGCTGTTTGTGCCGCAACTCTTCCGAGCTCTATTGGAGGCAAAGGATCATAAAAATAATCTCCTATTCTAGCTTCTCCATCTCTTTTTTTACCTTCTTCCAATGTAATTTCTATAGCTTTGTTTTCTATTACCTCTGAGACTTTTAATACTCTAGCAATCTCAATTTCTCCATTTTTTCTATTGATTTCAGCTTTAATTTCTAGTTCTTGACCATATTTTCTTTTTGCTGCAGATTGTATCGCCTCCTCCATAGCTTCAATAACTATTTCTTGATCTATAGATTTTTCTCTGGCAACAGATTCAGCTATCTGCAATAATTCAGGCCTCGCTATATTTTGGTTCATTTCATTTTTCAATATTTTAACCTCTCAAATTTATACTAAAAACCATTAAAAACTAACTTTGCTTCATCAATTAAGGCAAAGGGTATAATAATAACTTTACTATCTTTATTATCTAAAAAAGTTATTTTTTCATCCAAGCATTTTTTAATTAAGCCTGTAAAACTAATTTTATTTTCATACTTATTTATTAACTTTATTTTCACTTTGCTTCCCACAAACCTCTTAAAATCGATATATTCTATTAATGGCCTTTCTATACCTGGTGAAGATACTTCTAGACTGTAATCTCCATGTATATAATCTTTTTCGTCTAAAACTTCCGATATTAATCTACTTACTTTAGTGCATTGCTTAATAGTAATGTCAGATAGATCTGCACCCTCAATCATAAACTGTAAAGTTTTAGTGGAGCCTTCAATCATTCTTATTCTTACTACTCTAAGGTCTAAATTATTTATAATTTTAAATAATTTAGGAGCTATTTCTATAACCTCCCTAGCTTGAACTATTTTAGAAAAATTATCTAATTTTTCTTCCACATTTTTCTCCAAAAAAAAATAAGCCTTTCGGCTTATCTATAGTCTTCTCTAATAATTTTATTACATAGTGTTTATATACTAATAATGTTTTTAAATCAATGATTCTTATTAAGATTATGGAATAGAAAAAAATAACAAATGCTTCCTAGTTGTTTTGCTCTTTCCTCAAACCTAGTTATAGGCCAATTTTCTGGTTTTATTAAAAAATCTTTTTTACTTTTTGCCATCCATATTAAGTTTTTATTATTTAGAAACTGATGCAGTATCCAAGAAATGTAATTATTATGATCTGAAGCAATTATTAATTCTCCTCTTTCTATCATTACCCTAGAAAGATTCAAAATTAAATTTTGATTAATCAAACGCCTCTTATGGTGCCTTTTTTTAGGCCACGGATCCGGAAATAATATGAAAACTCTAGATATACTATTATTTTTTAAAGAATTTATAATTTTTATTGCATCACCAGTAAAAATTTTTACTCTATGTAATTGTTCATTATCTAGAAGCTGGAGTAAGTTAGCCACCCCATTTATGTAAGGTTCACAGCCAATAATAGCAATATCTTTTCTATTATCTAACTGCCATTTTATATTTTCTCCAGAGCCAAATCCTATTTCTAACCAAATTTCTTTTATGTTTTTAGGAAATAGTTTTTCTAAAAAAAATACATCATCTTCTTTAATACTAACAATAGGTAAAACTTTTTCTAATAAAAAAGTTTTTTTTTACTTAAAGTCCTACCTATTCTTCTTCCATGTAAAGTTTTTTGCATCACTTTTAACTGACACTTTCTAGTATTAGTTTAGCCTTATCTGTTTTTTCCCAAGTAAAGCTCTGGTTACTAGAAGATTCTCTTCCAAAGTGCCCATAAGCTGCGGTTGATAAATAATTTACGTTTGATAGGTTCAACATCTCTCTAATGCCTCTAGGAGTAAGATCAAAATTCTTATTTATTATGCTTACCAAGTCTGTATCTTTTAGCTTTCCAGTTCCATAAGTGTTAATATATACAGATAATGGTTCTACCATTCCTATAGCATATGCTAATTGTATTGTGCATCGCTCTGCTAACCCTGCATAAACAATGTTTTTCGCAACATATCTAGCTGCATATGCTGCAGACCTATCAACTTTGGACGGATCCTTTCCTGAAAAAGCTCCACCTCCATGTGGGCAGGCGCCGCCGTATGTATCCACAATAATTTTTCTTCCTGTAAGACCCGCATCACCATCAGGCCCTCCAATCTCAAATTTTCCAGTAGGGTTAATAAATATCTTATCTTCTGTTGGAATCCATTCAGGAGGCAAGGAACTTTCAATAATTGGGTAAAGATAATCAAATATGTTTTTCTTATTTAAGTCTGATGTATGCTGTGTAGAAACAACAATATTATCGCATCCAATTGGCTTGTTATCTTCATTATATATTAAAGTTACTTGTGATTTAGAATCAGGTAATATACCCGGAGCATTTCCTGTTTTTCTTTCCTTCGCTAACTTCTCCAAAATTTGATGGCTATACTGAATAGGAGCAGGCATAAATTCTTTTGTCTCAGTACAAGCATACCCAAACATTATACCCTGATCACCTGCACCTTCAGTCCTTGCATCATTTGCATCAACTCCTTGAGCAATATCAATAGATTGTGCATGTAAAAAACAACTAAAATCAAAATTTTTCCAATGAAAATTTTCCTGCTCATACCCTATTTCTTTTACTATTTTTCTCGTTATGTCTTCTATTTCTTCATTTTTTATTTCACTACCTCTAATCTCGCCTGCTAGAATTACACGGTTAGTGGTAACCATAGTTTCGCATGCTACTCTTACTTGGTCCTTTTGTTCGCTTTTATCTAAATAAGCGTCAACTATTGCATCAGATATTTGATCACAAATTTTATCTGGATGCCCCTCTGATACAGATTCGGAAGTAAAGAGATAATTATTATTCATAAACATTTTTCCTTAATTTAAATTTTTTTACTTATAAATACAAATCTTGCTAACATCAACATAAACATTAATAAGATAATGTATATTTTATTACCATAAATTGAAAATATAGTTTTTTTACCGCTTATTGGTACATAAACATCTAGAACTCCCTCTTTATTTATTTCTAAACGCTCTATAAACCTACCATTTGCAGCTATTATAGCAGATATACCTGTATTTGCGGCCCTAACTAATGGCAACCCTTCTTCAATCGCCCTTGCACGTGCAGCAGCTAAGTGTTGAATAGGTCCAGATGTATTACCATACCAAGCATCATTAGTGATATTTATTAAAATATCAGGTCTCTTACCATTAACTACTTGCCCAGAGAAAATAACTTCATAACAAATTAAAAGACCTATATCATAGTTAAGAGACTTTAAATTAAAAGTATTTAAGGCTTTTCCTTTAGAAAAATCTAAAGATCCATCTGTTATTTTTCCCAAGTTTATAATTTTTTTAAGAGGATTATATTCTCCGAAGGGAACTAATTTAACCTTGTCATAAAAGGCTCTACTTTGTGCTTTATTATCGATAATATAAGCACTATTATAAATATTTATAAGCTTATTATTTTTAAAATTAGTTCTTGTTGCCCCACTAATTAATATCTGATTTGCCTTAAGCCAATCAAAAATATTTATTTGTTTTTCCAATAAAGAAGAGCTGTATGGAAATGCTGATTCTGGCCAAACAATTATATTAGGATTAAAATTATTTATTTCTAATGATGATAACTTGATTAGCTTTTCGAGATGATGAGTTTTTAATTTTTCATCCCACTTCTCATCCTGTTGAATAGAAGGCTGTACTACTCTTACCGCCAAAAAATTATTTTTTTTCTCACTTAAAAAAATTAACTCTAAACCGCCGTATGTTAGAAATATTACTAATGGCAAAAGTGCATAAAAACCATACCTTATCTTATAAAAAAATAAAGCAAATGCTATGGACCCTAAAAAACTAATTAAGCCTAACCCATATATGCCGATTATAGATACTGGCTGCATCAAAACATAAGATTGCGACCATATGTACCCTAATGTATTCCAAGGAAAACCTCCAAACAGACTACCTCTTAAATATTCGCCTACGGATAATAATGAACTTAAGAGCAAAGCATAGCCAAATACATTTAGTCTCCATAAATCTTTCAAATATTTAGAAAGGGCACAAAATATTCCCGTAAAAATTGATAACACTATTGCTAAACATAAAACAGCTATTATTCCCACCCATATTCCAAGACTGGCAGTAAATTCAAATGCGAATGATATCCAATATAGACCTAAAAATAATTGTCCAAAACTATATGAACACCCTATAAGAAAGACCCTAAAAATAGTTAGATTATTATTATAAATAAAATAAAATATACTAACTACACTAATAATCATTAAAGGCAGAAATATTATATTTGAATTAAAAGCTAAGCTACTTAGATTACCAATTCCAAAGAAAAATAAAATTTTTAAGAAAAAAAAGTTGTGTAAGTATCTCATTATATTTTGAATAATCAATTCTTTATACTTTAGGAACGCCCGAAACTTTAATCTTTTTAATTCTTCTCATATCTGCATCTATAATTTTAAAAACTAGGCCATTAGATTGCCTAATTTCTTTTCCGACTTCAGGGATACTTTTTTGAAAATAAAAAATTAAACCTCCTAATGTATCTACATCTATTGAAGGGTCTATTAATGCACAGTTATAATGTGCCTCAAGTTCATTAAGTGGTATTCGAGCATCTACTATTATTGAATTATCTACATTATTACTTAAAATAAGATTGTAATTAGTATCATGTTCATCTTCTATTTCTCCTGTAATCTCTTCAAGTAGGTCTTCTATAGTGATTAATCCGTCCGTACCCCCATGTTCATCTACAACAATAGATAAATGAACTTTNGAGCTTCTCATTTCTTGAAATAAAACAGATATTGGAGTTGAAGGTGCAGAAATAATCACTTTTCTTATAATGTTTTTTANTAGAAAACTNTCTTCAGCATGCCAATAAGCTAGAATATCCTTAACATGCACCATACCAATGATTTCATCTAAAGTTCCTTTATACACTGGTAGCCTAGAATGAGCAGCCTTTCTAAAAACATTGATACACTCCTCTAAAGTTATAGTCTCTGACACTGCTACTATATCAGCTCTTGGAACCATTGCCTCNTCTACTTCAATAGAAGAAAACCCTATAACATTATCAAGCATAACTCTTTCTGAATATGAGAGGCCAGCTTTTTTTCCTAACGACCTTACTTCACCTCTTGTGCTTTCTAAGTCTATTTTTTTTTCATTCTTTTTTAAAAAAAATTTATTAAAAATGCTGAATTTATTAATAATCATTTATAAAACCTCATGACTAATTATATTTAATATAAGGGTCTTTAATACCGACCTTAGCTAAAATTATTTTTTCATAGTTTATCATTTTTGTTTCATCTTTTTTATTTATGTGGTCATAGCCGCATAAATGTAATGTCCCATGAACTATTAAATGTATCATGTGATCAGTTAAAGAAATNTTTCTAAGTAAAGATTCTTTTTTTAAAACCCCGTAAGAAATTAGAATGTCTCCTAAATAACTTTGTTGTTCATCTAGCAATAAATTTTTATTTGGAAAAGCTAAAACATTTGTGGCGCGATTTTTATTCCTCCACTTCTTATTAAATAAAAGCATCTCTTGATCATCCGTTAATCTAATAGTAATTTCAGAATTTGAAATTTTACATTTTTTTAAAGTAATATTAATAGCCTGATATGATAAACCATAAGCCATTAATTTATCCCATTTTTTATTAACCAAATCAAAATTTACAAATATNCTATCTTGGTTTTTCAACAGACTTTTCTATCCTTTCATAAGCATTTACAATTTTTTGAACTAANGGATGTCTTACTACATCTTTATCATTGAAATAAATTTGAGTTACTTTTTCAGTAATAAAATTAGTTACCTTTAAAGCCTCCGATAAGCCTGAAGAAACATTATTTGGCAAATCTATTTGAGTTATATCACCAGTAATTACCATCCTTGAATTAAATCCTAAACGTGTTAGGAACATCTTCATTTGCATTTTACTAGTATTTTGTGCTTCATCTAAAATAATATAGGCATTTGATAAAGTTCNTCCCCTCATAAAAGCTAAAGGAGCAATTTCTATAACTCCAATTTCCATGTACTTTTCTATCTTTTTAAAAGACAAGACATCTTCTAATGCGTCATATAATGGCCTTAGATATGGATCAACTTTATCTTTTAAATCGCCGGGTAAAAAACCTAGTTTTTCTCCTGCTTCTACTGCAGGCCTAGATAAAATTATTTTNGATACCTCTTCTTTTTCTAGCATTTCTACAGCATGAGCTACCGGTAAATATGTTTTACCAGTTCCCGCTGGTCCAACTCCAAAAGTTAATTCAGAAACATTCAAAGCATCAATATATTTATTTTGTGTATGGGTTCTTGCCCTAACAGTCTTCTTATCCGTTTTAATAAGTGGTGTGTCAGATTCCNTTTTACGAATAAAATTATTTTCTACACTNTTCATTCTTATACTAGCATCTACTTCCTCAAAATCTATATCAAAGCCTTTTTCAAGCTGCCCATACAAATCATTTAAAACATTTTTAGCTAAAAGTATTTTTTCACCAGAAATTGAAACATTTTTTCCTCTTACATGCAAATTAACATTTAATAAATATTCTATCCTACGTAAATTTTTATCAAATTGACCAAATAAATCTGGTATTAAAGATTCATTATTAAAAGAAATAATAATGTTTTCATCTAATCTATTATGTAGTTCTTTCAATTAGTATCTCCAAATCACTGAACAACCTCTCCTTTTAAGCTATTTTTATCTGCATCAAAAACCTTAATATTTAATATATCTCCTATATCATAATTATCTTCTAATAAATGTACTGCTTGCATATATGGACTTCTTCCAACTAATTGATTATTTTTTTTTCTTCTTTCAATTAAGATGTCCATATTCTTGCCAATAAAGGATCTGTTAAAATATAGTTGTTGAGAATATAATATCTCTTGTAATCTCAAAAGTCTTTCCGACTTTATTGACTCCGCAACTTGCCCTTTCATAATGGACCCTGGTGTACCTGGCCTTCTAGAATATTTAAATGAATATGCCTGTGAATAATTCACTTTTTTAACTAAGTCTAATGTGTTTTCAAATGCCTNACCTGTTTCTCCAGGAAAACCTATAATAATATCAGAAGAAAATACTATATCAGNCCTAGCATCTCTTAATTTTTCAATTATCTTTAAATACTCTAAAGANGTGTACTTGCGGTTCATAGATTTTAAGACCTNATCATCTCCAGATTGAACAGGAAGGTGCAAATTTGGCATTAAAGCTTCTATTTCTCCATGTGTATTTATAAGCCCTTCAGTCATATCAGCAGGATGTGATGTCATATAACGAATTCTTTTTATACCTTCTAAATTAGCGATTTCANAAATTAACTTATCTAGTGAAAGAGTTTTATGTTTATATTCTCCATGGTATGCATTCACATTTTGGCCTAATAAGCATATTTCTTTTGCCCCCTGTTTAATTAAGTTTTTAGCTTCTAATATAATTTCTTTAACAGGCCTAGAGTATTCCGCTCCCCTTGTATAAGGAACAACACAAAAACTACAAAATTTATCGCATCCTTCTTGAATGCTTAAAAAAGCAACAGGGTTTTTATTATTTCTTAATTTTTGCAATTCATCAAATTTGTTCTCTATAGGAAAATCTGTATCNACTATTCTTTTAGGGTTTTTAAAGTGCTTGTTCAGCATTTCTGGAAGACGATGATATGTTTGCGGGCCTACTACTATATCAACCATAGGCTGACGTCTAATAATCTCTTTTCCTTCTGCTTGAGCTACACATCCAGCCACTACAATATTTAATTTTTTACCCTGACTTTTTAAATTAATTTTATGAGGCGCTATTCTTCCCAACTCTGAATATATTTTTTCTGCAGCCTTTTCTCTTATATGACATGTATTTAAAATTATTAAATCGGCATCATTGTACTGTNTTGTTGGGGTATAGCCATGAGGCTGCATTAACTCGTACATTCTTTCTGAGTCATATACATTCATTTGGCAACCATAAGTCTTAATGTATATTTTTTTCATAAAATTTAATACGCCTTAATTTAAAAAATAATCTTAACAACATTTATTGAAANCATCAAATGNCCTAACACTTAGGCGTCTTATTATTCAATGCNCTNACATTGCCAGCAAGCGCTAAACCCATACCTTGTGCAACTTGCTCCCAGGCTATTTTAGAGAGAGATTTTCTGTCTGATACTTCTTGAATTGGTTCATGAGCTATAACTAATATATCTACACTGTTTAACTTTAAAATATTCCACAAATGATTCATTAGATCCATATCTCCCCACCAAGAAATTAAAGGCCTNTCACTTCTAGANATAGGCAAACCATTTATCCCCTTATAACAAATAGTGACTGCCTGCATTAAATAATTTTCGGACTTATCTGTTTTATTTTCTACAACAGAGAATAAAGAGGATTTAAATTTTAAAACTCTATTTCCGTCTGAAGAAGTACCTTCAGGAAATAGNACGAGTCTTTTTCCTTTATGCAAAACCTCATTTATTTCATTTTTTTGCTTAACTGCTTTTATAGCTCTTCTTTCTATAAAAATAGTGTCTTGTAATTTAGCTAAAAAACCAAATAAGGGCCATTTAGATACTTCTGATTTAGCTATAAAACTTATATTAGTTAGAGAAGACAATATAGAAATATCTATCCAAGATGCATGATTTGAAATTAACAATCCTGGCCTTTCCTTATGAATTTTTCCCACTAAATTAACCTTAACATTTAAAATTTTTAAAAACCCGATATGAAAAAATCTTGGGATGCTTTTATATAAAGAAAAATTGAAAGGCCTAAGAATGATTAAGAAAACTAATATTATTAAAANCCAAAAGCATATAAATAACAATCTTATTATACGCCTTGAATATGTGCATAAATACTTTAAACATAAAAAAAAATTCACAATATGGTTATATCCGTTTTATCTAATTCATAATGCGACCTATATCTACTTGTAACTTGCTCTGTTTTAAGTACTATTACTATATCAGTTGTTCCAAACTGTTGATCTAAGACAGCTCCTTCACCAATGTAGGCTCCCACTCTTAAGTATCCCTTTACTAATGGTGGTATTAAGCGTCTAGCTTTTTTTACATCAATTTTTGATTTGGAAATAAAATTCATATTGATATATCTGTTAGGTAAAGCTAACGGCCTAATTTCTTTTGGAGCTAAATGATAATGGTGCAAATAAGATAAAGGAAGCTCAATTAATTCTTGAGTAACCTCTGGAAAACTAGCGCACCCAAACATAATTTTTATATCATANAAGAATACATAATTAGCTATACCTCTCCANAGTAGCTGCATAGTTTGGCCATTTCTATGTTTTATATCCACACAAGANCGTCCNAATTCTAAAATTTCNCCAGGATAATCTAACAGGCTTTTAATATTATATTCACCAGCAGAATAAAAACCGCCATTATTTATTGCCTGACTTTTTCTATTTAAACGATAAGTGCCAACTACTTTATCTAGAATGTTTGTTTTTGAATGATCTAATACTAGCAAGTGGTCCCAATATTTATCAAATTTATCATAGTCTCTTTTTGCTTCTAACATTTTTTTATTTGGTTTAGCAGACATTTCATCATAAAAAACTTTGTATCTTAAAGCTTGTGCTGCATCTATCTCTGCACTATTTTCTGCTAAACGCACTTCTAGATTGCCCGAATGAACAGGTTCTATAGTTTTAAAAAANTCTTCTGCAGCGGCCATATAATGGATCCTGGTTAATTATTGTACCTATAATATAATTTATTTAAACTTTTTTTCCATATAATTCAAGTCTATGCCCGGTTAATTGATAACCTAGCTCTTTAGCTACTTTATGTTGTAAGGCTTCAATCTCTTCATTTACAAATTCTATTACTTCACCAGATTCTGTATCAATTAAATGATCATGATGTTCATTACTAAATATCTCATATCGAGACCTCCCATCACCAAAATCCCTAACAACNACTATATTCGTATCTTCAAATAATTTCATTGTTCTGTATACTGTAGCCATACTTATCNTAGAATCTACTTTTGAAGATCTCTTAAACACCATNTTAGCATCCGGATGNTCATCTGATTTAGATAGTACTTTTGCAATAACTCTCCTTTGATGCGTTAGCTTAATACTTTTAGCAGCACACATAACCTCAATAGCTGAACTTGCCATATTTAATATTCCCAATTATAAAAAACTATTTTCATTATATTAAAATAATAGCTTATATTTAACATTAATTTGTAATAAAGTGTAAGAAAAAAAAACATTGGNAGCATATTATGAANAAAAATATAATTAAAGAAATAGATCTTTTAAATGAAATTTGTCCTATGACCTTTGTGAAAACAAAGCTTGCTCTAGAAAAAATTAATCAAGGAGAAAGAATAAAAGTTATATATAACAGCCAAGAAGCCAAAACTAATGTTCCTAAATCTATAATTGAAATNAATCATAAAGTTATTTCAATTATAGATTTAGATAAAGAAAAATTTTATATTATAATACAAAAATAACCTATTTTTTTTGTAACTGCATTACTATAGCATCAATTTTTTTTCNTACCTTATTTCCCTTAAAAACTAAATAATAGTTTTTACGTTGGCCAATTTTTTTAAAACCAAAGTTCTTATAAAAATTTATGGCATTTATATTACTNACTGCTACCTCTAAAATTAGATGCCCTTTAAATTCTGGCCTATTTATTATATAATTAAGTAAAGATTTTCCTATTTGCTTTTTTTGGTAACTGCTTTCNATAGCGATTGTGATAATTTCAGAAGAATCTTGATCAAAACGAACTATAGTAAAGCCCACAATTATATTATCATAAATGCAATAAAATATATGTGCCCCTGTATTAATTAAATCATTAAAATCTTTAAAAGACCAATTTCTAAAATTAAATTTATTAAAAGCAGAATCGTAAATACTCACTAATTGATCTATAATTTCTGTATCAATTGTTTTTAAGATAAAAATATTGTTTTTCATTTATTTAATTATCGGGTTATTTTTCCAGGTAGATGGTTTTTGTGCATTAACCTCTCTAAGGTAGATTGGATTAGGTTCAGTGAAATGTTTGCTTACTATTGCATCTTTAGCAGTGTAAAATAAGCTTTCAGGTGTAGGACTATCAATACTATACATTTCGCCGTGAAAATTAATATTTTTTGCTAATATTTCAACATCATTTCCTACTAAAACAATATCATTAATTGATACAGGCAGCTCAATTTCTTCATCAATATTTATTAACCGGGGAGGAACAATAGATTTATTAAATTGATTAAAGAACTCTATATAATAAAAATTTGGCGAAGCCTTAATAATGGAAAAAATTTTTTTATTATTATTATTGGAAAAGCTTCTGCTAATAGCTTCTAAAGAAGATAGACCAGCAATTTGCGTATTATTAGTAATTGCAAAACCTTTAACAAAAGATAAAGAAACTCTTATACCATTAAAATTACCAGGCCCAATTGTAGAAAATAGAATATCTAGATCNCTTAAATTAAGATTTAATTCACTAATCATGCTTTGAATACTATTAAATAGGATTCCTGCACGGTCTCTTTTAAGAGCTATTTTATTTTTATAAACTACCTTATTATTATGTGACAATAATATTACTAGATGACTTAAAGAAAGGTCCAATACAATAAAATTCAAAACATATCCTCATTTATTTACTTAATAAATTTAAATCGATATGATTATTATAGTCTTCTTTATAGATTATAAAAAGGGAAAGAATGAAACTAATTGAAATTACAGAAGAAATGTATGATGTTTCTATAGAATTAGCATATGCAAGAAGTGATAATTTCACTGGAAAAAAAATATATAAAAACAATAAATGTTTTATTCATGAAGATGCTCTGCCAAAATTGTTATCTGCAATTTATTTAGCAAATTCTCTAGGGTATAGATTTAAAATTTATGATGCCTATAGGCCATCATCCGCTCAACAGGCCTTATGGAATTTCTGCCCTGATAAGAATTTTATTACTCCTCCTGATAAAGGGTCTCCTCATTCCCGAGGNATAGCCATTGATTTAACTTTAATGAAAAATAATGAAATAATAGANATGGGAACCAGCTTTGATTACTTATATAAAAAATCTCATCATAGTAACACTGAGATATCTATTAAATGTCAAAAGAATAGAATGATTCTTTTAGGAATCATGACAGCTGCTGGGTGGGATTTTTATGAAAATGAATGGTGGCATTATCAATTACATAATAGTAAAACATGGCCATTAATTAATGATAAAAATATTGAAAAAATAATTATGGGAATAAAGAAAGTTAAATGAGTTTATTAGTTAAAGCTATTTATTTGATTACTTGTTTTTACTTAAGTAATTTTATTATAAAAGTTGCTCAAGCAGATATAGTTGTGGTGGCTTATNATAATTTTTCTAATAAAGGTTTCGATTTAGAAGTAATAGATAAGCATATTAAATTACTGAATAATAAAAAATATTATGTATTAAGTACTAATACTATTATAGATGCCATTTCTTCTGCAAAAATTTTGCCTAATTACTCTGTAGCAATAACAATAACAAGTAATAAAAAACAAATTATTAATAATATATGGCCATCNATGGCAACAGCCTCACTTCCATTTACTTTATTTATTGAGCCTCATTTAATTAATAATGGTATTAATAATATGCAATGGGAAGATATAAAAACTCTACATAANAATGGAGTTGAAATAGGTATTAGTAGCACGCCTAAAAAAATTGTAAGTGCTATTAAATTATATAAAAATAATTTATCTTTAGATCCAATTAGTTATCAATATAAACTAGGTATTTGGTCTAAAGAAGAAATACAAATATTGAAAGAAAATAAAATTAAAATAGCCTTTGGAGNCAACTCAGGGCCAGTTAGTCTCANAATGAANATGTATAAATTACCTCGTTTTAATATTTCAGGTAAATTCTCAAANATNNAAAGNTTAAAAATTGTATTAGAAACCTTGCCTCTTGAAGTATCTAAAATATTGCCGGANACTAATACTCTTATTAGCAACCCTCCATTATATGGTTTTACTTTATTACATAAGGATCAAAATCCTAAGTGTTATACTAATAATAATAATGAAGCCGAAGTGATTACTGTTAATGAGAATAGAATAGAAGTAAGAACTAAAAAGTTTAATGGGTCAAAAGCAAGAATAAATTGCATCTCTAAAAATTCTAATGATAGACTTTTATGGCATGGTTCATTATTTTGGGTAAATAAGTAAAAGGATAGTTATAATACTTCTCTGACTTCAATAACTTCAGGAATATAATGCTTTAGCATATTCTCTACTCCCATTTTTAATGTGGCCATAGATGACGGACAGCCCGAACAAGCTCCTCTCATTTCAAGCTCTACAACTCCCTCGGAATAACCGTGGAAAACTATATCTCCTCCATGACCTGCTACTGATGGCCTTACCCTAGTCTCTAATAGTTCTTCTATTTGTATTGCAATGTCTTTATCTTCTTCATTAACTTCAGTTGAAATAACCTCTTTAACTTCATCAATTACTTTTTCATTAGACATGTAATGTTGCATAATCTGACTTAAAATTAATGGCTTAAGTACTTGCCATTCCAGATCGTCATTTTTTGTTATAGAAACAAAATCTGATCCAAAAAAAATAGCATCAATTCCATCAATTAAAAAAAGTCTTTTAGCTAATGGCGAATTTTCTGCTTCTGCTATGTTTTTATAAGAAACATTTTTTTGAGGAGACACTTCTTTGCCAGGAATAAATTTTACTGTCTTAGGGTTTGGTGTTAACTCTGTCTGAATAAACATATTATTTCCTTATCAATTTCTAAGTTATTTTTAAAAGTTCATTATTATTTAAATTTCCTGGCACTATAGTTAATGGAATATGAATACTATTAGTAAGTCCCGTAGAAAACTTATTAATTAATTCATTTGTTCCTTTTCCTTCTGGTGCCGCTCCAAGAACTAATATACTAATAGATTTATCTTCATTAATCAAATCTACTATGCTTGTATATTTAGACCCGTATGAAATTCTTGTTTCTATTTCAATTGCAAACTCTTGAAATGTTTCTTCTTGAAGCTCAGATAAAACTCTTTCTGCCTCTTCTTTTGCCTCTCTCGCCATAACTTTTTCTACTCCGGCAAAATGTTGCATATCATTCGGTTCAACTACATATAATATAAGTACTAAACCATTAGAGTTTTTTGCCCTCATACACGCAAATTTTAAAGCTGCCTTGCATTCTTCAGAAGAATCAACACATACTAAAAATTTTACTTGTCCAGGAATATGATCCAAGATTACCTACCTTTCATACTCTTCTAAAAATTTCACTTGCTGTGAAACCTAATAGTATTGCTCCTAAAGCTGCTAATAATCCATATAAAAAAGAATGATTTTTTGAATAGTCATACAAATATGCACCCATTCCCCCCTTTGTGACCTTAACATTATTCTGCCAAGAAGATAATAAATATCCTGTCTTATTTACTAAAAAAGTATTTACTTTATATTCACCAATTGGAGTAGTACCAGGCAGCTCAAAATCTACTCTAAACAAAGTATCTTCAAAAATCTCAATACCTGATTTTTCTATTACTAAAAGATTTCTTTTTTTGTAAAAGGTTTTTAATATATTTTTATAGCCCTCTTTATCTTCTTCTAGACTCATGCCTTTAGCAGTGTTAATTTTTACATTGTCCCAGCCAATCTCGTTTTCTGTTAAAAATTCACTATTAGTGAGAGTAAAATTATTATCACTTGTAGCAATTGCATAATAACCTGGTGCATTAAATAATTTTGAATTATTTGCACTAACTAACCATACACCAAAATATTTTTTCTTTTTACTTATTTTTAATTTTGCGCTTGGACCCAGAACTGTAATTATAATAACAGTGTCATTATGAAGTTTTGGATCAATGGCACCATAAACTGTAATTTTTGCTCCATCAAAAGATGCTGTAATATTAATATCTTCATTTAAAACTTTTGATAATATCGGATCTCTAGCATTAGCTCCATTTATGAGAAATATAATAAATAAAAAATATAAGTAATTTTTCATTGAGCATCCTTATAAGTCTCTATAATAAAAAGCTCTTCTGGAGTAACTAAAATATTTCCTATTAAGACGCTAGCTACTATTATTATGATTATTGCGAGGAGAAATCTAATTTGCTCTCCCCTTAAAAGGGCCATAGCTCTTGTTCCAATTTGAGCTCCTATTACAGCACCGATAAGTAACAAGGAAGACAAAACAACATCTACTGTTTGATTAATATATGAATGCATTATAGTAGATACTGTAGTAACAAAAACTATTTGCAGCAAAGATGTGCCTATTACGACTTGTGTAGGCATCCCAAGAATATAAATCATGGCTGGAACTAAAATAAAACCACCACCTACACCCATTATTGAAGATAGTATTCCTACTAATAGCCCTATAAATATTGGTGGCAATATACTAATGTAAAGATGAGATTTTCTAAATTTTATTTTGAAAGGTAAGCCATGTAACCATATATGCTCATGTAATTTGTTTCTCTTACCTTTATGTTTTTTTTTAATAGAGCTTACACTCTCAATTAGCATCCACAAACCAACAAAAACCAAAATAAAAATATAAGATAAAGAAATAAATAACTTTTCTTGTCCTATGCTTAATAAATATTTTAACAAAAAGACTCCGATTATACTGCCAAAAACCCCTCCTAATAACAGTATAAAGCCCATCAAAAAATCAACATTAGCTCTTCTCATATGTGCCAAGAATCCAGAGACTGATGCAGCTAAAATATGGTTTGCCTCAGATGCAACAGCGACAGCTGGAGGAATTCCCATTAAAATTAACATGGGGGTCATTAGAAAACCTCCGCCAACTCCGAACATACCAGACAAAAAACCGACCACTAAGCCTAAACACATTAATACAAAAAAATTGATTGGTAGGCCTGCTATTGGTAAATAAATTTCCATATATTAATAGAGCCCAACAATATCTTTTACTTTGGTTATAATTGGTTCCGCTATATTATTGGCTCTATTGCCCCCACCTTTTATAGTCTCTACAAGGTAGCTTTTATCCTCTAGTAATTTTCTCATTTCTTTAGTAATAGGGGCTAATGTTTCGATAGCAACCTCATTCAATTCTTTTTTAAAATCAGAGAATTGTTTTCCCATAAACTTTTCTACAACTTTTTTTGTAGTTTCATTAGATAATGCAGAGTATATATTTAATAAATTTACAGCTTCAGACCTTGAATTAATAATCTCTTCTTTAAAATTGCCTTCATCATCTAATGAGTCTAAAGCAGGTAAAGGGAGAGGGTCTGTTTTTGCTTTTCTTATCTTATTTGAAATATCATCTATACTATCAGTCAAATTTAATCTGGAATAATCGGATACATCAGACTTGGACATTTTGTTTTTTCCGTCCCTAAGGCTCATAACTCTAGTTGCAGCACCCATAATGACCGGCTCAGTAATAGGAAAATAGTCAAGATTAAAATCATTATTAAATTTTTGAGCTATATCCCTAGCTAATTCAAGATGCTGTCTTTGGTCATCTCCAACAGGCACATGAGTCGCATGATATGCTAAAATATCTGCTGCCATTAAAACTGGATATGTATATAGGCCTGCAGAAGCATTCTCCCTATTTTTGCCCGCCTTCTCTTTAAATTGCGTCATTCTATTTAACCAGCCTAAACGAGCTACACAATTAAAAACCCATGCTAATTCCGCATGGGCAGATACTTGTGATTGTGCAAAGATGATTGATTTCTCAGGGTTTATTCCTGCAGCAATAAAAGAGGCAGCAACTTCTAATATATTATTTTTTAATGCTTTTGGATCTTGCTTTACAGTAATTGCATGCATATCTACCACACAATAAATACATTCGTGATCATTCTGCAATGATACAAAATTTTTTATAGCTCCTAGATAATTTCCTAGATGCAAATTACCCGTAGGTTGTACTCCTGAAAAAACTCTTCCCATACTTCACCTCTTAATTGAGTTATGTAAAAGACTATAAGTCTAATACTATATATAAAATACTATTTATTATTATATTAAATTTTATTCGAGATAAAATATTTTTTTAATCCTAGTATATAGCTAAAAGAGAAGAATATAAAAACCCCTACTAATATAAATGATGACAACTTAAATATATTTATAAACTTTGAAGGCATTAAATAGTAATTTAAATAAAATTGATTCAAAACATATAGAGATAAGAACATAATAATAGTAGTTACTATTATTTTAATAAGAGCAATAAAAAATATATTTGATACTATATAAAAACGCCTTTTAATTAATATAAATAATAATAATAGCGCATTTATATATCCTGCAATACATAGAGAAAGTGCAATTCCTATATAGCCAATTTTACTCATTAAATACCATGTTAAAATAATATTTATAGCTGCACAGAATGCAGCTATTTTTACTGGTGTTTTTGTATCCTGTCTTGCAAAAAAATTAGGCGAAAGTACTTTAATTAACATAAAGGCAGGGATAGCTAGAGCATATATATTTAATGCATTAGATGTAGCAACTATATCAGCTTCTATAAATGCACCATATCCAAATAATGTAGTTATTACTAAGTGGGACAAATATATAAGCGCAACGGATGAAGGTATAGAGAAAAAAATTGTTAGTAAAATTGCTCTTTCTTGCACTAAATTTTGTTTTTTAATTTGTCCTAGATTAATTTTTTTTGCTAAATCAGGTAAAAGCGCTGTCCCTATAGCTATACCTATTATACCTAAAGGTAATTGTGCTATCCTGTCTGAATAATAAAGCCAAGATATTGCACCTGGTATTTGACTNGCAAAAATAGANCCTACTAGNAAATTAACCTGAATTACTCCGGCACCAAAAGCCCCGGGTATAAATCTTTTTATAAAAAGTTTGATATCATTATCAATTTTTGGAAATGAAATGCTAAACTCTAGTCCATTTCTATAGGTATCCCATGCCAGTAGCAGCATCTGAAATACTCCTGCTAGCAATACTGCCCAAGATATAATAATACCAACATCACTTACAATATATCTAGACATAATAAGCGCAATAATTAAAAAAACATTTAAAATGATGGGGGCTGCTGCTCCAGACCAAAATTTTCCATTTGTATTTAAGCAAGCTGCAAAAAGAGCAGTAAAAATAATAAAAATTAAATATGGGAAGATAATTCTTGCATATGGTACAGCCAACTCAAACCTTATAGCATCTTCCATAAAGCCTGGTGCTATTAGATAAATTATATTAGGCATAAAAATTTCAGATAAAATAATTAAAGGTAAAATAAAAACTAGTAAAAAAGAAGCTATTTTAGAGGTGAACAATATTCCTCCTTGAATCCCATATTTTTCATATTCTTTTGCTAATATAGGTATAAATGCCGCAGAAAAAGNTCCTTCTGCAAAAAACCTTCTAAAAAGATTAGGTACTCTAAAAGCGACTAAAAATGCATCAGCAATTGGCCCTGTTCCTAAAATAGATGCGAATAATATATCTCTAATAAAACCCATTAATCTGCTTAATAAAGTCCACGCACTCACAACAGCACTAGATTTATAAAGACCAGATAATTTATTGAAAGGGAACATTATACTTGTACTAACGCTTTAATGTTTTCATCTGTTTTATCATGTATTGCTTGCATTAATTTATCTTTAATTAAGTTAATTTTATTTTCTTCTATAATTTTACCACCTGTCAGATTCTTTACGTAAAAAACATCCACCGCTCTTACTCCATATGTACTTATTCTAGCTGTAGATATATGTAGTCCTATTGAAAAAAATTCACTAGCCAATGTATGTAATAGGCCTATTTTATCTTTTGAATTTATTTCTATTACCGTATGTGACCTGGAGGATAGATTGTCTATTAAAACACGAGGTTCTATTATAAACGAATCCCTTCTAGAAGGGATTTGTANACTTTGGAACTCCTTCATTAATACTTTAGGACTTCTTTCTTCCGTAATTGNTTTTCTAATGGTCTCTATAAGAATATTGAGTCTATTTTTTTGTTCAATAATTGAGGAANCATCTGCAGACCTAACTAAAAATGTATTAACTGTCATTCCATCTTTAGTTGTAACTATTCGTGCATCCTGAACTGATGTTCCCGCTAAAGCTAATGCTGTGCAAGTTCTTGCAAACAAGCCTAAATGATCTTGAGTATAAATTGAGACCTCTGTCACGCCTTGGTCTTTTAATGGTTCAATAAAAATTTTTAATTTTAAATTTTCTTTATCTGCACCTATAATTAAATTCGCATGTCGTAAATGAACATCAGAGCTTATATTCGTCCAATAGTATGAATAGAATCGATCAGCATATGTTTTAAACTCTTGGTCATTCCATTTAATTAATGAATCTCTCAACTGGTTCCTNGACTTTTCTTCCCTAATTATTCTGGACTTTTGATCCCCTCCACCATTTATTTCCATTAAAGTTTCATCATANACAACCTTTAATAAATTGTCTTTCCAACTGTTCCATATTTCTGGACCAACTGCTGTAATATCNGCTACGGTTAATACATATAATAATCGTAATAATTCTGCAGATTGTATTTTATTTTTTAGATCAATAATAGTCTTCGGATCCTGAAGGTCTCTTTTAAAAGCAATCGTGGATAATAAAAGATGGTTTTCTACTAACCAAATTACAGTTTCCACCTCATCAGAAAGCANCCCAAACTTTGGGCATAAATTTTTTGCTACTTGCCCTCCTAGTATTGAATGGTCTCCTCCTCTACCCTTTGCTATATCATGCAGAAATAATGCAATATATAAAACTTTTTTTGATACTATATTTTTTAAAACTTTAGATGCTAATCCATATTTGGTTTCATATTCTCCATTGTCTATTTTTCTGAGAATACCAATAGCATTTATNGTATGNTCATCTACAGTATAAGTATGGTACATGTCGTGCTGCACTCTTGCGACAACTTTTTGAAAATCTGGAATAAACCGTCCAAGAACCCCTGTTTCATTCATATTTCTTAAAACTTTATCTGAATTCCTTAAATTTGTAAGAATATTAATAAAGTAATGATTAGCCTTTATATCATTGCGAATATCATCTATTTTTCTAATATTTAATTTAATTAAGTTAGTTAACTTATTACTTAAATTTAAATTAAATTCTGCTGAAAAGTNATATGCTTTAAATATATCAATTGGCTCAATACTTTTTATACCTTTTGCTAAATATATTTTATTATTATAAAACTCAAAAATTCCATTTTTATTTTTTTTAAATTTAAAAACTAGATTTTTTACTAAAGAATTAGGCTTATCAAAGTTTTTATTTTCTATGTTTTCTAATACACTCTTAGTTAGATAACCTACTTCNTTTGCAAACAAATAATAATGTTTCATAAGTCGTTCTATAGGAATAGAACCAGCATGATTAGTATAGCCTAATTTTTCGGCTATCAATAATTGTAAGTCAAATGTTAATCTGTCTGAATCATTCGTTCCATAATAATGCATTATTGCTCTTAAATTCATAAAATATTTTTCTGCTTTATCATAAAATAATGCTTCCTTTTTAGTCATTATTCCTAATTCTATATAGTCTGCTGAGTTATTAACTTGATACATGAAAGAAATGATCCATCTAATAGTATTTAAATCTCTCAAGCCTCCTTTACATTCCTTAATATTTGGTTCTAAAAGATATCTAGAATCTCCCATTTTTTTATGCCGTAAATCTCTTTCTTTTAATTTGGTATAAAAAAAATTATTTTTTTCTTTATTTAAAATTTCTGACTTGAATAATCCATTAAACTTNAGCCATAAGTCTTGGTTTCCAGATATAAGCCTTGCATCTAATAATGCNGTGCAGATNGTATTATCTGCTCTAGCTTTTATAATAGTTTCTTCTAAACTCCTTACAGCATAGCCAACCTTAAGTTTTAAGTCCCATAATAAATATAATAGAGTTTCTACAATCTTCTCTATTCTTGGTGTCATTTTATAAGGCGTCAAAATGAGCAAGTCTATATCAGACCCTGGTGATAGATTTCCTCTGCCATACCCACCAACGGTGATTACTGCTAATTTATCAGAAGTGGTAGGGTTAGCTATAGGAAAAGCAAAATTATTGATCGCATCAAAAGCAGTTAATATTACTGCATCTATCATTTTTGCCCTTAGCTCACCAGAGCCAACACCGTCCTTATTTTCCATATATATGTTTTTTATATTTACTGAATGTTTATCAATAAACTTCTTAAGTATAGGAAGTAAATTCTGTTTAAATGAAGTTCTAGAAGTTTTCTCATGTATAGATATTTCTATATCATGTATTAATTCTTTTCGATTAAAGTGATATTTATTAACCACATCTTTTTCCTATTTTTAATTATTCTAACTCTTTTANTCTTTTAACATATACATATAACTTATCTAAAGCTTCTTTAGGAGACAAAGTATCTAAATTAATAGCTGACACGTCATCAATTAAACTATTAACAATTTTTATTTTGTTTTTATTTTTGTTAATTGTTACATTTTTGACTTCTTTTTTTTGGCTATCTAAATTAGCTTGAGTGCCTGATGCTTCAAATTCTTCTAAAATTTTCTTAGCTCGCGCTAAAACTGAATTTGGAATTCCTGCTAAAGAGGCAACATGTATGCCNTAAGAACCTTTGGCTACTCCTTGAATAACGGTATATAGAAATATTACCTTATTTTCCCATTCTTTTACCTGCATAGTATGACAAGATAGAGATTTAAGAGTATCAGATAATTTAGTTAATTCATGGTAATGTGTAGCAAAGAGAGTTCTACATTCTGAATTATTATGTAAGTGTTCTAAAATAGACCACGCAAGAGAAAGNCCATCATAAGTAGAGGTGCCTCTTCCAACTTCATCCATAATTACTAATGATCTTTTTCCTGCCTGATTTAAAATTGCAGCAGTTTCTAACATTTCCACCATAAAAGTTGAACGGCCACTTGCNAGATCATCTGAAGAACCAACTCTACTAAATAATGCATCGACTATTCCTATTGAAGCTCTTTTTGCAGGAACATATGACCCTGCCTGTGCAAGAATTGTTATAAGAGCATTTTGNCTCAAAAACGTTGATTTTCCTGCCATATTAGGGCCTGTCAAAAGCCATATTTTATCTTCTTTTTTTAGATGACAATCGTTACTAAAAAATTTACTTTCTCCACTCTTCTGCATGACCAATTCAACAGATGGNTGCCTGCCTCCTATTATTTTTAAGCTTTGGTCATTTAAAATAGATGGTCTGACAAAATTATTTAAAATAGATACTTCTGCTAAGGAAGAAACGACATCCAAACGTGAAAGAGCGTAAGATATATCAGCTAAAGTTTCATGTTGAGTATTTATTAACCCTTTAACTTCTTCAAATATACGGACCTCAATTTCTATTGCTTTTTCTGCGGCATTACTTATAGATTCAGAAAGTTTAGAAAGGTCCTCTGTCACAAAACGTGCTGCCCCCTTTAGCGATTGCCTAGGAATAAACCTTTCTGAATTTTCAATTTCTAAAAATTTATTTTTTTGTAATTGAGTAACTTCAAAAAAATATCCTATTACATTATTATATTTGATCTTAAGTGATGTTAGTCCTGTTTTTAATTTTTCTTCTGCTTCCATTTCTAAAATGTGCTGCCTACTTTTATCTCGAAAAGACCGCACTTCATCTAGTTCTTTTGAATATCCCTTTTTAACGAAACCTCCATCTTTTAAAAAAAGTGGTAAGTTATCGGAAAGAATTTTTTTTAATGTATTTAATAATGCATGACATTGGCTTAGATTTTTCTTAAGTTCTATAAAGCCTTTTGGAATATTTTTATTCAAAATATTTTCTAAATTATGTGCTGACTCTATTCCCAGTTTTATGGACCTAATATCCCTTGGTCCGCCTCTAGAAAGAACTACCCTAGCTTTAGCCCTATCTATGTCAGCTGAAGCTTTTAATATTTTTCTAATATTTTCTCTTACTTTATCTTCCTCGATCAAAAACTCAATCATATCTAAACGNCTATTAATTTCTTCAATGTCGGTTAAAGGCGCAGAAATATCTTTGTCTAACTGCCTCGTTCCTACAGCAGTTAATGTCATATCTACAGCATCTATTANACTTCCTTTTTTATGACCNTCTAAAGTTTCATTGATTTCAAGGCTTTTTCTCGTAGAGCTATCTATTCTCATCAGCGCTTCATTTTTTATAGATTTAGGAAATCTGATAGGAGGCAAATTACCCTTTTGAGTCAAGGAAACATANTCCAATAAAGACCAACAAGTTATAGTTTCNTTTTCTGAAAAACTGCCAAAAGAAGACAATGTTTTAACACCATAATGAAAACAAATTAATTTTTCTGCTTTTTTACTATTATTTATACTTTGAATTAAGGGAGAGATAATGCAGTCAAAAGTTTTCTTTATTAAGTTTGAATAGTAATTATCTACTNTATCCAGAAGTAAAATTTCTCTCGGTCGAACTCTTGCAATAACGGATAAAAATGTATATTTAGTGCATGATTCTGTATAAAGCTCTCCGGTAGAAACATCTAACCAAGCTATTCCTATTTTTTCATTACTAGTAGATATAGAAAGTAAAAAATTATTTTTACCTGCGTCTAACAAAGTTTCTTCTGTTAATGTTCCTGGAGTAACTATTCTTACTACTTCTCTTTTAACTAATGCTTTATTTCCACCTCTTAATTTAGCTTCCTTAGGGCTTTCAGTTTGTTCACATATAGCTACTTTGTAATTATTTTTTGTTAACTTTTCTAAGTAAGGCAGATATGCATGATATGGCACACCACACATAGGAACAGGATTTCCATCATATTTTCCTCTACTAGTAAGCGCAATATCTAGTTCTTTAGANGCAATTACAGCGTCCTCAAAAAACAATTCATAAAAATCTCCCATTCTAAAAAAGAGCAAGCTATCCANATTATCTGATTTAATTTCTAAAAACTGTTGAAACATTGGGGTTGTTTTTAACAANGCTTCACCATTAACTTTTGATAATAGTGGGAGTGATTGTTGTTCTAATTCATTATCAGCTGACATTNTTATTTCTCTAATAAAAACAAATTAATANTGGANCTTTAATGTAACATATTGATCAAATTTTCTCATGAAAAATATATACATNATAAANAGAAAAGTAATTAGTAGAAATTCGGTATTAAATAGATGGACGTTATTTATTATAAGCTGTAATCTTAGAACTATGTCAATTATACAGGATTAATAAATGCCAAAATCTTCGCAACCTATCGATGCTCTAAATTTTCATTCAAAAGGAAAACCAGGTAAATTAGAAATAGCACCAACAAAACCTTTAACGACTGCTAGAGATTTATCTCTTGCTTATTCTCCAGGAGTTGCCGTTCCTTGTTTAGAAATAGAAAAGAACCCTTCTTCTGCCTATGACTATACCGCTAAAGGTAATATGGTTGCTGTAATATCTAATGGAACAGCCGTTCTAGGTTTAGGAAATATTGGAGCACTTGCTTCTAAACCTGTCATGGAAGGAAAAGCAGTTCTATTNAAAAGATTTGCCGATATTGATGGNATAGATTTAGAAGTAAATACTCAAGATGCAGATGAATTTATTAATAGCGTAAAATTTTTAGGTAAATCTTGGGGAGGAATAAATCTCGAAGATATTAAAGCTCCAGAATGTTTTATAATTGAGGAAAAACTATCTGAACTATTAGATATACCTGTTTTTCATGATGACCAGCATGGCACTGCCATAATAGCAGCAGCAGGTCTTATTAATGCCTTAGATATTACAAATAGAAAAATTGATAATTTTACTATGGTAGTAAATGGCGCTGGTGCCGCGGGAATTGCTTGTGCGGAATTATTAAATGCTATGGGAATGCCAAAAAAGAATATCATTATGTGTGATACTAAAGGTATTATTCATAGAGANAGAACTGATCTGAATCAGTGGAAATCAGCCCATGCAATTACAACTAAGAAGCGTTCTTTAGCAGAAGCCTTAGATGGAGCGGATGTTGCCTTTGGATTATCTGTAAAAGGCGCTTTTACTAAAGACATGATGAAAAAAATGGCGCCTAATCCTATTGTTTTTGCTATGGCTAATCCAGATCCAGAAATAACGCCAGAACAACTAAAGGAAGTTCGTCCAGACGCAATTATTGCAACAGGTAGATCCGACTATCCCAATCAAGTTAATAATGTTTTAGGTTTTCCCTTTATTTTTAGAGGTGCTTTAGATGCCAGGGCATCAAGGATAAATATGGAAATGAAAATNGCGGCAACAAATGCTTTGGCACAATTAGCGAGGCAAGATGTTCCTGATGAAGTCGCTGCAGCATATAGTGGTGCAGAATTACATTATGGACCTCAATATATAATTCCGACACCTTTTGACCCTAGACTTATAACCACTATACCTCCAGCAGTAGCTAAAGCCGCGGCNGATACAGGTGTTGCACAGAAGCCAATAAAAGATGATTTAAAATATCATAGAGAATTAGCTATGAGATTGGACCAGACAGCTTCTATGATACAAATGATCTCTTCAAGAGTAAAAGATAATCCTAAAAAAATGGTTTTTGCAGAAGGGGAGGAAGAAAGAATNATCAGAGCCGCCTATCAATGGAATAAATCTGGCTATGGAGATTCCATATTAATAGGAAGAAAAAGTAGAGTATTAGAAGCAATAGNAAATTTAGGCTTAGATCCAAATCAAAAAGGTATAGAAATTTTAAATGCAAAAATTAGTAAACATAATGACCATTATGCCGATTTTTTATATTCTAGACTACAAAGATCAGGTTTTCTAAAAAGAGACTGCATAAGACTTATTAACCAAGATAGAAATAGTTTTGCTGCATGTATAATTGCTACAGGTGATGCTGATGCCATGGTAACTGGAACAACTAGAAATTATTANGCGAGTTTAAAAGATATTAAACGCGTTCTTGCTATAGAGAAAGATAAGATTTTGTTTGGTCTATCTATAATGATCACAAGAACAAGAACACTTTTTATTGCTGATAGTACCGTTATTCACACTCCTACATCTGAACAATTAGCAGATATTGCAGTACAAGCAGCAAATGAAGCAAAGGCACTTGGGCATACCCCAAGAGTTGCATTACTCTCTTTTGCAAATTTTGGTAACCCTACTATGAACGGAACAGAGCGTATTCATGAAGCTATAGAAATATTAAATAAGCGAAAAGTAGATTTTGAGTACGATGGTGAAATGAGTGCAGATGTTGCCCTTAATAAAGAGTTGTTAGAACTATATCCTTTTAGTAGACTATCTGAACCGGCAAATATTTTAATAATGCCTGGCTTACACTCTGCTAATATTGCTGCAAAGCTTTTAGGTCAAGTAGGAGGAGGAGAAGTTTTAGGACCATTATTAACTGGTTTTTGTAAACCAGTTCAAATAATGCCTATGGGAGCAAATGTTAGTGAAATATTGAATTATGCTATGTTTGCAGCCCACGAAGTGAAAGATAATAATCAAAAAGTCAAAAAAACTAAAGTAGGTTAATAATCGAAAAGCCTAATTTCTTCTGGTTTACTTTTATTTAAGTCTTGGCCTCTTCCAGATAAACTTGGATTTTTTATGAAATACTCATGAGCAGAAATTTTTGTTCTATCATGTTTTAATCTGTTATAATTTCCCTGATTATCCATCTCCCAGCTTTGGTTAACATCATTTAAGCTAACTACCATAATTTGCTTAAGTATTTGTGCATGAACAGTATGGTTTTTAATAGGGATTAGCAGCTCTACTCTTCTATCAAAATTTCTCTGCATTAAATCAGCACTTGAAAGAAAAACTTTATTTTTAGAAGAAGGCATTTTTCTTCCTGCTGAAAAACAGTATATTCTTCCATGTTCTAAGAACCTGCCTATAATGCTTTTTACCTTAATGTTTTCTGATAAATTTGGAACTCCTGGCTTTAAACAACAAACTCCTCTGACAATTAAGTCTATTTTAACTCCACTTGAACTAGCTTTATAAAGAGCGTTTATAATAATAGGGTCTACTATGGCGTTACATTTCAACCATATACCTGAGGGCTTACCTGATTTAGCATTTATAATTTCCTCATCAATTAATTTTAATAGTTTTTTTCTTAATCCCTTAGGAGCGGCTTCTATTAAGCTCCAATTATCTGTATCATTATGTCCTGTTACCATATTAAAAAAACGGGAAGCATCTAACGTATAATCAATATTACAAGTAAATAATGATAAATCTGTATAAATTCTAGCTGTAGTAGGATGATAATTACCTGTTCCAAAGTGAACATATGTATTAAGCTTTTTTGCTTCTCTTCTAACCACTAAAGAAACTTTAGCATGTGTTTTTAAATCAACGACTCCATAAACAACATGTACCCCTGCTTTTTCTAAATCTTGAGAAAGTTTAATATTAGCTTCTTCTTGAAAACGTGCTTTTAATTCCACAACTGCCGTAACTGATTTCCCAGCTTCGGCAGCTTCAATTAAAGACTCAATTATTGGAGAACGATCTGTCTTAGTCCTATATAATGTTTGCTTTATCGCAACTACNTTGGGATCTTTGGCTGCTTGTTTTAAAAAATCTACAACTACATCAAAACTCTCATATGGATGGTGCACAACAAGATCTTTGTTTTTAATCGCTTTAAATATATTATCTCCCGCATCTCTAATTCTTTCTGGAAAGCGTGCTTCAAATTTCTTAAAGCATAGCCTTTTAGGTCCAGCATTATATATTTCTATCAAACTAGAAATTCCTATAATTCCATCTATTTCAACAATATCTTCTGGATTGACTTCTAACGAATCAATAATCATATTTTTAATAATTTTAGGACAACTNTTATCTATTTTTAATCTAACCACTTTTCCACGCCTTCTAGTGCGAAGTTGCTTCTGAAAAGAAATTACAAGATCTTCTGCTTCTTCTTGAAACTCTACATCACTATCTCTTATTACTCTGAATAATCCTCCTCCTAAAAAATCATACCCATCAAATATTTTAGTACTAAATAACATTAACATTTCTTCTAAAGGGATCATCTTAAGANTGTCTTTATTACTCTCGATCTCTATAAATCTTGGCAAAATAGTTGGCAATGGTAAAAGCGCATTTCTCTTTTTATTATTATTTTTATGTTTTAACTGAACGCTTAAAACTAATCCCAAATTACCTACAAAAGGAAATGGGTGAGCAGGATCTATAGCAAGGGGAGTCAAAACCGGTAAAACATTAGCTTCAAAATATTCTGCACATTGTTCTTTTTCTTTAGTACTTAAAGAGTTTTTTGATAAAATNTGAATATTATTTTCACTCATTTTTTCTTTAAGTTTCTTCCATGTTGTTTGCTGGTTTTTCATTAATAAATTAGCTTTTTGATTCACTTCACTTAATTGCTCTTGAGGTAACATCCCATCAGAACTTTTAATATTAACTCCTTCGTCAACTTGCGCGTGCAACCCAGCCACTCTNACCATATAAAATTCGTCTAGGTTGCTGCCAGAAATAGAAAGGAATTTAAGGTTTTCTAAAATTGGGTGATTTGTATTATTAGCCTCATCTAGAACTCTTTGATTNAAAGCGATCCAAGATAATTCTCTATTGATATAAGAACTATGTGAGNCATGGAANTTTTTATGGTTTAATATGGAACTAATTTTTTTTTCACTCTTCATAACTAACTNCTCTTAATTTTAATATAATTAAATAATATGAACGCTTTATTAATAGAATATTTAAGTTTATGTGTATAAACTTATGAGCATTCAAATAAATTATTATATAACATAAAAAAGGTGATAAAGCTATATTTAACCTTTTTTATGCTATAATATTTTTTTTATGATAGTTTAATTTAAGTAATGAATGCTCAAAACTATCATCACACTCACTGCTAAACCAGTCATCATTTTAAGAAAATCTTTTCCTACAATTGGTATAACAGATTTAATTTTATAATTATTTGCAGAAATACTAGCTATAGCAAATTCTCTTCCACAAAGTAAGCCTACAAAAACCCAGGTTGTTGACATAGGAATATCATTATATTGCTTAAAATATAATAATACAAAAGCATAACATAAATCAATAATAGTAGCAGACCTCACATATGTAGTAGTACTTTTTTCTAAAACAATTTTTTGAATACGTCCGCCTTTTTCATAAAAAATCCATGCTAAAAAACTAGTAAAGACAATTGAGATGGCGACCATCCAACTTATAGGAAGTGATCTAGGCAGATATACAGCTATATTTGCTAAATCATGACTAAGCCATGTATACCATAAAAAACCAGTTGTACACCATTGTGCTACCCTCCAATAACTTTCATGCCCTTTTTTAATAGGAGACCTTTTTTCATCAAGGAACCTTGCAATTACAAACCACATTATATAAGCGATGACTGCTGCAAGCCCATAACCTAGTATACTTTTTACCAACATTTTTTCAAAAACTATACTTGAAGCAAATGCGCTCAAGACAAGGAATGTAGTAGAAACAGGTATTCCAAAGCGTGTTAAAAGAAGAAGAATAGCAGGGGCTGCCGCATGATACCATTGAATTTCTACATATGGAATTTTATTTAACCTTCCATAGGAAATGTCTCCTCCATTTAGTGACCATCCATACCATAATGTGAAAAGTAAAACTGAAGATGCTGCCATCCATAAATAATACCATTTAAATCTTTGTGAATTGGATGCAATAAAAGTACCTAGCGTCTGAACCGAATCATTTGCTACTACGGAATAAGCAGCTAGCAGGAATCCAATAATGGCATATAGTAAACTTATTTCCATAAAATTATCCTTTGTTTGTTATAAAATTATTATTAATTAAAATTTAAATTCTTGCTCAAAAAAGATTACTCCATCATCATCAGCATTCCAATCATTTAAATTTCTTCCTGTTTGTTTATCCCACCCAAATTTAATAGTGCTTCCACTTTTTTGTTTATATTTACCGAATATCCTTAATTTACTTTTCTCATCTTCATCTAAATCGTAATAATATCTATATCCGCCTGACCAACCTGGCAATGTACTAAAACCCTTCTTCTTTTTTTCCTGCCCCATAGACTGAAATGAGAACATAATTACCATAAAAATTAAAAAATACTTCATATTGCAGTTTCCTCTATATTAGTTACTATATATATATCTTAAAATAACAATTCTATATTTCTATAATTATAGAAATGTAGAAATAATTAAAAATAACTAATTTGTCAACTATATATTTTAGAAAAAAAGCATGAAAATATCTAACATTGTAAAGTCGTTTATAGCTCTTGGCCACGATACAAGATTAACCATATATAACCTTCTTGTAACTAAAGGAAATTCAGGTATTCCAGCCGGAGAAATAGCAGCGGAATTAGGTATCCCAGGAGCAACTTTATCTTTTCATTTAACAAGCCTATCAGATGCAAAACTAATCGGGTCTCGCCGCGAGGGCAGAACTGTTTATTATTTTGTTAAATATAAAAGAGTAAAAAAACTCATAAAGTATCTCAAAGATCCTGTTACAGCAACTGCTCTTGAAGTAGAGACAACAAATGAGACAGAAGTAGAGTAATAACAGAACGTTTTGATAAAAAAAATTAATTATATTATAAATAAATATGCTTAAAAATAATAAAAAAGAATCTTGGGAGTGGCGGTGTTTTTATGAAAATGAAAAATATAAAAACAATATTTTGCATCAAATAGGTTTTAATTTACCAGAACCTAAAAATATTGAATATATGGATAAATATATAATTATACCGAAATTGTCCCATAATATAAAATTAAGAATGACAAAAGATACAAAATTAGAAGAGCTAAATATTAAAACAGTAATTAAAACTCAAAATAATATATTTAAATTTTCTAAAAAAACTAAGCTTAGCTTTCCTATTNTTGAAAATGATCTATTAAAATTAAAAAAATTANAAATTTTAAATGAAACTAGTAAGATTAAATCTTTAGATTCTATTNAAGATATATTGCATATAGAAAAAAATAACTATTCATTTTTCTTGGTCAAAAAAANTATTATTAGATATAATATCAAAAAAGAAATATCGCAATATAGAAAAGATATAAGACTAGAATTTGCTGATGTTTACATAAATAATATTTTACATAAAACTATTTCTTTAAAGTGCACATCCATTGATACAATAACAAAATTTTTAACAAAGTTAGACATGCTCCAATTGAAGAAAACAAATTATGTAAATTATATAAAAAGTTTGGAAACNATATAAAATGATTTCGNTTTGGGTTTTAGTAAAAGGCTTNAGTATTATTGGTGTCTCCGCATTCGGTGGCGGAGCGACTATGATAAAATTAATACAAGAAACATTTGTAGAGAAATATAATATAATTGATGCTGCTGAATTTGCTAGCATCTTAGGGGTAACATTTTTGTTTCCTGGCCTTACGGGGGTAAAATTAGCGGCAATTATCGGTTTTAAGTCTAGTGGTATATTGGGTGCCCTAACGGCAATTATAGCACTAAACATTCCNGGAATACTANTAGCTTTAGCAGGCTANGCTTTTATNTTAGNTAATAAAAATGCNTCTCTTGTTTCTAAAGCTGTTATGGCTATGGGGTTTGCCGCTATAGCAATGCTAGCTTCTGCGCTTGTNGATTTAATTCGTCCTAATATTTCAAGCGNGATATCTTGGATTGCAATCCTATTGACACTAATATTATTTATTTTAGTCTCATTTTTTAATATTCCTGCAATACTAGCATTAATTATGTTTTTGATAAGTTTTGTGCTTTTTGTATAAAATCAAGATAACTAATTTTTATTCAATAAACCTTTTGTACCTTTATGTATTATTAATANTCCGGGAACGGCTAAAACCGTAGTTATNACAAAGAATATCACCCATTTAATATTACCATCTAAGCCTTCTACTAAGTTAATATTCATAAATGGATTTAGGAATATAATTAGCCAATCCCAATTAATACCTTCTACCATCCATCCTGCTGGAGCTGATAGCTGTGTTCGAGATAAAGCCATAAAAGAAGTTAAAAGGGCAAACTGTGTAGCAATATAACGAGAATCAACCAACTTAGACAAATAGGCAAGAAATGCTGCAGTACCTATTCCTCCTGCCAAATTTTCAATTGATATTGTAAGCATTAAAAAGTTTGTATTAACACCGACAATTCCTTGAAAAGCAAAAAATAGATTTGAAAACATTTGAAGGAATCCTCCAACAAATAAAACAGAAATTATGTTATATTTTGCAACTAATAGACCTCCTAAGAATAATCCTATTAAAGTTGCTGCTAGGCCTATTACTTTAACTATATTAGCAATTTGAATTTTTGAAAAACCAATATCTAGTAAAAAAGGCGTGGTCATATTTCCAGCNAAAGCATCACCTAATTTATAAATTGCTATAAATATTAATATCCATACCCATGATTGCCTTTGTGAAAACTCTATAAAAGGGTCTAAAACTGCTTTTTTAATCCATTGCAAAAAGTTAGGGATACTGGCTACATTTCTATCACTATTATCAATCACACTATTATTAGGCAAAAATATTAAAATTATTGGGCCTATCAAAAAGCATAGGGACATGATTTTAAAAGCTACATGCCATGATAAAAATTCTGCTAAATATAATGCTCCAGCTCCAGCTACTATTAGAGCTATTCTATAGCCCAAAACGTATGTTGCTATTCCAGCTGCTAAATCTTTATCGGGNTGAAGCTCTATTCTATAGGCATCTAGTGCTATATCTTGAGTGGCAGAAATAAAAGCTGCGCTACAAACAAGAACTGCAAGCATATACAGGTCTTTCATAGGGTCTATAGTTGAAATTATAAAAAATAAAATAAAAAGAATTATCTGAGTAAGTAATAACCAACTTCTTCTTTTTCCTACTAAATTATTTAGAAAAGGAATTTTTATAGTATCGATTAGAGGAGACCATAAAAATTTTAAAGCATACGGGGTTCCAGCTAAAGCAAAAAGCCCAATAGAAGTTAAGCTTAAACCAGAATCCATTAAGCGGGCAGACATTGTTGCACCAATTAATGGCAAAGGAAGGCCTGCACAAAACCCTAATGGAATAAATGCTAAAATATTATATTTGTTATATGGTCCTAATTTAGATAGAACTGTTTTATATATGTAATTCATAAACTATACTTTATATAAATAGACTTTAATTAAAAGTTTATATATTTAAATATGGTTTTAAATCTTAGCTTCGAAAAGGGAAATTTATGAGAAAATTATTATTAATAGCATTAATGCTTNCAACAGGATTATTGGTTGGCTGTGGACAAAAAGAAGAAACAGGGGCAGCAGTTGAAAAAGTTAAAAAAGTTAAATGGAAAATGGCAAGTACTTTTCCAGGATCTTTAGTACAAATTGGAACGCTAGGTGTTCGTTTACAAAATGAAGTGTCAAAAATATCTGGTGGAAATGTTACTATAAAGTTTTTTGAACCTGGCGCTCTTGTTCCAGCATTAGAAATTTTTGATGCAGTATCAACTGGTGGCGTAGATGCTGGTTGGGGAACCCCAGGCTACTGGGCAGGTAAAGTTCCAGCTCTACAACTTTTTTCTTCCGTACCATTTGGCCCACCATCTAATGAATATATGTCATGGGTGTTTTTTGGTGGAGGCAAAGAGTTCTATGAAGAGCTTTACGCAAGACATAATATAAAAGGCATGCTTTGTGGAATCATTCCTCCAGAAGCCTCTGGGTGGTTTAAGGAAGAAATTAAAGGTCCAGAAGATTTAAAAGGTTTGAAAATGCGCTTTTTTGGTCTAGGCGCTAAAGTAATGGAAAAGGTGGGTGTATCTACTCAGCTTTTATCAGCCGGTGATATTTATCCAGCATTAGAGCTGGGAGCTATAGATTCTACTGAATTCTCAATGCCTGCTATTGATCTTGAATTAGGTTTTTACCAAGTTGCAAAGCATTATTATTTTCCAGGTTGGCATCAACAATCAACATTTATGGAGCTTATGATAAATCTTGATAAATGGAATGCACTATCAGAAACACAACAAGCTCAAATTGAAGCTGCATGTGGAGATAATTTTCGCCATGCTATAGCTGAAGGAGAAGGTATTCAAGGGCCAGCGCTTAAAACTTTACAAGAAAAAGGCGTAACATTGCATACTTGGTCACCAGAAATGTTGGCTGTTTTCCAAAAGGGATGGGATGAAGTAGCTGCTGAACTAGTTGAATCTGACGAAGATTTTGCGAAAGTCTGGGCATCCCTAAAGGACTTTAGGGCAAACTATAAAGACTGGAAAGAGCTTGGTTATATTAAGTAATCAATAAGTTTTTAATTTATGCAGGGCTTAAAGTATAAGCCCTGCTTTATTCTTTATATATTGTTTTAAGTTATTTTCTGGTCTGCCACCATAATGCGAAATAATCTCAGCAGAGCAAGCGGCCCCCATAACTCCCGCCTTCATTACATCTAAGTTCTTAGATAAACCTGCTAAAAAACCGGCCGCAAAAAAATCTCCAGCTCCTGTCGTATCTATTACTTTTGTAGAAAATGCCTCAATTTTATGAATAGCTTTCTGCTCTATAATTGCAGCCCCTTTGTCTCCTTGTGTCACTACTCCTATAGCTACATCTTCTTTAAGTAGTTTATATGCATCCTCTAATATATCCGTCTCATATAAAGACTTTATCTCTCCTTCATTACTAAATAAAATATCTACATTATTTTTTACAAAATCTTTCATATTTTCTCTGTGCCTTTCTACACAGAAAGCATCAGATAATGTAAATGCAACTTTCGCATTATGCATTCTCGCATATTCGGCTGCTTTTTGAAATGCTTCTTGGGCCTCTTCAGGATCAAATAAATATCCTTCTAAGTAAACAATTTTTGAAGATGCTATTTGCTCTTCATTAATATCTTCAAGTGTTAATTTGCTAGAAGATCCCAAAAATGTTGCCATAGTTCTCTCTGCATCGGAAGTTACTAAGATTAAACATCTTGCTGAAGGTTCTCCAGTATCTAAGGGCCTAGTTGTAAAGTCAATGTCGGAATTTGCTAAATCTGCATGAAAAATATTTCCAAGTTCGTCATTTGATCTTTTTCCTATAAATGCGCTTTTACATCCCAGCTGAGAGATGCCAAATATAGTATTTGCTGCTGACCCACCTGACATTTGAACTTTATTTTCCATCGATGCATAAATACTCTTTGATACTGTCTCATCGACTAATGTCATAGACCCTTTATTAAGATTATGGTTTGATAAGAATGTATCATCAGCATTTGCAATCACGTCTATTATTGCATTTCCTATGCCTAAAACATCAATTTTTTTTTCTACAGACATTATAATTCCTTTTTAATTTTATAATTACTAAAGTATATTTATTGTTATATAGGAGATGCCATATTTGTAATAAAAAAGGAATTTTTAAATGACTTCATCAGATAATGATTTATGGAAAAAAAGTGCAACTGATGTTGTATCTTTATTAAAAAATAATGAAATTTCTCCTGAGGATGCTCTCAACAGTAACCTAAAAAGAATAGAAGAAACACATAATAGTATTAATGCTGTCATTACTATATGTGAAGATAGGGCTCGAAAGCAGATTAAAAATCTTAATACTGTAAATAAAGATCATCCTGGTTATTTACATGGCTTACCAGTAGTAATTAAAGATTTAACTAATGTTAAAGATGTGAGAACTACATATGGCTCACAAATATACAAAAAAAATATTCCTGAGAGCTCTGATTTTCTAGTTGAAAGAATAGAACAAATGGGAGGAATAATAATAGGTAAAACTAATACCCCTGAATTTGGAGCAGGATCACAAACTTTTAATAAAGTATTTGGCGCTACTCCTAACCCATGGAATTTAGATTATACTGCAGGTGGCTCTTCTGGTGGAACAGCCTCGGCTCTAGCTTCTGGTGCTGCTTGGCTTGGAACAGGCTCTGATCTCGGGGGGTCTTTAAGAAACCCTGCTAGTTTTTGTGGTGTTGTAGGATTAAGGCCTACAGCAGGAACTATTGCGCATGGGCCACAGAATCTTCCTTTTAATGGGCTCTCTGTAGATGGCCCTATGGCTAGAACTGTAGAAGATATTGCTTTGTTTTTGGATACAATGTCTGGTTTAGATTCGAGAGACCCTCTCTCAGTAAGCGCCCCTAAAGGATCTTATCAGAAGGCTTTAAACGAAAATGTACCTAAATTAAATATTGGAATAAGTGATGACTATGGTTTTCTTGCGTGCGCTCCCGAGGTTCGTGAAGCGATTAATAAGGCAGAAAAGTTTTTACTAGATATGGGGCACAATGTAGAAAGGGTTTGTCCAGATTTATCAAACGCAGAAGAGACATTTCAGATTTTAAGAGCTCATATGCTAGCAACAGATAAAAGAGAATTGTACTCTTTGCATAAAAATATTATGAAAGAAGACTTAAGGCTTAATATAGAAAAAGGACTTGCTTTAACAGAAGAACAAATCAGTAAAGCTCAATTATCAAGGGGAGCGCTAGTAAAAAACACTAATGACTTTTTTGAAAAGTATGACCTTTTTATTTCTCCCGCCTCAATGGTTTCTCCTTTCAGTATAGAAGAGCATTGGCCTAAAAAAGTTGAAAATACTAGCTTTGATAACTATGTAAGTTGGCTGATGACTGCTGCTGCTATATCCCTAACTGGGTGTCCTTCTTTAGCTGTACCCTGTGTAAAAACAGAGAAGAATTTACCTATTGGCATTCAAATTGTCGCGAAAAGGCGAAATGAGTCCTTACTTGTAAGCTTTGGCAATGCATTTCAAAAACACACAAATAATTACAGTATTACCCCTATAGAACCGGGCTAGTTATTTTGAAAAAATCAAAAAGTCAGTATTATATAATCTATATACTTCTTTTATCATTAAAAAATTTGTTTGAGCCTAAAGTTTTTAAATGGGTTCTTTATACTACTATAGTAACACTCATAGTGCTCGCCTCTCTAACTTTTTCTATAGTCTACTATGTTAAAGATTGGCTTGACACAGGAATTCCTTTTTTAGGTGATTTTTTACTTTATGGGGCTACTCTTGCTGCTTTATGGGGGTCGACTATCTTGTTTGTTCCTATTTCAACAATTATATTTGCCCTCTTTCAAGATAAAATTATGGGGCAGATTGAAAGAAAGTATTATCCTGAAATAAGCCAAGAGGAAAATATAAAAATTGCAACAATGGTTTTTGCCGGCATTAAACTTCTAGGCTGGTCACTGCTAATAAATATTATTATATTTCCAGTTGCTATATTTTGGGGAAGCTCATTATTCTGGATTCCTGCAAATGTTTTAATAACAGGCTATTTAATTTCTAAAGAGTATACAGAGGCAATTGGGCTAAGGAAAATGACTTTTGTACAAACAAAAGAAGTAAGAAATAATTTATTCTGGCCTTGTTGGTTTTTTGGAACACTAGGTGCTTTGTTATTCTTTATACCTTTGATAAATTTATTTGCCGCACCTTTCATTACAATACTTATGCTACATACTTTAAATTTAAAAGGTTTTAATGGTCCAATTGCAGATTAACTAATTATTATTAGCACTCTTTTTGGTAAAATTTATTCTTATATTAATAATCTATTGCAAAAATATATTTGAACCCTAATTTTATAATATGAAATATTATTTAGATATCAAAATATATCGGAATCAATCGCTAACAACGAGAGGTTTATATATTTTAATGTTTTTTATTACTATCCCTGCATCCTATATCGGAATTTCTTTTTACGTTCTAGGTGCGTGGCCCGTTTTAGGTTTTATGGGTTTTGAAATATTATTAATATATATAGCTTTTAAAATTTTATTTTATAAAAATAAGTTTTATGAACATATAATATTAGATAGTGAAAAACTTAATATCTTATTCAAAAAGAAGAATAAAATAATAAAAAAAATAGAACTGGAGCCTACATGGGTTCAAGTTAAAATTGAAAAGATATATGAAAATGAAGACACTCTTATTGTCTCTTCTCACGGCAAAAAAATAATTCTAGCAAATTATCTGATACCAGAAGAAAGGCTAAAACTAGCAGGAAAAATTAAATCTGGCTTAAGAGAATGGAAAAATCAATATAGTGTTAACTAAGACCTAGTACATCTTTCATATTATAGTGTCCGGCTGATTTACTATTTAACCATAACAAAGCTTTTAAAGCGCCATTTGCAAAAATATCTCTATTAGATGCTTTGTGCCCTATCTCTACTCTTTCACCATTCCCAGCAAAAGTAACTACATGGTCACCTATAACATCCCCGCCTCTTTGCGTTGAAAAACCAATATCCCCTTTTTTTCTTGCTTGTTGAATACCCCACCTAGGTTTAATAGTTTTTTCTTCAAGATTTGCTTTTCTGCCCTTAGCTAAAGCTTTACCTAAAGCCAGGGCTGTTCCAGACGGAGAATCTAATTTATCTTTATGATGCATTTCATGAACTTCAATGTCATATTCTTCATCTAAACTCTGAGCTAGTAACTCTGCATAATGTAAAGTTATGTTCACACCTATACTCATATTAGCGGCACTCATAATTGGTATTTTTTTTGAAAGTTCTTTTATTTGGACAACCTGCTCTTCTTCCAAGCCTGTTGTACCAAGTACATAGGCACAATTGTTTTGAGAAGCATTAGTAATATTTTCTATAACAGCTCCTGCAAAAGAAAAGTCGATTACTGCATCGCATCTTTTAAAAAAGTCTTTAGAATCAGAAGTTATATTAACGCCGATAGATTCTATATTTGCAATTATACCAGCATCTTGTCCTATATTTGAATTATCTACATGTTCTAAAGCTCCAACAAGCTCCATTTCATTATTAAGTGTTACGGCCTTAATAAGAACTTTTCCCATTTTTCCAGAGGCGCCGCATATTCCTACTTTTATTAATGACATATTTTTATTGCCTTATATTTTTTACCTTATTGATAAAATTATTACTTTCTGGGTTATTGGAAGCTTCTTCTATTTTTTGTAGTTCTTCTAAAACTTTCCTTTGTTTTTTATTTAAAGATACTGGTATTTCTGTATAAACATCAACATATAAATCTCCTTTGTTAGATCTATTAACCACAGGCATACCTTTACCTCTTAATCTAAACCTATGACCGGACTGAGTTCCTGCAGGAACTGTAACTCTAACTTTTCCTCCTTCTGGCGTTGGAACATCGACAGAGCCTCCTAATGCTGCAAGTGTCACAGGAATCTTTGCTTCAAGCAGTAAATCAGATCCATCCCTGTTAAATAAGGAATGCGCCTTTAATTGGACAAATAAGTATAAATCTCCATTTGCTGAGCCAAGAGGACCTGCCTCTCCCTCACCAGAAACTCTTATTCTAGTTCCATCATCTACGCCTGCTGGAATATTTACATTAATAGTTTTCTCTCTTTGAACTCTACCTTCTCCACCACAGGGCCTACATGGGTTGCTTATTATTTGACCACTTCCTCCACATTTTGAGCAGGCTCTTTCCACCATAAAGAAGCCTTGACTAGACCTAACTTTTCCAGCTCCATTACATGTTCCACAAGTCATAGGTTTAGAACCGGCTTCCCCTCCTGAACCTTTACATCCTGAACAACTAACATAAGTGCTTATTTTTATATCTTTTTTAAGTCCAGAATAAGAATCTTTAAAATCTAAATCTAGATTATATCTAAGGTCTGCTCCTCTTTGCGCTTGTCTTCCTCCACCTCCAGTAAAATCTCCAAATAGATCTTCAAAGATATCTGAGAATCCTCCTGCGCCTGCGCCTCCTCCTGGACCTCCTGGACCTGCCGAATTTCCTTCAAAAGCTGCATGTCCGTAACGATCATAAGCAGCTTTTTTTTCTGGATCTTTTAGAACATCATAGGCCTGTCCTATTTCTCTAAATTTAGATTCTGCTTCCTCATCCCCTGGATTCTTATCTGGGTGATACTGCATAGCAAGCTTTCTATATTTCTTTTTTAGTTCTGAATCGGAAGTATCCCTTTCTGCTCCAAGGATTTCATAGTAATCACGCATCTTATTTTACCTATATTTTTAAAAGAAATACGCTTTTAATTACTTATCAGCAGCTTTCTCGTCATTTTCATTTGATTTAACTTCTTCCTCATTTGGTTTAACTTCTTCAAAATCAGCATCCACAACATCTGCCTCTTCAGAAGATTTATTATTCTCTTCAGCTGAGCCCTCTTTCGCAGCTTGTTCTTGACTTTCTTTATACATCATTTCTCCTAACTTCATAGCTGCAGTATTTAAAGGTTCAACTTTTGAGTTGATTTCTTCACTTGTCGCCTTTTCATTAGAGAGGGTTTCTTTTAACTCCTTCAAAGCCTCCTCTATTTTATCCTTATCCTCTGCAGGAAGTTTTTCTCCATGTTCCTTCATACTTTTCTCTGTAGAATACACTAGCGCATCTGCCTGATTTCTAGCTTCTATGGATTCTTTTTTCTTCTTATCTTCATCTGCATGAGATTCTGCATCTTTAACCATATTATCTATGTCTGCATCTGAAAGCCCTCCAGAAGCTTGTATTTTTATCTTTTGTTCTTTGTTTGTAGCCTTATCTTTAGCAGCGACATTTACTATGCCATTAGCATCTATATCAAAAGTTACTTCAATTTGCGGTGTACCCCTAGATGCAGGAGGAATACCCACTAAGTCGAAGTTTCCAAGCATTTTATTGTCTACAGCCATTTCTCTCTCTCCTTGAAAAACTCTAATAGTAACAGCTGTCTGATTATCTTCAGCAGTAGAAAAGGTCTGACTTTTCCTTGTTGGTATAGTTGTATTTCTCTCTATAAGTCTGGTAAAAACTCCTCCTAATGTTTCTATTCCCAAGGATAGAGGTGTAACATCTAATAATAAAACATCTTTAACATCACCTGCTAACACTGCTCCTTGTATTGCCGCTCCTAATGCAACGCACTCATCAGGATTTACACCTTTATTCGGCTCCTTACCAAAAAACTCTTTAACTGTTTCTATAATCTTTGGCATACGTGTCATGCCTCCAACTAAAACCACTTCATCTATTTCACTTGCTGTAACGCCGGCATCCTTTAATGCTGACTTACAGGGCTCAATAGTTCTTTTTATAAAATCTTCAACTAAGCTCTCAAGTTTTGCTCTAGTGAATTTAAGAGTTAGATGCTTAGGACCTGACGCATCTGCAGTTATAAAAGGCAAGTTTACATCGGTTTGCGTAGCAGAAGAAAGTTCGATTTTAGCTTTTTCAGCAGCCTCTTTTAATCTTTGCAATGCTAGTTTATCTGATTTTAAATCTATACCACTATCTTT
>NYVM01000084.1 GCA_002684605.1 Candidatus Pelagibacterales bacterium | reverse complement strand
TTTTTAAATAAAACATATGAAAACTCTAAACCTAATCTTGAGTTTGGAATTGGGTATCTTTTTAACCCATCAGATCCAGATTATGCAATTTCATATCAATTAGCAAGTAGGAATATTTTTTTAAATAAAAAACTTGGTTTCTTTTACACTTTAGAACCAAATGAAGATAATCCAAGTGATATTTTTGGTGTTAATTATAGAATTAGTAATGATTTTTCTTTACAGGCTGGCTTAGGTATTTTATTTAATAGTTTCTTTGATTCAAAAGAAGATGGTTCAAGAAAAAAATTAAGTTTAGCATATCACCCCGATTATATGCCATTAACATTCACTACAGGATATTCAATTGACATGGGGTTTACTTTGGGAATTAATTATAGAGTGTTTTTTAATAAAAATCCAATTGAGAAAGTTAAATAGTTTTTTAATGCAATTGCCTATTTAGAAAAGTCCCGTACAGATCGCAACAATAAAAGCTAAAACCTTGTAATTCAATATATTATGAGGGTTTTTTAGTTAGGGTAGGACATATAGTAGGACACTATTAATTGTTTTCTTATTGATGGACCTAAGAAAAGCTCTATAAAAATGAAAAATATAACAGTAATATTGATTGTGTTTTAATTGTCTCTAATTTATCTTCTGTTTTTTCTTAAATAAATTTCTAATTTCCTTAAATAAGAATATTAAAATACTTAATCCTAAAGAAAGTATTCCAACGTATAACCACCCTAATCCTGCTAAGAATTGAGTTGAATTATTTGCAACTTGAGTGGCAATTATAATTGAAATAATTCCTAACACTAAGAAAAAACTATCTAATATTTTAAATAGAGACTTATAATTATTTTTCTGCTGATTATAATTGTGTTTTTGGAATCCAATTTTATAATTTTCTATTTTATCTTTTTTAATTATAATAGTTGTATCAGAAAGTGTAGTTTTCTTTACAGGAAAGGAAGCTAATACAATTAATGGAATAAAAAATAATGTCGTAAGAATGATTAACCTCATAATGCGAAAATAAGTAAGATATTTTTAGTTATTATGCTATACATAACTTGATATTCTTAAAAAATAACTTTTAAGTTTGTATGCTAATATTTTATCATGAAAAAAACACTAATCATACTACTATTCTTTCCTTGCATATTATTTTCACAAATTGACTTTTCAAATCAAAACTCCTTTGATATTATCTCATGGAATTTAGAGTGGTTTCCAAAGCAAGGAAGTACAACTGTTGATTCTGTCAAACAAATAATTGAGGTTATTAATGCAGAAATAATAGGTGTACAAGAAATAAGTAATGTTTCTGATTTTAATCAACTTGTAAACAAATTAGACTCTTATAATGGATACTGTACTAATACATCAAATCTTAATTTAGGATATATTTATAAAAATACATTAAATATAGATTCAATTTATACGATTCTAAATTCAGAGAGTTATTTTTTTGCTGGAAGATTTCCTCTTGTTCTAGAAATGAATTACGAAGGGGAGGATTTTGTTATAATAAATAACCACTTTAAGTGTTGTGGAGATGGGATTTTAGATTTTAGTGATAATACTGATGAAGAGTTTAGGCGCTTTAGCGCTATTAGCTTAATTAAAACCTATGTAGATTCTAATTATTCAAACAAGAATGTCCTTATACTTGGAGATTTAAATGATTTAGTTGAAGAAAGTTTTAATAATAATGTTTTTATGCCAATAATTAATGACAGTATTAATTACTTGGTTGCAGATAAATATATACCATATCAAAACACTGCTAATTGGTCTTATCCATCTTGGCCATCTCATTTAGATCATATAATTATAAATAAAAATCTTTTTGATAATTTAATAAATATTTATCAAGACGTTAAAACTATTAGAGTTGATAATTATCTTGGGAGTTTCCAAATTTATGACAATATCATCTCAGATCACTTGCCTGTAGGTGTTAATATATCTTCTAATCTAACTCTAATAAATGAGAATTACATTAATAAAAAAATAACGAATAAATTTTTTAATTTTTTTGGACAATTCTCATATCCCCAAAAAAATACTTTGCTTATAAAAGTAAATGATGATGGAACGGTTGAAAAACAGGTAATTTTAGATTAGGTTTTTTCTATAGTTGACTAAGGTGCGATACAATTACTATAAATAATATAGTTCCAACTACTGCACTAATTAACAATAGCAATTTCCACAACTTTTTATTTTGATATATTCTTAAGAATAATCCAGTGTATCCTATTAAATTTAATAAAATAAAACTTCTTAAAGGAATTAGGAAAAGAATATTAAGTACAATTGCCCACCAAGTATTGTGCCAAAGTTTCTTTGTTTCTAAAGGTTCTTTAAGTATTTGATTTGATATATCAGTTATGTCATTGTAAATAGGAAAAGAAGCCATTCCAATTATTGGAACTAAAAAAAATGATGCAAAAATTACTAATCTCATTTTACAAAAATAGAAGAGATTTCTTAAGATGTTATGCTAAGCATAAGTTTCTTTTTTTAGATTTTTATTTTTAAAATATTAAAATTAATAAAATGAAAAATCTAATATTGATGTTACTTACTCTTCCTATGATTAGCTTAGGGCAAGGATTTAATTCTTTTAAAAGTTCTGATGTAGTTATTAATCACCTTCTTGGTACTGCTATTCCCTATTTAACAGAAAAAAATAAAACAATGCCAAAATTTAATTACCATTTAAATACCCAAGAATCTATTATAAATTGGAATGACAAAAAACTTATAAAATGGGGAATTCATAATAGACATAAAATAGAAACTATTTCTAATATACAAATGGGTAGCTATAATGACACTATTCATTATGATAAAGATGTTGATGTTGTTTTTGAAGAAGGATTCTATAATGGTAATGATTGCTATTTCATTCATATGTTCTTTAATACACAAGATACATTAAGAAGTGCAGGAGTAATTATAATAACAGATGATCAATATGAAAAGAGTAAATATTTCTGGTCTTCAGATACATCTGTTTATATTACTCTTTTTGGACCACAAGCAGATAGTAGTATTTCATTTTATGCTGGTGGATCAATGGATGGAAGAGCAACTTGGTTGGGTGAAATAAAAAAAGCAATAGATTCAGAATAAGTATCAGTTTACTTTAATTTTTCTTTAGTATTTAGACCTTTTTTTCTTTTTGAATTTTNATCTTTTGTTTTATATGGACAATTTTTACAGCCATTTTTGCAGCAATATCCTNTTTCTAGCAATATTTTTTTACTTAAAGGCTCATAATTCATAGTGATAATTTNAAAATCTTCAATGATTNNNAATTTAGTTATTAAGTTTTACTATTTTTTTNGGCCATGGATCTTTAAATTTAATGCCATTTTTCCACTGTTTGATTTCATTTTCTGTTAGAAAACAAGATTTTAGTTTTTCAGTAAACTGATTTACTTGATCTTTATCTCCAATAACGGTAAGATCACAACAACGATCTCCAAATCGTCCTGTTTCATTTGCTAGTCTTTCTTCAAGTAATTTCATTTCTTCTTCTAATAGTCCATTATTTTTATTTTCAAAAATCGCAGCAAGCCAGGTCCCCATTAGTTCAAGATTAATTCCTCCTGAAGCCTGATTCCAAAGCAGAGAATGTTCTCTTCTGCTGGCTAGCCAAAAAAAACCTTTGCTACGATAAATCCTTTTGTCAAGATATTTGTGGCAAATATCCCAAAGTCTTTCGGGATGAAATGGGCGATCATCTTTTATTACTCTAGTCTCAATATTGTAAGGCCTGTCAGTATTTTCTTCTGCTTCTAAAATAGGTTGTAGTTCATCAAATAAAATTTTAACATTATCATAATTATATTCTTTAATTTCAAATATAGATTCGATAGACAGTTTTCCGAAAATTATTGAATTTACGGAAACAAATGGATTAATTTTTTTTACGTGATTTTCTATTTCCTCAAGTTTGTTGTTATTTATTCTGTCTGATTTTGTAAGAATTAAATGACTACAAAACATAATTTGTTCAACTAATAAATTAATTGTCCCTCTCTTTCCTTCACTCATATTTTGCTGCATGTTTGGAATAAGAGCACTTCCATAATCATAATCATGTGCTAACATAAGACTATCAACAAGTACAAGTACACCTGTCAAATTTACTTCCGGATGATTTTTAAAATATCTTATAAGTGGCATTGGATGACAACTTCCAGAAGTTTCAATTATTATTAGATCAGGATGAGAATTAGATAATAATTTAATTATTGACTTATCAAGTTTTTTTAAACCTATTTTACTACTAAGAACATATGATGATATGGATTCCAGAATTTTGCTATTACCTTCTACTATTGCAGTGTTGGCAATTAATTCACCATCTACATCTAGCTCACTCATATCGTTTACAATTGCACAAACAGATAGTTGCTTATTCTTTGATTGAGATAAAAGATTTCTAAATAGGGTTGTTTTCCCAGAGCCGAGAAATCCATTTAGGATAACAACAGACGTTTTTTGCATATTATTTTTTAAATTTAAAATTTAGAAATGCAAATTTACATTTTTAATGATTTGTAGAGGTGTTATAACATTTTGCAAAAAAAATATCCGAAGCTTAATGAAGCATCCTGTTACAATTTCTTTTAATAGTTTTATTTATTAGATTTTTACACGGTACAATAATAGGTTCATTTTTCATTCTCACAAATTAACATTATCTAGATAAAAGGGTAGGAGATCTAATCCTCTAAATTCTTAGAGTTATTATCCCCTTTATTAAATAAGATAACCTGCTACTATTCTCTATAAACTATTTCCTATTAATTAAATAATATCCAATACAAATAGATAGTATTGAAATACTGAATAAAAGCAGATCATTTGGTGTTGTAAAATTATGAGATAACTTCAAAACTTTCTCAAAAAACTTAACAATTAAAACAATAATAATCACTTTAATTATTTTGTTTTTAAGTTGATCTAAACTGTTGATTTTTAATGTTGAGTCAGCAAATTTGTCCTTAGCAAAATCAATTTCACTTATAAATAATTCATATACTCCAAATCCAAAAATCAATAAAACTATTCCAATTAAAAATAAATCAATAGATGAAATAATTTTAAATAATAAATCATTACTATTATCTATGTTTTCATTAAATAATGGGTTGTTAAGTATGGTTGCTTGAATAATATCCCAGCCACCAATTAAAAATAATGAAATAGACGAAATAATAGATAATACTACAGCAATAATCACTACAAATCTAGAGCTCCATAAAACATTTTCGAATTTATTGTTTGACATCTTTTTAAATAAAATAATATTATCAAATATATAACTTTAATATTTTATTTTAGATAATAATTAATCATTCAAAAAGTCAAATAATTTTAGTAAGTTTAATTTATAAGACTGATTGCCAGTATAAAAATTGGTGCAATTTTTAGTTTTAAAGCTTATTTACATTACATAAAAGTTATGCGGTAACAATCCTTCAAATTCGCGGTTTTTTTTGGTTTACCTTTCGGTCATTATATCTAACTTTTTATTAGTTTATTTAATAAGTTTGCAACATGAAGGATATCTTAAAGTATAATCTAAAAAGGTGGAGTATAGCACATCGATATTATAAAATAACTCGTTTTTATTCATTTTTAAAAAATACTGCTTATCGAGCGTTATTAATGATTGTAATTTTTGTGTTATTATTAATGGCTATTAATTATTTTATAATAGATATTAATTTATTGATTAATAATATTCTTGAAACATATTCTCCAATAATAGTTGTCTTATTTTTTTTAATTTCAGAATCAATTTTAGGTTTAATTCCACCTGAAATATTTATATTGTGGTCGTCAAAATCAGATTCTCCATTTTTATTTTTATTTACTCTAGCAACAGCATCATATATAGGAGGTATTGTGTCTTACATTATTGGTATGCGTATATCTTTGATTCCAACCTTTAGTAAATATATTGAGGAAAAAATAAAAAAGCATATTGTTAATTTACGTAAATGGGGCAGTATTTTCATTGTTTTAGGAGCAATATCTCCAATTCCCCATTCAATAGTAAGTTTTGGAGCTGGCCTAATTAATTATAAGTTTAAATATTATTTGTTATGGTCACTTTTTCGATATTTGAGATTTGTAATTTATTATCTTATTATCTTACAGGTATTATAATCTTTGGTTCATTATAGATGTTCTGTTATTATTTTCTTGTGATTACTCTAATTTTTTTGTGGACCTCTTGGTCCCAGTTTCGAACTTTTTTTTTATTACTTAGGTATAAACACTGATTGTATTAACTCTCAAAACAATATATCATTGCTTTTCTTTTAAATTAAATAAACTAAAAACTACAATTATGATTAAAAAAATTACTTTACTTCTTTTAACTTTTATGACTATTCAGGTGAATGGACAAAATATATTGTTGTCTGAAGATTTTAATTCTGGATCCATTCCATCAAATTTTACAACTTATGATTTAGATGGTCAAACATTAGATCCTTTTCTTTATACATGGATGACTCCGCAAGCATCATTTGTTAATGTCAATTATATGGGTGCAATTTTTGCGGGTAGCGCTTCAATGTTTACTTCTCCGGGTACTGCAGATAAATGGATGGTTACTCCAGCTATATCATTATCAAATAATTCTGGCACTAAAACTTTACAATTTGATGCAGCAAAAGGTGATTTAGGCACCACAGATGGAATAGAAATATATGTTTCTACTGGAAGTAGCCCTGCAGATTTTTTATCCACTGCAGCATTGTATAATTCAACAGGAATTGGACATTCATTTTTAGGTGAAGGCTGGGATGGAATAGATGTTGACATAACATCTTATTCAGGTCAGACTATATATATTGCATTCAGAAATAATAATACTAATCAGATGGTAATAGGTATAGATAATATTGAGGTAATAGAACAATCAGTCGCAAATAATATAAATGAAGAGATTTCAGAAAATTTATTTAATATTTATCCAAACCCAACTAAAGATGCGTTTAGTATCCAAGGAGAATACCTTTCATTTAAACTATATGATAGTCTAGGAAAACTTACATTAAGTTCTACAAAAAAAGAAAAAATTAATATTTCTTTTTTAAATAATGGAATCTACTCATTAAAAATTCAGACTAAAGATTTTGTTATTACTAAAAAACTTATTGTAGCTGAATAAAACATCTAAAGCTGAACTTTATTGAATTTTAAAAACACTCTCTTTAACATAGATATAATTAAATATTTTTAAATGAATCATTATGAGTAAAATTTCTTATTATTTTTATTATTGGATTAAATATAGTTTATTATTTTTTCTTTTTTTACCATTAATTTCTGTAACACAAAATTGGAGTAATTCATCAAATTTTATTGGTGATGGAAGACATCATCCCATTACTTTTTCTAACGATAATTATGGGTTTGTAGTTTCTGGAAGTTATTTAACTGATATGTTTAAGTATGATAAGTTTAATGATACCTGGACTCAGCTGCAAGACTTTCCTAGCTCAGGAAGGGGATATGGCTATGCTGTTTCAAGTGGAGATAAGGCTTATGTAGGTTTTGGTTCTACTAATAATGGTTCTTTTCCTACTGATTGGTGGGAGTATGATATGTCAAATGATATATGGACACAAAAATCAAGTTTCATTGGAGACGGAAGAAATCATCCTGCAATGGTTTTAGTAAATAATAAGATTTATGTTGGTTGTGGAAGTAATGATAATGGGGATTTGTCTGATTGGTGGGAGTATGATATTAATCTAGATATTTGGACTTCAAAAAATAATTTTATTGGAAATGATAGACACCATCCTTATTATTTTAGTTTAGGTGATTATGCTTATGTTGGTTTTGGTCATGGCAGTATGGTTGGTCCTGGCAGTAACCCATCTTCAAATGCCTATATTTATAATGATTTTTACAGATATGATCCTATCAATGATAGTTGGTTGCAATTGACAGATTTTCCATCTGAAGCAAGAGTAGCTGGTACTCAATTTTCATACAATGGTAAAGGCTATATATTAAGTGGTGATGGCGATGATCACGAACCATTAGATTTTGGTGAATTTTGGGAATATACGCCTGCAAATGATTCATGGATACAATTACCTTCTCATCCTGGAGGTGCTATTTGGGCTCCAGGAAGTTTTATAATTGGCTGTGATGCATATTTTCTTTTAGGTCAGGATAATAATTATAATTTTCCATCACTTCCAGTATCCTTATTTAAATATAAGTTAGATCAATCATGTGGGTGTATGGATTCTTTAGCATATAATTTTTCCAATATTTCAGTCACTGACGATGGGAGTTGTTGTTATATTAGTGGATGTACAGACCCCTTATCTTATAATTTTGATCCAACTGCTTGCTTTGATGATGGAAATTGTGTTTCAGCAGTCTTAGGATGTATGAATCCTATAGCATCTAATTATAATTCTAATGCAAATGTTACTTCATTTAATGGTGGTGCTTTAGATAATAACATTGGAAGTGGTGCTTATTTTTATAATGACCAACACTTAATATTTGATAGCTATGATAATTGTTTAATAAAATCTTGTGATGTTTATTTAGAGAATTCAACTTCGTTAACATTTGAACTGCGAAATAATAATGGTATTGTTATAGATGATACAACAATTTTTGTTTTTTCAGGTAAACAAAATATTATTCTAAATTTTGATGTTCCAATATCTACAAACCTACAACTTGGAGTTTCTAATAATTCAGGTCTATATAGAAATGCAACAGGTGCTGACTTTCCTTATAATATTGCTGGCATGATAAATATCACCGGATCAAGTGCTTCTAATCCTTTATACTACTATTTCTTTTACAACATTCAAGTTGAATCAATATGTTTAAATACAACAAATATCAATAACATCATAAATCCAGAAAAATCTGTTCTTCGAACTACAAATGTATTAGGCTCTGTAATAAAGAAACAATATAACTCTTTATTCTTTGATTTTTATAATGATGGAACAGTAGAGAAGAAAATAATCATTGAATAAATAAAAACCCACTAAATAAGTGGGTTTCTTTTTGGTGGGCCTCTCGGTCCTTATTTCGAACTTTTTTAAGAATTTATTGAGTAAGTTTGTGGAATGAGAAAACTACTAATTATATTACTTTGCTCACCTATAATTGTATTTGGACAGAATCTTGCTGTTGGAGATACTTACGAAGGAGGAATCATCTTTTACTTAGATGGAAATGGAGGAGGTTTAATTGCAGCTCCTACTGATCAAGCTACAGTAAACGACTTTCCAGATTGGGGTTGTATTGGAACTGCTATTTCAGGAGCAGATGGTTTGATTTTAGGAACTGGTGCTCAAAATACTATTGATATAGAAAATGGTTGTATAACATCAGGAACAGCTGCTGATATTTGTTCTAACCTTGTTCTTGATGGATTTAGTGATTGGTTTCTACCTTCAATTGGAGAATTAGAGATAATGTATTTAAATATTGGTACAGGTTCAAATATTGGTAATTTTGTTAGCACTAAATATTGGAGTTCAACAGAGAAAGATGAAACCTATGCTTGGAGCTGGGAATTCAGCTCTGGCTATCAGGATTACAACAGTAAGACAAGTAACAAGTATGTTAGGGCTATTAGAGCTTTCTCAAACATAACTAATATAAATAAACAACAAATTTCCATTGAAAAAAAAATAATTAAGATTTTTGATGTTTTTGGTAGAGAATCTAATAACAAGAATCAACCACTCTTTTACTTTTATGATGACGGATCTGTTGAGAAGAAAATAATTATTGAGTAAACAAAAACCCACTCAATTGAGTGGGTTTATTTTTAGTGGACATCTCGGACATCGAACTCAGATTTATTATTTTAAAAAATAACTTATTACTCAGAAAATTAAATAATTTTCTTAAGTTTGATTTACTAGATTGATTGTCAGTACAAAGAGTGGTGCAATTTTTAGTTTTAAAGCTTGTTTATATCATGTAAAAGTTAGAAGGTGCGCAATCCTGCTACCCCGACACTTTTCACCCCTAAAATCTCCTCTTTTAGGAAGTAGCACATTTTTTACAAGTATTAATACTAACTAATTGAAAACTATTTTAAAAATAATTTTTATTGAAGCTTTACTTTCTAAGAATTTAAATACAAGCAAATTATTTTTTAAATATATTTAATAGAAATAGTGATAATATTGAGTTTCAAGAATTATATCATTTATATAATTAAGATAATTTTATTTACTTATGTTTGAGAAAATTATTTTATATGAAAAAAATTATCTTACTTTTTGTTATTCCTTTCACACTATTTGGTCAAAGTCCATCAGAACCATCAAATTTTATTAAAAATGATGAAATAAATCAAGTTATACATTTTAAACCTTCATCTTTATTATTTGGGACATTATCTCTTTCGTATGAAAGGAAATTTCTTGACAAACATAGTATTTATTTAGGTGTTCCGATGTATTTTAAAAGAGATTTAACAAACTCAAAGTTTATTAGAACTATATCCCCTGCAGGTGATAGTTTATTATATGAATATGAATCTGTTACCAATTCTACTGTAAATGATATTCTAGATGATATCTATGGACTTTCATATCTTTCAGGAGTTGGCTTAAATTTTGGTTATAAATATTATTTTGGAAAAGAATCACAAAATTTATCTGGTTTTTATATAAATCCTGAATTTTCTTCTTTTGCTTTTAATATAAAGGCTAATGCAAATAAGGCTGATATTAACTTTTTAATTTCAGACAATTATTATCCTGATTTATTTGATGAGTGGAATTTAGATAATCTATTTGAATATGATTTAGAAGCAAAGTTAAGTAGGCGTTTAATATCTATTAATATTGGTCATCAATGGATAAAAAATTGGTTTTCAATTGATATGAAATTAGGAATTGGTAATTATGCTTTAAAATATGAATATGATGAGAGGAGAACATATAACAATCAAGATGTTGAGTTAAATAAAGATAAGGGGGAAAGTAATTTATGGTTACCTAACTTTTCAACTACCTTAGGAGTTGCTTTTTAAATACTATTTTATATTTCGTAATTCAAATTATTTATGGACTAAATAAGTCCTGTCCATACCGTAACAATTAAAT
>NYVM01000083.1 GCA_002684605.1 Candidatus Pelagibacterales bacterium | reverse complement strand
CGCTAAGTCAGTTAAAGAGCCCACTGCTCCTTTTATTGTGTTTATTAGTGACATATAAAACTCCCCTTGTTTATTAAGTCGAATCACTGTCTAATATTTTTACGTTAATGTCAATATATAGTATACTTTATAAATATTTACACACTCCCTAGTCCATTGTGGGTAAATATATTTGACTCTTATTGAAATAGTTTTTTTTTGCATTAGTTGAACATATTATCTAATCTATTTAAAATTTAGAGAGGTATTAATTAATGATAAATATAAAAAAATTACATCATAACGCATACCGTTGTATAGATTCTGAAGGCACTAGGGAGTTTTATGAAGATTTTTTAGGTTTGCCCTTATTAGATGCTTTTGAAATTTCAGAAACTATGACAGGAAAAAAAACCAAGGTGCTACATACTTTTTATTCTTTAGCTGATGGCTCTTGTTTAGCTTTTTTTGAGGTAATGGATAAACCTTTAACATATAAACGTTGGCATGACTTTGATTTACATATTGCCTTAGAGGTAGAAGAATCAGTTTTATTAAATTATTTTGAAAAAGGTAAAAATAGTAATATCGAAACTCGAGGTGTTTCTGATCATGGTTTTATTAAATCTATTTATTTTAGAGATCCTAATGGATATGTTATTGAATTAACTTCTCCAATTAAAAGTTATAAAAAAAATCATAAAACAATTGCTAAAGATACTTTAGAGAAATGGACATTAAGTAAAAAATGAATAGTTTAAATATTTTCATAAAATGTTTGTTATTTATAGTTTATTTGTTTTTTACAATTAATCTTAGTTATTCTAAAGACAATAGTAATTGGCTTAAAATTAATAAAGAGGGAATGAATGCTTTTAAGGAAAGAAATTTTATCAAAGCAGAGAATTTTTATTTGCAAGCTATTGAAGAAGCAAAAAAAGCTAATTTAGATGGAGAATTATCTGCAACTCTTAATAATTTAGGTTTATTAAAAACTGATTTGCTTCAATTCGAAGAAGCAGAAAAATTAATTACTGAATCTTTAAGGTTAAGGTTGCAATATTATGGATCTAATCACCGTTATGTTGCTCAAAGCTATAATAATTTAGCAAGAGTTTATGAATCTACTGAGCTAATGGAAGAATCAATAGAATTATATGTAAAAGCAATCAAGGTTTATGAGAGCTTAGGAAATAGATATAGTATGCTCCTTGCAAGAACTTTGATAAATTTGTCTACCGTTCAATTAAACATAGAATTACTAGATGTAGCTCAAATAAATTTGGTTAGAGCTTTAGCTTTGTCTAAAAAATTTGAACGAGATAATATAGTTAGTCTATCTGCAATGCGTAATCTTGCAGCGCTGTTTGTGCAAAAAGGTAATTATATAGAAGCCGAAGAAATATATCTTCGTTTAATAGAAATTAGAAAAAATACTGAAGGTCTTAAATCAATTTCATTAGCAAGAGTCTTAAATAATTTAGCAGTATTATATAAAAAAAATTGTAAATACGATTTAGCTTTTACATATATATCGGAAGCCGTCAATATATGGGATAGCTTGGAATCTAAAGATAAATTAAATCATGCTAAAGCATATCATAATCAAGGAGAGTTATATAAAGCGCAAGGCAAATATGATTTAGCAATAAAGTCTTTTCAAAGAGGAATCTCAATAATAAAAGAATCATCAAATATATTACATGAACAATATTTAGAACAGAGTTATGCTTTAATTAATTTATATATAAAGTCTGGGAAATTAAGCGAGGCAAATATATTAATAAAAAATATTAATATTCAAAACCAAAAGAATGAAAAAAAATTAATTACTATAGATAATGTTCCTGAAGAAGTTTATGAAGAATGTTCTTCCTCAAATATATAATTTTTATTTTTTAATTTTTTTTATTAAAACTTCAACTTTTTTCTGAGCTTGCCTAATTTCATCTGCTGTCATTTGTAATGCAATTGAATCATCTCTCTGAATTCTAGCTGCTGCATTACCTGACATTGCTGAAATTGTTAGCCATTTATAAGCTTCTATAGAATTTTTTGGAACGCCTGATCCTAATGCATAAAGAACTCCTAAACTAGCTTGTGATTTAGCACTTCCTGCCATAGCAGATTTGTACCACCAAATTGCAGCTTCTTTAGGATTGGGCGGAACTCCTAACCCAGAAAATAGAAGTGCGCCTAGCATTTCTTGTGATTCTATATGGTTAGATTCTGAAGCAATTTTAAACCAGTATACTGCTGTAGAATGATCTGGAGGGTTTTTTGTCTCTAAAGCTAACCGTCCTAACATATACTGGGCTTGAGAGTTCCCCGCATTAGCTTCTTTAGTTAATTCTTCTGTTCTAATTTTTAAATCAATAATTTCATCATTAGCTAATGAAATATTCGAATCATAAAAAAAAATCATAACTATTAATGCTATATTAAAGAATAATATTTTTATATTTATGTATTGTGACAATCAAAACTCCTAACTCTAATTACAAAAAATCTATAGTTTTACAAAAAATATAAAAAGATTCATTTTTTTCTATATTTTTTAATAAAAGTATGCCTAGATAATTGCATGAAAAATGTTTTGTGTATAATTTTTGTATACTAAATATTATTCTAATTGATAATTAACTTAAACAAAGGGAGGAGAGTTATATGACTCTTTTAATTAAAACATTTTTGGGAATGATTGCTTTAGTGTTTTCTTTCCAAAGTATGGCTAATGATTGGTCATGGTATCACGGGGATGATAACGCTACTCGTTATTCTAACCTTGATCAGATCAACAAAAGTAATATTTCTGATTTAAATGTTGCTTGGATACATCAACCTGGTGCTATTGAGCAAGGTCTTGAAGCAACGCCAGTAGTTATTGATGGTATAATGTATTACTCAGGTTCTTATAACCGTGTATTTGCACTTGATGCAGCTACTGGTAAAGAATTATGGCATTACTTTCCAGACTTGGATCCAATTGTAGATGAGTTATTTTTTACACCATATAGTCGTGGTGTAACTGTAGCTAACGGAAANGTTAATATTGGAACNCTTGATGGACGTGCTATTGCTTTAGACCAAAAAACTGGTAAAGAAGTATGGTCAGTTCAACTTGTAGATACAACTAGTTGNGCNTGTAANTTTACATCACCTCCAGTAATGGCAGGTGACACACTAGTTTATGGNCAAACAGCTGGTGAGTATCCAATTCAAGGTAAAATATTTGGTTTAAACCCTAAAACTGGTGAATCAACATGGACTTTTAATACAATTAAAGATGATCCAGATTCATGGGGTGGCGACTCAGGTAAGTATGGCGGCGGNGGNGGCTGGATGCCAGGTACTTATGATGAATCAACAAATACATATTTTTTTGGAACATCAAATCCTGCGCCAGATTATGATTGGGGAGCTGTTAAAGGTGGCATAGCTACTGATGGAGCTCGTCCAGGTGATAATCTNTATACTTCATCTGTATTAGCTTTAGATCCAGATACAGGNAAAATCAAATGGTATCATCAAGAAGTTCCACATGATGATTGGGACTANGATAGTGCTTTAGGCGAGTTCATGCTNNTAGATAGNGACAACAAAAAACTNGTTGTTCATCAAAACAAATCTGGTNTAGTTTTCGTTTATAATCGTGAAGATGGTAAAATTGAAAACGTTTGGAATATGATTGAAAACTTTAACTGGATTGAAAGTGTTAATCCTAAAACTGGNGAGNTAATTGGTCGTAATCCNCCAAATATAGCTGAAAACAAGGATNTAATNNTATGTCCTTGGATTGCTGGTGGTAGAAGTTGGCATTCTGGTTCATATAGTCCTAAAACTGGTTTGTGGTACAANTCTGCAGCCGAAGCTTGTCAAACAACTACAGTGCGTAAGGAAGACCCTGTAACTGAGCCTATTGCTCAGCTTTACTTTGGTGCTGACTTAGCTGCTGCTCATTTACCTAACGGTAAAGACGCACATGGTCGTTTAGACGCGCGTGATCCTGTTTCAGGTAAACGTGCTTGGGCTTATACTTATAAATATCCACCATTAGGTAGTGTAGTATCAACAGCTGGTGACCTTGTATTCCAAGGTGGCATTGATGGTACATTCCGTGCATTTGATGCAAATAATGGAGATGTTTTATGGTCATTCAATGCTGGTTCTGGCTTCCGTGGAGGTCCAGTATCATACAGTGCAAATGGTCAACAGTATATAACAGTTCCATCAGGATTAGGTTCATTAGTTATGGGTCTTTTCCCAACATTATGGCCAGAAGTTGCTGATTTTCCAGCAGGCGCGGCTATGATAGCATTTACTGTTAAATAACCTTTAGGTTATTAAATTATTGGGCGGGAGAGGTAACTCTTCCGCCTTTTTTTTGATATTGATTATTTATATTTAGTTTATAATAATCTAAATTAATTATTATTTAATATTTATNGAGTTATGAATGGTTTTTAGAAGAAATTTAATCCGTAGTTTGGGAGCTATTTTTTTAGGTATTAATGCATATAATATTTTCAAACCTGCTTTAGCAGCAAAGCAATATAGAGTTGAAGAAGAGGATATATGTGCAAGTGACGATTTAGTTATTAATCATGAGCCTGTTAATGACGTAACTGAGCAACAAATGGCTGCAGTTGATGATGTAGTTCATATGCTTAATGTTGGTCCAAATGGATCAAGGTTTAGATATGAGCCAATGCTTTCAGAGATTGATGTTGGAGGTAAAATATTATGGAAAGCTACCACTAAAGGTCATAACGTAGAATTTATGGTATCTCCTGATAATATTAAATTTAAGTCTAAAATGCATAAAAGTGCAGGCTTTACTTTTACGACACCTGGTATCTATACTTATAAATGTACACCCCATGTCTCAGCTGGTATGATTGGAGTAGTTGTAGTGGGAAATGATTTATCTAATATTACAGAAGCTCTAGATAATGTAGCGTATTACGGTCAAGCTAAAGAGTTAATACAAGAAATCTTAGAAAGGTTTTATATTAAATGAAGAAGTTCTTTTTCACTGTTATTTTAGGGTCTTTACTATCTTATGCATCAATTAGTTATTCTGCGAGCATAGATGAAATAAATGCAAGAGGGGCATTAAGAGTTTGTTCCTTTTCAGATCGTTTACCCTTTTCTTCAAGGTCTGGTGAGGATAGAGGGTTACAAATTGAATTAGCAGAAGAAATTGCAAAAGAACTCAATGTTGGTTTGGAAATTACATGGTTAAAATATCGCTTTCATGCTAGAAAAGCAGGCTGTGATATGATGATGGAAGCGGTTACCAAGAAGGATGATAATGCAGATAAAAGGGATATAGAAGGAGCGAAACCTTTAACAAGGGCAAGTGATAGTAAGAAGCAAAAATTTCCTCCAACAGCATCAATCCCTATTGTTAGAATGGAAACTTATCTGGTTGGGCCTAAGGAAGTAGTTCTTGGTAATAATAACATAAAGTCCATAAAAAATCTCAATATTGGTGTTATGCGAGGAACCTGGTCACATATGCTTATGCAAAAATCAAAAATTAAGCATAGAACTAAATTTATTACTGAAGCTGATTTAATAAAAGGAGTTGCTGATAGAGAAATTGATGCTGCTTTTATATCTTCTCCACAGTATTGGTGGTTTTTAAAAAATAACCCAGAGATAAAACTAGCTGCTGTTAAAAACTTTGATTTTACTATAGAAGTTTCTCTAAATGTTGGGGTTTTAATGAGAGGGGCTGATGAAAAAACAGTGACAAAAATAAACGATATTTTAACAAAGTTGCTTAATAATAATAAAATACAGGATATATATGCTTCTTATGGTATAGAATATGTTGCTCCTAAATAGGTTAATATATTTATTATTTGTAGTTTTATTTATTAATAATGCATATTCAAAAGATATCATAGCTACACAATCTGGTGGTAAGGCTGTGCATTGGACTTCTGAAAATCCACCGCATGCAACAATAAATGTTATTAATGGAGTTAATAAAGGGTATTGGTCATCTTCAGGCAATATTTTTCCTCAAGTTTTAACATTTGCTTTACCCAAGAATAAGCGTTTTGAAGCACTTTCTTTTACAGCAAAAAATTTAAATGATCGAGGAAGTTGGGCGCATCACATAAGAATATCTTCTGCAGATCCCTTTCCTCATATGGGCGGATGGGAAGTAATAGCTGAAATTAAACTTCCAGAAAGTGGAGAAGAAAAAATTATTTCTTTTGACGGTAAAAGAGGACGTTATTTTAGACTAGAAATATTCTCTGCTCAAGATAATACAGCAAGTAATGTTACTTTTGGCAAGCTTAAAGTTTTTGACTTTTATAGTAAATAATACTTATTTTTCGCCTTCATCTTCTTCTCCATAAGATGGTTGTTCAGCTTCAGGATCAAAGTTTGTTACAGGCAATTGCTCTCTACCTTTTTGCTCTAATGGTTTAGAAGGAGTTGTATATATTAATCTTTCTCTATCTTCTTCATCGGCATTAAAAAAAGGATTTCCGATTCTTACTTCTTCGTTTTTATCTTCACCTTCATCCATAGCTTGCTCAAATTTTTCTGCTTCTTCTCTATCCCAAGGCAAAACATATAATCTAGGTTCATCAACTCCTGGTATTTCTACTAAAATATAAAGAGCTACATCTTCTTCCCAAGAAGCATGTAATAATACTACTTCTGGAACATCCTTATGAAATAATTCCATATGCGCTGGTTTGGGTCTACTTAATAACTCTAATATAGAAGCATATAAGATTATTATTAAGCCTAAGCCTATTATAAAAGCACTCAGTCTCCATTTAAAAGGCCTTCTAGACCATATAGCTATAGACACTAGGAGAGCTGCTAGACCTGTTATAATAACATAAAGTATATTTAAAACTTCCATAATTTTACCTTCTTAATAAGCTACGTTTAAGACTATGCACACTATTAGGAGCTAGTTTTCCATTATTAGTTAAAGTCCATCTGGCAACTGTTATTTCTTCATTATATTTCTTTAATACTACATTTTTTTTAATAATTGCAGTTCTAGCTCTTTGCTCTGGTTCTACTACACTTATTATTACTTGAGCATTAATGGGTGGCCCATTATCTGTCGTATATAAGTGAAGATTTGCTTGGTATTCTCCGGCAGCTATTCCTCTTGTATAACTTATTTCATAATTTATAGGAGTCCTATCAAATTCGTCTCCTCTATCATCTCTTAAAAGATTAAAATAATATCCTGCCATATTAGAATATCCAACTGCAGCATCATCAGGAGATTTTACCCATAAATCAACATCGACATTTCTATCATCTGGCCATATAACTTCAACTATTACACTACCTGAAGGCTCTTTTGTAGCTTCATCCTGTGCAACTATATTTAACCAAGGTAAAAGTAATAAAACAATAATAATAAACCCTGATAAAGCGAGCATTGTCATATCTCTAAATACTGTATCAGCATTACTTACATCTTCATCTCCAGAAACTATTGAATCAAATGGATCTTCCATTTATTAACTTTCTGATAGTTCTATAATTTTAGAAACTAAATTTGAAGTTCCTGTTGCCAACATTTGATATACTAAACCTAACCAAACGCTTAATATAGACCCTACTAATGTTGTATATAAGGCTACGGACATACCTTCAATTAACTGCGCTACCATAGGACTAATTGCACTTGGATTAGAAGCAACATCTGGATCAACGCCGGATAAAGCTATAATAAAGCCCAGTACAGTTCCTATTAAACCTAATACTGTTAAAGAATTAGCTATATATCTAATATGTATTATTCTAGAAAATAATTTTAATTTTAGGGCTTGGGCTATATTTGACCTACTTGAGGCATTTTTACCTTTAGTTTTTGATAAAAAGTCAGCTGCTCTAGAAGGTGAATCAGGATTATAATTATAAGCTGCATTAAGCTGAATACTAACTTTCCATAAACGATAGCCTGCTAAAATAAGGCCGATGAAGAATACGACACATATTAAAATAACCATATTAGTTACATCTGCATTTAATACCTTTGCTACTAAACCTTGTGCCCATGCAGCGCCTATTAAAGCAAAAGCGACTAAATTTACTACACCAAATCTTAGTAAAAGTAAGTATTTTAATCCCATAATTATTGTGCTCCTAATTATATAGTTTATATTACATGTATAAATTAAAAATATAACATACCTATTAATTTAATAATTAAAAGAAAATTATGTATCTATTAAATAACTTTAAAACAAGGCTAATAAGAAATGTAGTATATCAATCTTCTATCTTATTTTTATTAATTTTATTGGTAAATAAAGTTTTATTAGCAAATGAAAATGTATGTATAGATACTATTTGTAATGAGAGCGATTCTCAATCGTATAATAATGAAATAAGAGAAATTAAAGTTCTCGTTTTATATGATGATAATAATTTTTTTGAAGAAGGTTGGGAAGATAACTTAAATGAAAGATTTATAGAGGTTAATAATTTTTATTATTCAAATTTTAAAATAAAATGGAAAATTACTGCAATACAACAATACCCATTTAGTAAAGATATAGAAAAATTATCAACTTTATTTTCCCTGCATAAAGAAGATATTTTAAAATTAGATACTGATGCAGAAGTTATCTTAAGTATAATTGGTAGAGATATAAAAGGAAGTGGTATTGCGGCTACCTTTTCAAAGATTATAATGGTTTCTAATTATGATAAATTATTATCTTACAGGAGTAGTGTAATAATAGCACATGAATTAGGGCATTTATTCGGAGCCTGGCATACTCAAAGAACTGAAGATTTCATGCTAGTAAGCGGAGCTAGTCATTTACTTGTAGGCAAAGAGAGTAGTTCTATTGTAAAATTAATGAGAAATTATAATTTTGTACCGGAAACAATCATTAATAATAGTAAAGTTTTAAATAGAATATCAAGACTATATGAAAGGCATCATGCTAGGGGAGAAATTAATCCTGTTGCTAGATTGTTAACAGATTATGGCAACAAATATTATTTAAATAAAAATTATAGCAGTGCTTTAGATATATTAAAAGATTCAATAACATATTATGGTAGATGGGGAAAAACAAGAATGATTTTATCCAAAACTTATTATGAATTAGGTATGTATTCAAATGCATTTACTGAACTAACTAGAGCTATGTTTTTTGGGTCTCAGCCAGATTTAGATTATGAAAATAAGCTTAAAAATAAATTTATTGAGCTTAATGAGTTAGACCCTAATATAAATAACCCATTTATTACACGGTAGGAGTAGGCTATGAAAATATTTTTAACACTAATACTAATTTTAGTTCCAACTTTCCCAGTTTTAAGTAATGAAATAGATAATAAAGGTTTAAGATGTGATTATTATTCTGAAAATAAAAAACAAATAACAGAATATTATTGGTTTGAGGAAGGTCAGGTCTATAAAGTTTGGTTAGACAAAAAAGTTTTCTTAATTAAAAAGAGCACTTATCCTGCTTATTATAAATTGACATCTGAATATATTCGTTTTTATAAAATATTTGTTATATTAAAAAATCTGGAATTTACTAATAGAAATAAAACCATTCTAGGAAAATGTAAATTTATAAATTCTTATCAGAAAATAGAGAGTTTATTAAAGGTTTAGTTAAAAAATTTTACTATAATCATTAGTTATTTTTGCCTCTATCATGGGTAAGTGCTCTCTTCCCCAATATAATTCATTATCAAAATAATAACTAGGTACACCAAAAACACCTCTTTCATCACTTCTTTCTTTTATTCCTTCTAATTCTTTTTTTCCTTCATTGATAGACCATTCCTTAAAACTATTGGTATTAATGCCAATATGCTTAAAAGCACTTATAATTACGTTATAATCTTCAAGATCTAATTCTCTTTTCCAGAATTTTTCAAATACATATTTAATAAATAATTTCGTAAGCTCATAATTATTATTTTTTGTCCAGATTAAAGCTAAAGAAATCAATTGTGTGTTCCATATTTTTTGAGGGCCTCGGATTGTAATATCTCTTATATTTGCATACCTTCTGCAATCCATATATGAATATTTAACGCGCCTCCATTGATGTGGATTTCTATTACTTTCTATAATATTTCTTTGATCATCTACTTTTGCACTACCTAAAAAATCAGGTATTTCTAATACACAAGGTAACCAATTTATTTCTAGTTTATTCTGTTTTGCAAATGCAATAGAAGGTTCAACAGCTAAGTATGCATATGGACTTTTAAAATCAAGTTTATTATCCTCTGAAAATCCTGATTTTTTTTTCTTAATCTGAAACCTCGTTTTATTTTCTGAATAATTTAGATGTTTAAGATCTCCATAAACTTTATTAGTGGATGCATATACAAAAATAGTCTTTTTTGAAAATTTTCTGAT
>NYVM01000082.1 GCA_002684605.1 Candidatus Pelagibacterales bacterium | reverse complement strand
CTTCATACTAGATTAGATTTAGAAAATACAGAATTGAGCTTACTACCAAATCTTAATGGATTTTGGAAAAAAGACTTAGAAACATCAAGTAGATTTAAAAGGGAGGTAATAAATGGTGTGCCATATAATACAGCCGTAATTAAAAAATCTGTTCTTACTGCTCAAAAGTCGGGAGAATTAATTATTGACCCCATGCAAGTCAGCTGTAGTATAAGAATAGCAAATCAAAATAACAGAAGAGATCCATTTGCAAATTTTTTTAATTCTTACAATACAAGAGAAGAAATAATAAGCTCTAAACCATTAAAAATTAATGTTAGAGAACTTCCAAAACCAAAACCAAAAGGGTTTCTGGGTGCTGTTGGTAATTTCAAAATTTCTTCTGAAATTGATAAGAGTGAATTAAAAGCAAATGATGCTATAACTTTAAAAATAAAATTAACAGGGACGGGGAATATTGAACTTATTGAACCATTTAAAATTAATTTTCCCGATGACTTTGAAGTTTATGACCCAAAAGTATCCGATAAGATATTTGAGGGAGGTAATAAAAGAAGTATTAAAAATTTTGAATATCTGTTGATTCCAAGATTTAAAGGAAATTATGAAATTCCTTCTTACCAATTTATTTCATTTAATCCAAAAACAAAAAAATACGTAACTCAAAAGACAAAAAAACATTTAATAAAAGTGCTTGAAGGTGATAATAACGAAAGTTCTTCATCAAGCTTTAACCAACAAAAAGTTGAACCCTCTAAAAAGGACATTAATTATATTAAAACTACAACTTTACTTTTTAAAAAGAATAATAAAAAAGATAATTTCTTAATTTACTATATTCTATTTTTCCTTCCAATATTAATACTATTTTTTCATAAAACATATAAAGTATTAAACTCAGGAAAATCAAATAGCTTGCGTGATTATAAACATAAAATTGCAAGAAAAATTGCTAATAAGAAACTCAAAAAGGCAAAGGAATATATCAAAGAAAATAACTATGAAAATTTCTTCGAAGAAATTGAAAAATCTCTTTGGGGATATTTTGCAGATAAATTTAAAGTAGAAATTATTCATCTTACAAAAGAAAGTGTAGAAGAATATTTTAACAAAAACAATATATCTTTAGAAGCTAAGGAAAAATTTATTTCTCTAATTAATGAATGTGAAATTGCTAGNTATGCGCCTTCTTCAAATAAGAACCAAAAAATGACTTATATATTAGAGGAAGCAGAAAAAATAATTTTAAATGTTGAGTCAAATCTAAAATGAAAAAAATAATACTTTTTTTAAATATTTTCTTGTGCTTAAATCTTCAAGCAAATGATTCTTTATTTACTCTTGCTAGTGAAGATTATGCAAATCAAGATTATTCATTAGCAATTGACAAATACCAAAGTATTTTATCTTCTGGAACAGAAAGCAGTGAACTATATTATAATTTAGGAAATAGCTACTATAGACTAAATGAAATTCATCAAGCTATATATTTTTATGAAAAGTCTCTAAAAATAAATCCAAATTTTACTGAAGCTATTGAAAATCTTAAATTATGTAATCTTTTACTTATTGATAAAATAGAAAAGATGCCTGAAATTTTCTATAAAATTTATTATAAAAATCTAAAAAACCTTTTACCGATAAAGTGGTGGAAAATAACTTCATTAATTTTAGTTTGGACTTTTTTATTTATTTATTTAATTAAAACTATTTTAAAGAGAAAATTGAAGTTATTTCAAAATATTGTTCTAGTACTTTCTTTCTTATGCTTTCTAATATACCAGGATATTAGTAATGATTCATTAGAAAACAAAGAAGCAATAATTTATTCTCAGGTAATTGATATAATGAGTGCTCCATCAGAAAAGGCTAATAAACTATTTACACTTCATCTTGGAACAAAAGTTAAAATTAACGATCAAATTGAAAACTGGGTTAATATTAGCCTTGATAATGGCAGTAAAGGCTGGGTTGCGCTAAAGCATCTAAAAGAAATCTAAAGCATCTTTTTATATAGTTGAAAATTCATTAATTTAGAATCATTCTAATTTCAGTATTCACTAGTAGTTTGTGATTTATGTGTTTCTAATTCTCTAAAGAATTGATTATATTTACAAATTACATAAATACATTCATTTATTATGAACTTTAGATTAACTATTTCAGCTCTAGTACTATCANTAATTTTTAATATCAGTACTNATGCTNNATCACCAAATAATTGGACTAAATATTACTCAGACAATGATGTAAAAATAGAGTATCAATACATGAATTGTGAGTATTCTGATAGATTTAACCAGGAATTTGTTATCCTAAAAATGACAAATCTCACAAATAAAAATTTTTCTATTAGTTGGGTTAACGAGTCTTGGTATGATAAAAAATGTATTAATTGTTCTGAAAATAGAACAGATGAAGCATCAAATAAAGTATTGATTCCTGCCAATCAAGTGTTAGTTGGGGATTGTGACATACAAGACAATCTAAGAATTTTTTCAAAGTTCAGCGATAGAATTGAAGATATGCCAGGAATAAAAAAAATAGTAAAGCTTACTAAATTTAAGCTTAAAAATATAAATGTTACTTATGAATAAACTTTTCACTCAATTATCAAATCTAAATAGATATTTAGTTTTAATTTTCAGTCTTCTTGCTTTAGAATCCTATAGTCAATGTTCTGTAACTTTAACATCTGTTAGAGATACAATTGCATGTGGAGAGTCACTAGATATTGAAACTATTGGACTTGGAGGATTNCAAACTGATGATTTCACTGGAAATACTTTAAGTGGACTTTGGGACAATGTTACTAGTGGATGGGTAATTGGAGGACCTTGCGGTACTAACCCTAATGGTGGAGCCCATTTATGGTTTGGAAATGGATGTGCTATCCCTAGAGCTGCTACTACAGTTGGTGTAGATGCTTCATGTGGTGGAACAATAAGCTTTGATTTTAGACAAGAAACTCAATCTGGAAACTGCGATGGTCCAGACTTACAAAACGAAGGAGTGTATTTACAATATAGTCCACCTGGAACAGCTGTATGGACAGACATAAACTATTTTAGCCCTATTGGTTTTCCATATACTGGATGGCAAAATCATTCATTCCCTATTCCACCGGGAGCACAATTTCAAAATACGCAATTTAGATGGATTCAATTTAACGCCTCTGGTACAACTTGGGACTTTTGGGGAATTGATAATGTTGCTATTTCAAGTTGCTCTAATTTTCAATATTCTTGGTATGGACCTGGAGTAAATGGATTTACTGGAGATTCTATACAAGTTGCTCCAACTGATATTTCTACAATTTATTCTGTTATGTATACTAATGGGGTAAATGATACATGCTTTGATTCTTTATCTGTTTATGTTGAACAACCATCTATTGTTGCAAATGTAATTCCTTCAGTTTGCTCGGGTTCTGATACATTATTTGCTCAAGCTACTATTCCTGCAAATTGTTATTATCAGCTAGAGTGCTGGAACTATCTTCCTCCTCCTGGTGCTCAAAATCTAGGCTGGCAAGTTCCAGGAACAACACCTCAACTTTATCATAATATCGATCTTATAATAAATGGCCAACTACAAAGTAATTACACTATGATTAATGGTCCAAACTATACTTCTGAAAATTATTTACTTCCAGTGACTGATGGAGATGTTATGGACCTTATTTTTTCATCTTTAGGTTCTGGAGCTAATGAAGCAATGTATAGACTTTATGATAGTCAAAATAATTTAGTTACAACACAAGGATTTCCAGGATCACAACCTGCTAATTTCACCAATCACATAGCAAGTTGTCCTGCTACAGCATCATATACTTATCAATGGTCAAATATTTCTAGCGGTGGAGTTGCAGGTTTAAACAATCCTAATATTCAGGGTCCTTTAGCTACTGTAGCTCAAGTAACTGATTTTCAAGTAATAGCAACTGATTCTTTAAATCCTTCATGTGTTGCTATTGATACAGTTACATGTTTTCCAAATGTAAATACTATAAGTGGAACAATGTCNGGTGTAACTAATATATGTTTAGGAGATGATGTACAATTAGATTTTGTTCTTAATGGAAGTCCCCCATTTGATTTAACTTTAGATATTACTGATGTTAATGGCTTATCAACTACACAAACTTATCAACTTGATGCCAATGGGTTAATTTCCTCTACTGGTCTTCCATTAATATTTACACCTACTGTCAGTACAACTTATTCTGTTCTTAGCCTCTCAGATATTACTGGATGTCCTGGTTCTATTTCAAATCCTGCTCTTGTTGTTACATTAAGTGACTACCCATCATTCTCTGTTAGTACAATCAATCCAATAATTTGTCAAGGACAAAGTACAATCTTAGACTTTAATTTAACTGGAACTCCCAATTTCAGTGTAAATGGAACATTTGGTTCTATTGCCACTAATCTTACACTGGACGCATCAGGTAATGATGCTTCAGGAAATCCTGTTGTTATAAGCCCNACTACTACTACTACATATGATTTCACCTCAATCACAGGTAATAATGGTTGTGCTACTACACTAAATAGTAGCATTACAATAACAGTAAATCCACCAATTGATGCTGGAAATAATGCATTTTTACCGATTTGTATAGGCGATACAAGTACCTACGAGCTAAGAGATATTATTGGTCCTGGACAAGACACAATAGGTTTCTGGACTACAACTAGTGGAAACCAACTTCCTGTTGATCCAAATTTTACATTTAACCCACAAACAATGNNTGCTGGAAATTACACATACACTGTTGTAGGCGCNCCATGTCCAAATGACATAGCTACAGTAAATATTTCCTTTACTAATCCTCCATTCTCCGGATTTGCATCAAACCAAGAAATTTGTGTNAATGATTACATAGGTGGTAATACTTTTGATTTAAACAGTTTGTTAATGAGTGCTGATGCTGGAGGAGTATGGTCTTATGCAGGTTCTATAATTCCACCACAAATTAATCCAATTACTTATGGTGCAGGTGTTTATCAATTTAAATATGAAGTTTTTGCTGTAGGACCTTGTAACGATATGAATACGCTGGCTACTCTAACAATAAATCCAGAGCCTGTTGTTGGAAATTTCAGTACGAATATTCCTGTTGTTGCTCAAGGTTTTGATGTAGATGTTTTAGTTGATATGTCTGTTGGTTCTCCTCCATTTACTGTAACAGTTATAGATGACGAAACACCTCAAAATAATTACACAATAAATATAAGCCCTCCAAATATGTCTGGGCTTGTGAATGTAATTCCAAACAACATTCCAATAACTACATACACACTAATTGGAGTTACAGATGGCAAGGGTTGTTCAGCAACACCAAATTTAATTGATACAGTGGAAGTTGATCCTTACCCCTTTATTGACCCTTTTACCACCTCAACACCTGTCATTTGCGAGGGAGATAATGCTTCAATATACGTTGCTTTAAGTTTAGGTGAGGCTCCAATANTAATTGATTATTCTTATAATGGAAATAATTATGTATACAGTCTTGGTGCTGTTGGANTAGCGAATCCTTCAGCTACAATTCCAATTGATATTTCTGGTCTACTAATTGGTAGTAATGTGATAAAAATTAATAGTTTAACTGACAATAGTGGAGTTTCAACACCTGTAAATCAATTACCCGATTCAGTTATTATTACTATGAATGCTAATCCTAATGTAAATTTCTCTACTTCTACTTCTGAAATATGTTATGATGATCCTGCAATCTTAAATTTTAATTTTTCTGCTGGAGTTCCACCATTTTCAATCGACTATACTATTAATTCCAATAGTCAAACTCCNCTAGTGATTAATGGTTTTGGTAATCAGCAATACACTATTAACCCTGCACCTAATGTAGGTTCAAATACTTACGAAATAATAAATATTACAGATGCTAATGGATGTATAGGCGTTCCAAATCCTAATATTGCTTCAATTTTTGTGAATCCAATACCTGATGTTAATATTACTGTTAGTGGTACAAACCCTATTTGTCAGGGAGAAAATTCTGAACTATTTTTCCCAGTACTTTCAGGAACAGCCCCATATAATATAAATTATNTGGCAGGAGGAACTTCTCTAACTACAAGTGTTGANGNNAGTGGAAATCCAATTTCAGGAAANCCAATGGTCATTTNTCCGANNTCTTCAACAACTTATACNCTNGTNTCTGTAACAGATTCTAAAGGATGTTTTAATTTATTAAATAATGATGCAGTACTTACTGTTAATGAAATTCCAAATGTTATAGTTAGTGGTGACACCGAAATATGTGATCAAGATAAAACTCCTTTATTTTTTACTTTTACTTCAGGTACAGCTCCATGGACTTTAAATTATAATGTTGTTTCTTCACCTGGCTCTATTACACTTTATAATGTAAACGATACTTTAATAGTTGATCCAAATATTACAACTAAATACCTTTTTAATTCTATTAGTGATAATAATTGCTCAGCTACAATAAATGAAGATGTTACAATAACTGTAAATTCTTTACCTCAATCTATTATTACAGGAGGAGGATCTGTATGTGATGACGGAAGTACTATTGAAGTTCAAATCATTACAACTGGCGGATCTCCAAATTATAATATCAGCTACAATGCAGGTATTACAAATAAATTTGTTGCTGATGTTGAGTCTCCACTAATCATAAATACTAACGAATCAGGAACCTACACTATTTCTGAAGTTATTGACAGTAAAGGATGTATTGCTCAAAGTATTAATGGAAGTGTTAATGTTTATGTAAATGAATTTCCAGAGGCTGTGTTACAAGCATATCCTCAGCCAACAACTCTTACTAATCCGAAAATCACTTTTATTGACGCATCTTCAAATCATGTTGATGGATACTGGGACTTTGGTGATGGATCAATTGAATTTACCAATTTTGATGAATTAACACATATTTATCAAGATACTGGCTCTTTTGAAGTAATGTTACAAATTGAAAGTGATAGTGGTTGTGTATCAACTGCTTATCAAACGATTATTATTGATCCTGATTTCTTAGTTTATATTCCTGAAGGTTTCACACCTAATAACGATTTAAAAAATGATTATTATCAACCCATTGTAAGTGGTGTGCTAGGCTATGAGTTTTCAATCTACAATAGGCATGGACAACGTATTTTTAGAACAAATGATTATTCCAATGTTTACTGCAGTAATGGATGTTCTTCTTCATGGAATGGATTACTTAATAATGGAGATTATGCCTCAACTGGAAACTACACTTACCATATTATAGTTTTTGATCTCAACGGAAAAGAAAGGACATATCAGGGAAATATTTCTTTGATGAGATAATATTTCACAACATTTTTATAAAATCTGCTTATTTTTTAATATTAAATTAATTAGGAGATTTTATATAACTTTGAATTGTGAAAAAATTTCTGATAGTACTAATCTTCTTTCCATGCTTCTTATTTGGTCAAACAATTACTAATATTTGTGATGGAGACAGTATTCTGATATATGGAATTTGGCAAAACACTACTGGAATCTACTCTGATTTAAATGGAAATACAACAACACTTAATGTATTCCCCTTACCAATTACAACTCCTAATTTTATTCTAAATGGTAATGCAACTTCTCAAGCGGGAAATATATATCAACTAACGCCAGCAATTGGAAATCAATCTGGTTCTGTGTGGAGTAATTCTCAAATAAATTTAAATAATCCATTTAATTTTAATATTGATTTATTTCTTGGNTGTAATAATGGTGGTGCAGATGGTATNGCATTTGTTTTGCAACCAATCAGTACNTCTTTAGGGTCCTCAGGTGGTGGATTAGGATATTCAGGTATTAGCCCTTCATTTGCTATTGAATTTGATACCTGGCAAAATAGTTCTGACCCATCATATGATCATATTGCAATTCAAAAAAATGGAATTTTGAANCATAATGGCGGTAGTAATTTAGCTGGACCTTTAGGTTTCCCTCCTTCAAACTATCAAATTGAAGATTGCCAATGGCACAATGCAGTATTTATGTGGGATCCAACTTCTCAAACATTTACTTTAGATTTTGATGGCTATCAAAGTGTAATAAGTTATACTGGAAATATTGTCAATAATATTTTTGGTGGTANCCCTAANGTTTATTGGGGTTTGACTGCTGCTACTGGTGGNGCTAATAATGTGCAAAAATTTAGATTTAACAATGCAAACTATCAATTAAACGATACAACTATTTGTAAAAATGATTCCATCCAAATTAATTCTTTGGCAATTGCAAATTCTTATACCTATTTTTGGAGCCCAAACTATAATATTTCTGACAATACTCTTGCATCTCCATTTTTTTCACCAGAAACTACNACTACATACACTCTTGANGTAACAAACTCTTATGGCTGCTCATATATTGATTCATTTGTTATTAATGTAGATACTTCAGCAAATATTTATTTCCCGCTTACAGATGAATTTTGTTTAGGTTCTTCTCCTATTAATCTCAATTATGCTTCTCCAAGCGGGGGCCAATATCAAGTAAATGGATTGTTTTCTACAGTTTTTAATCCAACAATAAATAATCTCGGAACAAATACTATATCATACAGCTATACCAGTATTAATAGTTGCTCAAATACAATGTCTCAAAATATTGAGGTATTAGACTCCCCTGTTTCAAATGCAGTAATTACTAATGTGTCTTGCCAAGGGCTATCAGATGGACAAATAATTATTACTCCTTCAGGCGGAACACCTCCGTATATTGAAGATTTNGGTGGAGTTAATCCTTTACTTTTAAATACAGGAACGTATAATTACTCCATTACAGATTCAAATAATTGTGTTTATTATGACACCATCACAATCTATGAGCCTGGATTTTTTGGTTCATCAATAGTTCCAGATGATATTAGCTGTAATAATTTCAATGATGGTTCTGCTATACTACAGTTACAAGGAACATCAACTCCTGCNGGNACAGTTTCTAATCTTTCTTATTGCCAATCATATCCTGGTACAAATAGNTATAGTAATATAAAAGATGTTCAATTAGTTGGAGACAACTTTAATATNAATAATAATACCAGTGGTTTTTGTGATGACTATGAAAATTATACTTCTCAATTTGCAGATCTAACTCAGGGACAATCATATTCAGTAACAGTAAGTTTAGGTGATTGTGGTGGATTTAATTTATCTAGTGGAGGACATGTGTATATTGATTGGAATATTGATGGTGATTTCCTTGATCCTGGTGAAGAAATTGGTTCTATTCCTTATGGAGATACAATCGCCAATGCATCTTATACTATTTCTTTTACTGTTCCAAATACAAGTTTTTTTGGAGCAACTAGAATGAGAGTTATGTCTCAATTTTCTAGTCAGTCCAATATTTTAAATATGACNGCTTGCGATCAAGGGGTATATAACCCATCAATTTCATCTTTTAATGAACCATGGTATGGAGCAACTGAAGATTATACAATAGTCATAAATGGAACAACTATTTTAGCGTCTTACCTATGGTCAACNGGAGATACAACTGACACTATTAATAATCTTAGTCCAGGAGTNTATTCTGTTATTATAAGCAATGATAATGGATGTGTTATTTCAGACTCTGTTCTCATTAACCAACCAAATCCTATTAACGTTTCATATTCNTCAAACAATGTATCTACCTGCCTTGGAAATGACGGGAATATTGACATTACAGTTACTGGNGGAAATACCCCATATAACTATTTNTGGAGTAATGGTGATACAATACAAGATTTGATTAATATTAGCTCAGGTATATATTCACTAATTGTTACTGATAAAAATGGATGTTTAGACTCTATAACTNTTGTTGTTGATGAACCTCCATCTGTTATTATTAGCTACACATATAATAACCCAACATGTATTGGNTATAATAATGGANCAATTNACCTGNNNCTATNATCAGGAACNCCACCATTTNTNTTTAATTGGAGNAATAGNGATACNACNGAAGATTTANCNANNTTAACTCANGGNATATATTCANTTACNNTNACTGATTCAGNNGGNTGTAATGCAATNTCAACAATTACCNTANCNGANCCNNNANCTCCNANNATTNNAANAANTTCTTCTCCNNTTAGTTGTTATGGNGGTAATAATGGAAGTATTGATTTATCGATTANNGGTGGTAANAGGTCCTTTTAGTTTNCTNTGGAATAATNCNGANACNACTGAAGACATATCTAATCTTNTNNCTNGCATNTANTCATATACNATAAATGATACTTTGGGTTGTAGCTTTATCGATACAATTTCAGTAAGTCAACCCTCTCCTATTAATGTAAGTGATTCTATTAATAATGTTTCATGTGCAGGAGGAAATAACGGGGTGGCAATACTTAATATCTCTGGAGGAATCACTCCATACAGTGAGAATTGGGGTATAAATAATCCTTTATCACTAAATGCAGGTACTCATCAGTTTATTGTTACTGATGATAATGGGTGTGATTATATTGATTCTATTATTATCATTGAGCCTACTCCACTTTTAGTAAGCTATGTTACTACTGATGCGCTTTGTAATGGAGTCGCAAATGGAACTGCTATTCTAAATATTTCTGAAGGAGTTAGCCCCTACAGTGAAAACTGGGGATTAAAAAATCCTTTGGCTCTTGCTGCTGGCATTCATCAATTTATTATTACTGATAATAATGGATGTATATTGATTGATTCTGTACTTATTAACGAACCAAGCCCAATAGGTGTTGTCATAGACACAAACAGTGCAAGTTGTTCTGGATTCTCTGACGGTAGTGCTTCATTAAATATCTTTGGAG
>NYVM01000013.1 GCA_002684605.1 Candidatus Pelagibacterales bacterium | reverse complement strand
GTTAATGATCAAAATAAAGTAATAGGTTGTGCTTCTGATGGTGATATTAGATCAAATTTAATTAATGGAGTAGCGTTAACGGATCAAATTGATTTATGTGTTAATAAAAATTTTGTTCATTGTTTTGAAGATACACATAGAGAGAATATAATTAAGCTATTTGATTCTAATGTGAATGCAATTCCTCAATTAAATAAAAAAAATGAATTAATTACTGTTTTAACTCCCAAAGACTTTCCTCTGAATGAAGAACAAAATATTATTGCTAGAGCTAAATCCCCAGTTAGAATTAGTTTTGGAGGTGGAGGATCAGATTTAACACACTATTTTACTAAATCATCTGGAGGCGCTGTTATAAATTCTACAATTTCACTTTATTCACATGCAACTCTGATTAAAAATCCCAATGATGAAATAATTATTATTTCAGAGGATTTAAATGAAACTTTAAGAGCAAAAGATTTAAAATTAGCTTTAAAACAAAAACATAAAATGGGTTTAATTATGAGTATAATTGAACTAATTAATCCCAAATTTGGATTTAAATTGCATATTAGTTCTGATTTTCCTGTTGGATCTGGTTTAGGAGGTTCTGCAGTAGTTATGTCTGCTATTATAGGTTGTTTTAATGAATTTAGAATAGATAAATGGTCTAAATACGAAATTGCTGAGATGGCTTATCAGGCTGAAAGATTATCTTTTAAAATATCGGGCGGTTGGCAAGATCAATACGCTACTGTTTTTGGTGGAATCAATTTTATGGAATTTAAAAAGAAAAATAATCTTATTCATCCCTTAAAAATTGATGACGAAGTAATTCTAGAGCTTAAAGAAAATTTAGTTTTATGTGACACTTGTTCCACTCATGACTCTAGTAACATTCATGATGATCAAAAGAAACAGTTAACTGACCGAGAAACAATAAATAAACTTGTAGCATTAAACGTTAAGTTAACTTACGATATAAGAGATTCTTTATTAAAAGGGGATTTAACAAAAATTGGAAAATTTTTAGATACAGCATGGAACTATAAAAGAAAATTTAGTAATAAAATCTCTAACAAAAGACTTGATAACATTTATAATATAGCATTGAAAAATGGTGCTATTGGTGGGAAGTTACTAGGAGCTGGAGGGGGAGGCTTTTTTATCTTTTATTGTGATCCTACAAAAATAAACGATCTATCCGAAAAGTTAAAGTTATTGCAAACTAAGATTATAAATTTTGATTTTGTATCTATTGGATTAAAATCCTGGAAAGTTAGAAAATAGTATGAAAATAGATAAATATGGTATTAATAATGGACGTTGTTTCATTATTGCAGAAATAGGTAATAATCATAACGGAAGTTACGATAGAGCTATTGAAATGATAGACTTGGCTGTTGAAATGAAAGTTGATTGTGTAAAATTTCAAATGCGTCATCTAGATCAAGTTTATAGAAAAAAATCACTAAGTAAATCAGGTGAAGATTTAGGAACAGAATATATTATTGATCTCCTAGACCGATTTGAACTATCAGTTGATGAGCATAGAAGTCTTTCAGAATATTGTAAAAAGAAAGGTGTTTTATATATGTGTACACCTTGGGATTTAAAAAGTATTGATGTTCTTGAATCCTTTGGTGTAAAAGCTTATAAAGTTGCATCTGCTGATCTTACTAATCTTCCGCTTTTAGATCAATTGTCAAAAACAAATAAGCCTTTAATATTATCCACTGGAATGAGTAAGGTTGAAGAAGTGGAACATGTTAAATTATTTTTAGAAAAGAGAAATGTTGAATTTGTGTTTTTACATTGCAATAGCACATATCCTGCACCATTTCACGATATAAACTTAAATTGGATAAAATCTTTAAAGAAAATTCATCCCATTGTAGGTTATTCAGGTCATGAGAGAGGAACTTCTGTTTCTTTGGCAGCAGTAACTTTAGGGTGTTCTGTACTAGAAAGACATTTCACGTTGGATAGAGAGATGGAAGGGCCTGATCATGCTGCTAGTTTAGAATTTCAAGAATTTAAGTCATTAATTGAAGGAGTTAGAGAAATTGAACAAGCATTAGGTTCTGGGAGTGAAAGAAAATTAAGTCAAGGTGAAATGATTAATAGAGAGAATCTAGGTAAAAGTTTAGTTTCTAGCATTACTTTAAATAAAGGAACAATTCTTAAACCCGAGCATATAAAAATATTAAGTCCAGGACAAGGTCTTTCGCCTTTGCTTTATGATTCCTTACTAGGTAAAAAATTAAAAAGAGATATGCTTGAAGAAGATTTTTTCTATAATAGTGATTTAGAAAATGAATTACATTTTTCAAAAGATTATAATTTTAATAGACCTTGGGGAATTCCTGTAAGATATCATGATTTTTCTCAGTACTATGAAATGGCAAAACCTGATTTTTTTGAATTTCATCTATCATATTCTGATATGGATTTAAATCCCTCAGATTTTTTAGAAAAATCATATGATTGTGGATTTGTAGTTCATGCTCCTGAATTATTTAAAGAAAGTCATTTAATGGATTTAGCAACTCCTGACAAAGAGTATAGAAAATATTCAATGGAGCAAACTCAGAAAGTTATAGATGTCACTAGAAATCTTAACAAGTTTTTTCCAAATGAAAAAAGACCCATGATTGTTGCTAATATTGGTGGATTTAGTATGGATAAGCCAATTCCGAAGTCTGAGACAAAACAATATTATACTCAATTTTTTCAAAGTTTGTCTGAACTTGACACTGAAGGTGTTGAAATCATTCCTCAAACGATGGCTCCTTTTCCGTGGCATTTTGGTGGTCAACGTTATCAAAATATTTTTGTTGAAATTGAAGAAATAGTACATTATTGTGAAAAGTTTAATATTAGAATGTGTTTTGATATTTCACATAGTATGTTGACTTGTAATTATCTTAAAAAAGATTTTTATAAATTTTGTGAAAAGATAGCTCCACATACAGCATATCTTCATTTAGGTGATGCTAGTGGCGTAAATGGAGAAGGTTTGCAAATTGGAGAAGGTGAAATAGATTTTAAAAAATTCGCTAAAATTTTAAATGATAAATGTAAAAATATTGGTTTTATCCCTGAAATATGGCAAGGCCATAAAGATATGGGAAAAGGATTTTGGATTGCACTAGAAAAACTTAATGGCCTAATATAATGAGTGAGAATAAAGTCCCTGGTCTTATTACAGTTAGATCATCATCATCTAGGTTGCCCAACAAGTGTTTCCTGCCTTTTGGTGAAAGATGTAATGTTTTAGAACATATAATTAGAAGAGCTAAACATTATAATTTAGACCCAATTATTTGTACTAGTACTGATCCAAGTGATGATTTAATCGAAGAGTTGGCTTTAAGAGAAGGAGTAAAGTGTTTTAGAGGATCACTGATTAATAAGTTAAAACGTTGGGCTGATTGTGCTGTTCATTTTAACTTAAAGGCATTTCATACTGTTGATGCAGATGATCCGTTTTTTGATGGTGATGAAATGAAAAAATCTTTTAAACTATTATTAGATCATAATTTAGATGTAGTTAGTCCGACAATTGAATCTTCAAATGGAGGAGCTAGTGTAGGTTACTCACTTACTACTCAAATTGTAAATAAAGCAATATTAAATCTAGATACTGATACTGATACAGAAATGATGTGGTATTATTTGGATAAGATTAAAAATTTAAAAAAAGAAATATTAACTGACGAAACTAAAACAAAATTCAAGGTTAGGTTAACTTTAGATTATATTGAAGATTATTGGTTGTTAGAATCCGTAAGAAGAATAGCAGGAAATTTTGCAACTAGAGAAAAAGTTAACAAAATTTTTAAAAATAACCCTGAAATGTATTTGATAAATTGGTTTCGAAATGTTGAGTGGAAAAATGCTCAATTAAATAAAAGTATTTAAATATGAATTACGAAAAAATTATTAAGAGTATCAAAAGTAAACAAGGCAAGTTTAATGGTAAAGAATTAGACTATGTATTAAAAGCCTTAGATAGCGAAAACAGTGAACACAAAGGTATTGATTGGCTTCTAGATTTTGAAGAATCTTTTGCTAGAACGGTAGGTTCTAAATACGCTATTGCAGTTAATTCAGGTACATCCGGATTACATGCTGCATTATTTGCAGCTGGAATTTCAGTTGGGGATGAAGTTATCCAGCCTGCACTTACAGTAATTATGGATGCTTACGCTACAATTCATTTAGGTGGGATTCCAGTTTTTGTAGACTCAGATAAGTCTAGTTGGAATATTGATCCTGATTTAATTGAATCTAAAATTACTAATAAAACAAAAGCCATTTTAACTGTTTCATGGTTTGGGTTACCAGTTAATATGGAGCCCATTATGAAAATTGCAAAAAAGCATAATCTATTAGTAATCGACGATTCAGCGGAAACATTTTATGGTTATTACAACGGTCAATTTTCTGGAAGCAATGCTGATATTGGAGTATATAGCTTTGAGAATAAAAAGCATTTAACTTCTGGATCAGAGGGAGGAATGATTGTTACTAACAATAAAAAATACGCTACACTTGCTAGAAAATTTGCAGGAATTGGATATAAACATATGACTGCTTCTGCTGGACGAACACATTTAGCTAAATCAACATTTCAAGATCCTAATTACTTTAGATTCGATACGATTGGTTTAAATTACAGAATGAATTCAATTTCTGCTGCTGTAGGGTTAGCACAATTAGAAAGATCTGAAGCTATAGTTAGTAGAAGAAAAAGCAATGCTAAATATTTTAAAGATGCAATCAATGGTTGTACTTGGTTAGTGCCTCAAAAATTTGATAACAAAATATACGAACATTCTTATTACACTTTTGCTGTTTTATACAACGGAGATAAAATTAAAGGAATTTCCTGGAAAGAATTTTATCATCAATACAAAGCTGACGGAGGTGATGGATTTTATGGAAATGTAGCTATTCCTTATTTAGAACCAGCACTGATTAATAAAAAAATAGGAAAGTTAGTTTTAGACAAAGGGCTTTGTCCCGTTGCCGAAGAATTACAGCAGAGAGTAATGGCATTTAAAACTAACTATAGAGACGTTGATAGTTGTATTAATCAAGCTAATATATTAAAAAATTTAATTGATAAAATTGGAAGAAAATGATAAAATTAGGAATTGTTCAAGGTAGGCTTATTCAGTCTCCACCAGGTGAACTTCAATGGTTTCCTCAAGATGATTGGGAAAAGGAATTTTTTATAGCATCAGCAATTGGATTAGAAAATATTGAACTCATTGCAGAAAGAAATCATAATATTAAAAATCCAATCTGGTCTGATAAAGGAGTACATAAATTATTAGAATTATCTAAAATAAACAATGTTAAGATTCATACTTTATGCAATGATCATATAGTAGATTATAGTCTTGTTAAAAACCCTTCAGTTTTGAAACAAAATTTAGATTTGATCGAAAGAGGTCAAAAACTTAATTGTAATAAATTTGTTTTACCATTTTTTGAAGAATCTGAGATTAATATTAAAAACTATAAAGATTTTATTGATCCAATTACAATAATTGCTGAAGCCTGTGAAAAATCTGGCATGGTATTATGTTTAGAAACTATTTTAAATGGAGAAGAGCTTTTGATTTTATTGAAAGAATTAAATCATGGAAATATCAAAGTTGTTTTTGATACAGGAAATAGAATAGCTTTTGGACATGATTTATATAATGATATAGTTTCATTAGATAACAAAATAGAGCACGTTCATATAAAAGATAAAAATTCTAAAAATGAAAATGTTTTATTAGGAACAGGTTTAGTTAATTTTTTAGATGTTTTTAAAGCATTAAAAAAAATTAATTACAATAAGTCCTATACATTTGAAACAAATAGAGGAAATAACCCAATAAATACATGTAAATACAATATTAACGTTGTTAACTATTTTTATTCTGAAGCATTTAATTAATTATGAAATATAAAAAAATCTTATTTATAGGTTTAGGTGGAGCAGGGCAAAGGCATTTAAGAATTTTCAAAGACATTTTACCTAAAGAATCCAAGTTTTTTGCTTTTAGATCAAAGTCAACAACTCCTCTACTCAATTCAGATTTCACTGTAAATTCTAAAAGCACTTTAAAAAAAGAATATAATCTAACAGAGTTGGACTCTGTCGAAAGTGCTTTTTCAATTAAACCAGATCTTACAGTTATTTCTACTCCTTCTTCTTTGCATGTTGAGTATATGATGAAAGCTGTTGAAAATGGTAGTGCTGTTTTTGTTGAGAAACCTTGGTCCAATAACCTGAATAACTTTACAGAATTTCGTGATTTGATTATAAATAAAAACACAGCCTTTAATATTTCTTTTCAAAGAAGATATGATACTAAAATTTCTAAGGTTAATAAATTGATTAAGGACGGAAAAATTGGAAAGCCAATATCTGCATCCTTTAATGTTTTTTCTAATGTTCCATTTTGGCATCCATATGAAGATTGGAAAAAACTATACGCTGTAAATGCAAAAATGGGCGGCGGAGTTTTGTTAACTGAAATTCATGAGATTGATTTAGTAAGTTGGTTCTTTGGCATACCTGATAAAGTATTCTGTAGTGGTGGAAACAGAAGTGAAGAAAAATTAGATGTAGAAGATACTGTACAAATGACTTTAATTTATAAAGATTTTTCAGTTCAAATTACGTTATGTTTTATGCATAAAAAACAATCCAGGAATTTTCATATTGCTGGATCATCTGGTGATATAACTTGGGATGGTTCTACGAATAAATTGACGTTTTCATCATTTGACGATAAAAATAATAGCTTTAACGATAATGAATCTACAACTAATGATGATATGTTCTATAATCAAGCCCGAAAATTCATAAATGATTGGTCTTTAGATGATACAAAATTATCGTTAAATTCTGCATCATGTTCACTTGCTATTGTAGAGGCTGCAAAAAAATCAATTATTAGTAATCAAATAGAAAAAATATCTTTAAAAAATATTATTAATATATAAAAAAACATATGTCTAAAATTGATATTTCAAGAAGGTTTAATAATTTTAATAAATGGGGGCTTATTACAGGGGCTTGTGGTTTGCTGGGTCAAAAACATGCTTTAGCGTTATTGGAAACTGGCGCATCAGTAGTTTTAACTGATATTGATGAAAAATTACTGATAAAAACTAAATTATTACTTGAATCTGATAAATACCCAGGTAAAATAATCAATTGTGTAATGGATGTTTCATCAGAATCTAGTATTAATTATGTGTCTAAATTATTACAAAGCAAGAATATTCGTATAGATATACTTATAAATAATGCAGCACTAAATCCAAAACAATCTTCTTTAAAAAATAATATTAGAACAACAAGATTAGAGAACTTTTCTTTGGACCGTTGGAACTTAGAAATTTCTGTTGGTTTAACAGGGGCATATCTTTGTAGTAAAATTTTTGGTTCAGCTATGGCTGAAGATAACAAAGGTGGGGTAATACTAAATATTGCATCAGATTTATCTATTATTGCGCCTGATCAAAGAATTTATAGACAAGATGGGCTTGCTAATGAAATGCAAGCTGTAAAACCAGTTACTTACTCCGTAATTAAGGCAGGTTTAATTGGTCTGACTCGTTATTTAGCTACATATTGGCCTGAAAATGGAGTTAGAGCTAATGCTCTTTCACCTGGTGGTGTTTATACAAATCAAGATTCAGAATTTGTTAAACGTTTGACCAACCTAATTCCAATGGGGAGAATGGCTAAGTCTGACGAATATGTTTCAGCAATTCAGTTTTTATGTTCAAATGCCTCTGCATACATGAACGGACAAAATATTGTTATGGATGGTGGAAGAAGTGTTTTATAATCAATATTTTGAAACAGAAAGAAACTAAAACCTCATATTTAGAAGGTGCAAGTCTGTATGNATTGTCTTCAATTATTTCTTTTGGAATAATGATTGTTACATTACCTATATATACTAGACTTTTAACTCCTGAAGAATTTGGAATAACAATTGTTTTTGTATTGTTTGGAAAGGCTGTTTTTGGATTTTTTCATTTTAGCTTACACGACGCTACATACAGATATTATTTTGATTATAAAAATCAACTTAAAAAATTTAAAGTTTTAAATTCTACAAACCTATTTTTTTTATTTTTTTCATTTTTAATATGTTATTTATTAATTTCTTTTACCTCAGATCTATTTTATNAAAAAATATTTGACGGTCAATTAAATAAAGAGTTAATAAGTTTGTCTTTAATTAGTGGTTATTTAGATTATATATTTCTCTACTTTATGACCTTATTAACAGCTGAGTTAAAAGCTAAACAACATTCGTATTTATCAATTTTATTTATAAGTTTAAATTCAGCCTTTTCTATCTTTTTTATGTCTTATTATGATCTCACTTACATGGGTAGAATTTATGGAATCATTTTATCTCAGTTTATAGTTGCTGCAATTCTAATAAAAATTTGTTTTCATACATTATCGCTTAATTTCTCAATCCAGATGTTAAAGAAGTCATTTAAATATGCTTTACCTTATTACCCCATTATGTTATTAGGTTTATCTCAAAATTATTTAGATAAAACAATTTTAAGTTCTAGTAAAGGGAATGCAAGTCTTGCTCAATATTCTATTGGAATTAATTTTTCAGTAATTTTAAAAACTATTATGGACGCAGTTTCAAAAACATGGAATGCCTACATGATATCTACAGCACTAATAAACACTAAAGAATCAAAAGAGAATATAGTAGAGAAGTTTTATTATATGGCTGTTTTTTTTATGACTTTAGGAGTTGGAATAGCCTATTTTTCTGAAGAAGCAATTAAAATTTTAACTACAAAAGAATATCATGTTGCTATTTGGATTACACCTGTTTACATATATTTTTATTTGTTTGCAATTGTTGGATATTTAACGAACATGCAACTTTCAATTGCTAAAAAGATGNAATTTCTTATNCCAGGAACCATNGCNAGNGNNATTACTAATATTGTTTTAAANTTTACNCTTATTCCTATTTATGGAATGATTGGAGCGGCAATTGCAGCTGCTTTTACATCTCTGGTTTCACAACTATTTTTATTTTATTATGGTATGAAAGTATTTCCATTGGAGATTAATAAAAGAAAGTTATTAAAACTTTATGGACTTCTTTTGGTTTTTACTTTACCTGCTTATTTTATTTATGCATTAGAAATTAATTTTATTTTAAAAATATTTATAAAACTTGTTGCAATACATATTTTTGTTAAACTATGTTTCTTAAATAAATTTATTGACAAAGAATTTGTTTTAATCATAATGAAAGATTATAAATATTTAGATAAGTTGAGTCCAATAATTAACAAACTATTTTAAAATGGAAGTAAAAAAAATTACGAATGTTTTAGAAACAATCCTTCCCGGATCAGATGTTTTAGAAAGCAATATATATTTTGAACCACTTTCTATGTCAGGTTTAGAAGAAATGCATAAATATTCAATTGACAAAAGATTATATGAATTCTTTGAATTCAAGCCTTTTGAAACTATTAATGATACAAAAAACTATATAAATAAACTTTTAAATAAACGAATGTCCTATGAAGGAGATCNAAAACAAGGAATGTATTGGTTTGTAAGAAGAGTTAATGACAAAAAATTATTAGGAACAGCTTGTGTTGTAAATATAGATTATTCAAGAAAATCTTTAGAATGGGGTTATGGAATTGATCCTAATTATTGGGGAAAGGGATATATTTTACAAATACAAGAATTTTTAAAAGATTATATTTTTACTAAACTAAATTTCAATAGAATTTATGGCAATACATTTACCAGTAATAAACGTGCAATATCTTCTTTAATATCAACCGGTATGAGTGAGGAAGGTATAGCGAGACAATATTATTTTAAAAACGGGAAATATATAGATAGTTGGATGTATTCAATGATTAGAGAAGATTATTTGACTACAAAAACATCTGATAATATGTCTAACTCAATAGATGATGATAAAATAATTGAAATAGTTTCAAGAGTTCTTGAAAATGAAAATATTAATATTAATTCAACTATGTTGAATACCGACAATTGGGATTCGTTAAATCATATGCATATAATTGTAGAATTACAAGATCAATTAGATATTAATTTCCTTCCAAAGGATATTGCTAAATTAACATCTATAAATTCTATTTTAGAATTTATAAAATCATAAATATGGATTCATTTGCAAACTTTTTGTATAAAAAATTTAAGAAATATTCAAGTTTAAATTCATTGAAAATCGGAAACGATAAAGTCTCTTATGATGATTTAAATGTTAATGCATTAAAAATAGCAGCACTTATAAATGAATTAGGAGTATTTAATGAAACTGTAGGAGTAGTTGGTCAAAGAAATTTTACATCTTATTTCTCAATTTTGGGAGTTATTTATTCAGGATGCAATTATACACCCATAAGTTTTAAATTCAGTGAATCAAAAATATTATCTATTATAAATAATTGTAAAATAAAAATATTAATTGGATCAAAAAATGATATAGATAAAATTCAACGATTGCTTATTTTAAAAAAAAACTCTCATAATATTAAATATTTAATTCAAGATGAGAATGTTGATATTAATAATGCAAAATATTTAAAAAAATATTCTTTTATTGATCAGAAGCCATTGATTAAGCCTGTAAAGGTTGAGAAAAATAATTTACTTTATATTTTATATACATCAGGATCTACGGGGAATCCTAAAGGGGTTATGGTTACAAATAGTAATGTTTTAGCTTATTTAAAAGCATTATCTAAAATATGGGTTTTGAAGCCAGGCTTTAGAGCTTCACAATTCCATGAGTTTAATTTTGATCCTTCAGTTTCAGATTTATTTTTTACATGGTCTAGTGGAGGGTTGTTATGCGTAGTTCCAGAAAATGAATTATTAATGCCATTTGATTTTATAATTAGAGAAAAAATTCAAATATGGAGTTCAGTTCCAACAGTTGCTAATTTTTTGCTTAAAATGAAAATGCTTAAACCAGGTATTTTCCCTTCAATAATAAAATCAAGATTTGCAGGAGAACCATTTTCACAAGAATTAGCAAATGAATGGAGCCTTGCAGCTCCTAATAGTACTGTTGAAAATCATTATGGGCCTACAGAGTCAACAGTTGATGTGTGCAGATATGTTTATTCTTTAAATGATAAAAATAAATCTTTTTCTAATTCAATTATTCCAATTGGAAAACCATTATTTGGGAATACAATATTGATTATTAATAAAAATCAAGAAGTTTTAGATGATAAAAAAATAGGAGAAATTATTTTTAAAGGTCCTCAGGTAACAAATGGATATTTAAATGATTCAGCTAAAACTAAATCTACATTTGTTAGGTTTAATTGGGATAACAGTAAAGATATTTGGTATAAATCAGGAGATCTTGGATTTTATAATTCTGAAGGAAATTTAGAATGTTTAGGAAGAATTGACAATCAGATTAAATTTGGTGGAAGAAGAGTAGAAATTGGAGAAATTGAATCTGCATTTAGAAAATTTGATAAAACTAAGGATGCCCAGGTGATAGCTGTAAAAGATGTAAATAATATTGTAAAGGGACTTTATGCGTTTATTACCGATACTTTGAGCGAACAAGAGGAAAAACAAATTAGAGNTGAAATTTTGAAGTATATAGAAAAATTATTTATACCAAAAAAAATAATATCAATTTCAAAATTTCCATTAACAGTTAGTGGGAAAATAGATAGAAGAAAACTAGAGGAGTTTATTATATAATTATGAAATATAGAGATTTTTTTTTAAAATTAATTGGCTTTAAAAAACCTTCAATTCTTCAAATGTTAATTAGGAGATTTGAAATTTTTTATGAAAAAACTCATGGGTTAGATTTTCTTTCAGTAAGACATGAAGAACAGTCAGGGTTAGATAAAAACATTGTTTCAAGGGCATCACCTTCAGGAAATAAATACTTATTTTATCTTTTAAAGGACATGAAAATATCTGATAATGATAATGTTTTGGATGTTGGATGCGCAAAAGGAAGTGCTCTAAAATATTTTACTAAGTTCCCTTTTAAAAAAATTCATGGTTTAGAATTATCAAAAACCTTAACTAAAATTTGTGCTAATAACTTTCGTGTTTTAAATATTAGTAATATTAAAGTTTATAATATAAGTGCAACTGAATTTAAAGATTATAATGATTATAATTTTTTTTATTTATATAACCCATTTCCTGAAATAATAATGATAAAATTCATTGATTGTTTAAAAAAACAGATTATAAATAAAAAAATTACTATTATTTATAATAATCCTGTTTGTCATAATGTTTTAATTAATAATGAATTTTTATTAGTAAAAAAATACCCAGATATGTGGGGGAATGGCATTAATGTTTATACTAACATATTAAAATCAAATAATAATCTTAGGTGAGAAATCTTTTTAAAAGATTAAAGTTTGTTATTCCTAAACACTCAGATTTTATAATATTTGATGAAGTTGGTAGTCAGTATTTATTAAAAATAATTAATAAAAGGCATAGTGTTTATATTATAAAACAAAGACCTCCTGATTATTTTATAAATTTCTCACTTATTGGAATATTTCTAACTTCTTTACCAAAATTATCTTTAGTTAAAATTTATAATCACCCAAGAGGAATATTAGTAGGTGTTCTTAGTGAAGTAAGATTAATTTATTACCACTCTCTAATATTATTAATTAAGCCTAAAGCTGTTTTAACTTTTATAGATAACCATATTATTTTCAATGAATTGTCTAAAAATTTAAAAAAAATTCCATTTATTGGAATTCAAAATGGGCTTAGATTAGTTCATGAAAAGGCTCGTAATTATCATGTCCAGCATTTATTTTCATTTGGAAATAATGAAAGTACTTATTTTAAAAATATTGGATATGAAGTCGAAAATTATTATCCCTGTGGATCATTGATAGCTTCTCAACATATAAGAAAAAAAGAAGAACCTCTTAGCAATAAGTACGATATTTTAATTGTTTCATGTTGGAGAGGTAATATTGGTTACCCAATTGATCAGGTTGACAGTATGAACTCAATGAGGGAAATGGATACCCTTATGTCTAAGTATATTAAAAAAAATAATATTAAAGCAGCAGTTGCCTTTAGAAATGAAAGAGATAGTGTGCATTGGTTTGTTCCAGAAATTGGTAAAAACGAAGAAGAGTATTTTCATGACATATATGGAAATAGTATTGATTTAATTGATGTTGATTTTAAAAGTAGAAATATTTATCAGCTAATTCTTAAAAGTAATTTAATTGTTTCTGGATTTTCAACCTCTGTTTTATTGGAGGCTTACGGATTTCAAAAAAAAATTATGTATTATAATTTTACTAATAAAGATATCTACCATTCAATTTTTGATTCTTCTATTGTTTCTGATAAATCAGATTATAAAAGTTTTTCAAAAGAATTAGATGAACTTATAAAAATCGGTTATCATGATTATATTAAACAACATAATACAAACATGAAGAACTATATGACTTTTCCAGATGATAATAATGTTACTAAATTTATTTCCACTAAAATTGATCAAATTATTAATAAAAATTAATGAANGTNTCATCCAANAAANTACTAGTAGTTTCANNNNATAAAGAATTNTGGGATGAGTCAAGATCNATGTTGTTNTTGGGAGAATGGTGTAATTTGTATAAAGATTNTGAACANAATAAANNCTTAAANATTANAATCCACCCACATCACTGGGNNGACAAAAAAAAACAAGAAATTGACTATAAANTCTTAGATGATATTTATGAACAAAAGCTTTTTGATTTAAGTAATACACTTTCTGAAATTCATAATTTAAAATTTGATATTAGATACTGGAGAATTATTATTGGTCCTTGGCTTAAATTTTTTATTGATGCTGTTTATGACAGATACGAATCTGTCCGAACGGCAATAGATTATAATGAAATTGATTCTACATATATTTTTGACTACAACATCGACGATTATGTTCCAAATGATTTTATTGAGTTTTACGATCATTTAAGGTTTGATGATTGGAATCAAATTATATTCTTTGAACTAATAAAAGAATTTAATATACCGTATAAAAAAATATCAAAAATAAATCTGATTAATCATAAAATTAATACCCAAAAACAATTAGTTAAAGATAAGTTTAGAAATTTATTATATTCTGTAAATAATATGTTTTCAAATTATTTTAACGATATAGTGTTTTTTGAGCTTTATGTTCATTACAGTAAGCTTTTTAGGCTTCAGTTTAAATTGGGGCAACTTCCATATATCGGAGAAAAAAGTATTTCTAGTTCTAATAGAAAGACAGATTTTGATAAAAGAAAAAAAATAAATTTTCCCAGAACTAACGAAAAGTTCTCTGAATTTTTAAATAACCAAATAATTAATTTTATCCCAAGGATTTATCTTGAAAATTTTAAAGAAATAAAAAATAAAGTTTTAAATAAATTCCCAAAAAAGCCTAAATTAATAGTCACAGCTAATGCCTATCAATCCAACGATAGTTTTAAAATCTGGTCCGCTCATCACACACAAAAAAAAGTTCCACTTATAATTCATCAACATGGTGGAACTTTTGGAATATCAAAATTTAATCAAACTGAGTGTCATCAACTAAAAATATCTGATAATTTTATTTCATGGGGTTGGAAAAAAGAAAATTACAGTAATATTAAAAGATTACCTGCTTTGAAGATAAACACAAATAAAATAAATTATAATAAAGTTAATGGAGATATACTGTTAACATTAGCTTCTACCCCTAGATATTTTTATAATTTTTTTGGAATTTCTAATGGCCCAGAATTTTTAGATTACATCGAAGATCAAAAACAATTCATTAAATGTTTAGATAAAAAAGTTGTAAGTAAATTGAAAATCCGTTCTGATTCATTTGAATTTGGATGGGAAATAAATAGCAGAATTTCTGAAGTTATTGATTCATCTAAATTTGAATCCTCTAAACTTGATTTAAGATCAAGATTTAAATCGTGTAAAATATGTATAAGTACATACAATGCTACTATTTTTCTCGAATCTCTTTCTGCTAATATTCCTACTATAGTATTTTTCAATATTGAACAAAGTCAAATTAGAAAAGATGCTGTAGTCTATATAGATCAGCTGAAAAAAGTTGGTATTTTTCATGATTCGCCTAAATCAGCTGCTGATTTTTTAAATAAAATTGAGTCAAATATTGAGGGGTGGTGGCAAAGTAGTGATGTACAAAATACTGTTGTGAGTTTTGGTAATAAGTATGTATATAAATCACCTAACTGGAAAGAAGAATGGGTTGAATTTTTAAAAGAAAAAAAACATGATTAAATATAGCGAAGTTAAAAACAGATGTTCAGAAGGCAGGTTTTTTTCATATGATAATTGGAGAGATAAATTATTTGTTCCTCCTTCAATTGTTTTAGTATGGTTTTTTTTAAACTTAAGATTAAGTGGAAATTTTGTATCAATTTTATCGGGGCTAATAGCTGTTTTTTGTGGAGGACTAATCGCTAGTTTAGACCCTGTATTAATTTTAATCGGATCATTTGGTTACATTATTTTTTATTTATTGGATTATGTAGATGGAGGTGTAGCGAGGTTTAATGGTAAGTCTGGAATTGGTGGTCAGTATGTAGATTGGATAATGCACGTTATAGTTACTGTTGGCATGACTACTGGAATTTTTTTAGGAGCTACACAAACAACCGGCTTTTGGATAATTCCCTTTGGAATTTTTTGCGTGGTTAGTTCTGCGTTAACATTTGACAAGTACTCATTTGCTTGGTTTGCTATTTCAATGTATTATCAACAAAATAAATTAAAAGGAAATTCCAAAAAAGATATAGAAATTAAAAAAAATACTAAAAAATTGAACCCTTTTGCTAAAATAATAAGAGGATTGTCTTTAATAATTTTTCATGAGAATTTTACAATTTTCACTTATCCAATATTAGCGATTTTTAATATTTATTTTTCAGAATATTTTGACTTTAGAGTGGTAATAGTTTTGTGGGGAGCATTAATTTATTTTCCATTTAATATTTGGGATATTATTAGAATTTCAAAAAGTAATATAATTGACAATATGTATAATAAAACTTTTATAAAAAAAGATTTGCCAAATCTTCCAAATGATCATTTTTTTAATTAATTATTAAATTTTCAATATGAATGACATTGTAATTATATAAAATTATAAAGAAGTGTTATTCAAATGGCTTGACGACAATTTTAAATTTGATGGTAGTATCTTTAAATATTGAAACTGGAAAAGGATTAAGTTAAAAAGGTTTTGGGAAACATATAAACAAGTAATTGGAAGAAATTAAAAATAATAATGATATTTTTTTTTGTAGAGTTTATTTTTTGGTTTATCATTATATCGTTATTTAAAAATTTATAAAATTACTGTTATTAACAAATTAAGATTAAAAGAATTAAAATGACAAAAAAATCAAGGATCTATAATAGTATTGAAAAAATATCCTCGGATAATGTTTCTGAATTTTGGAATTCAAGAGCAAAAAAAACTTCTTCTTTAGAGGGTGTTTTATTAGGTGAAGGTCTTGCGACAAATTCTGCTGTAATCAGAAATGAAAAAGAAAAAAAAATATTACAATCATTATTAACAAAAAATAAAAAAATAAAAATCTTAGATATCGGTTCAGGCATTGGACGCTGGGCTAATAACTTATTATCTATAATAGATGTTTATCATGGAATAGATTTCTCTGAGAATTTTGTGTTGAAGGCCTGTGAAATATTTAAAAACTATAAAAATATTAGTTTTTTCACAATGTCTGCAACAGAAATTGATAGAACCAAATTATTAAAACATTATGATTTGATATTAATTAATGGAGTTTGCATGTATATAAATGATGTTCCATTATTAAATCTTTTTAGTGAATTAAATGATTTCTTGTCTGATCAAGGTTGTATTTATTTACAAGAATCTGTAAGTATTACAGGCAATAGGCTAACTTTAAATGAATTTTACTCTAAAGATTTAAAATGTACATATAGCGCAATATATAGAACGAAAAATGATTATGATACATTGATTACAAAACAACTTACTTCGATAGAAATATTAAAAACAGGGTTGTTATTAGATGAAAAATCAGGTGCAAGAGAAGAAACAAATGCACAATATTGGTTTTTAAAAAAATAAAATTTATGTCTATTTTTAAAAATTTATTTTCAAAAATTTTTAGACCTTCACTGAAATTATTTACTATTGGTCCAGTTCAAATGTATGAGAGCACTCTAAAAATAAGATCAAATCAATTGCCATACTTTAGATCAACTAATTTTTCAAATATAATTAAGAATTGTGACAATCTTTTGAAAGATTTAATAGGTACAAGCATGAATTCAAAAATCATGTACTTAACATCTTCTGGGACTGGTGCTATGAGTGCAACTTTATCAAATTTTATTTATAATGATGATCGTGTTCTTATAATTAATTCTGGCACTTTTGGTGAAAGATTTTGTGAAATTTGCCGAACTTTAAGCATTGATTTTGATGAAATAAAAGTTCCCTTTAATCATAACTTAGATTTAACTTTATTAAATAATTATTCTAGTAATAATTATAAGGCGGTTTTTTTAACAGCACATGAAACTTCAACTGGTTATTTAGCTGATGTCTTAAAAGTTTCTAAATTCTGTAAAAAAAATAATTTTCTTTTAGTCGTCGATGCTATAACTACTTTTTTATGTGATCAATTCCATATGGATGAATTGGGAGTTGATATTGCAATAATAAGCTCACATAAAGGGTTGTGTATTTCACCAGGACTAGCTATGTCGGTTATTAATGAAAAAACCTTAAATAAAATCAAACAAAATACTAAAACAGATTTCTATTTTGATTTCAAAAAATATATTTTAAACTTAAATAATTTCCAAACTCCATACACTCCAGCTATTGGAGTTATATTGGAATTAGAAGATATTTTGTTAAAAATAAAAAACATCGGCTTAAAAATTTGGTTAAGTAATGTTCAATTAAAAGCTAATACTTTTAGAAGAACTTTAGATGATAGAATATTGATTCCAAAACATAATTTATCTAATGCAATTACTCCAATAATTTTTAAAGAAAATATTGCAAAACATATGTATACAGTTTTAGCAGAAAAATATTCATATATTACTAATCCAAGTGGTGGGCAATTTGCAGAGAAAATGTTAAGAATTTCTCATATTGGTGATTTGTCTAATAATGATTTTATAAATTTAAATAAAGCTATTACAAAGGAACTAAATAAAATAAAATGATATCTAAAAAAACTGTAGTTTACACATCTGGAACATTTGATATGCTTCATATCAATCATCTAAATATGATTAATTATGCTCGTGGTCTTGGAGATATTTTGATAGTTGGTGTTAATTCAGATGAACTTGTTAACAAATATAAAACAAATCCAATTATTCCTTTTGATGAAAGAATTGCTTTAATGAGAGCAATAAAGGGTCCGGATATTGTTATCCCACAACATAGTTTAGAACATTCAAATAAAGTTAAGAAATTAAATTTTGATGTTTTCGTAGTTGGAGATGATTGGGTTGGTAAATTTGATTATTTAATAAAATTAGGAGTTACAGTTGTTTATTTTCCTTATGGAAAAGGAGTTAGTAGTACAAAATTAAAAGAAACTTTAAAAAGTAATTATAAAACTCTTAAAGATAAATCTGATTCTCATTTTCCCGAATTTTAGAATTAATTTATAAAATGATGAAAGCAATTTCATACAATTTATATTAAAACAATTTTTTTTTATTATTGAACAATTATTTGAATTTTAGACTTTAAAAATTATTTATGAAAACAGTTATTTTATGTGGAGGCTTAGGTACAAGATTGAGTGAAGAAACGGTTATAAAGCCTAAACCTATGGTTGAAATTGGAGGCTATCCAATTTTATGGCATATTATGAAAAGATATTTTATGCATGATGTTAAGGATTTTTATATTGCTTTAGGATATAAGGGCGATTATATTAAAAATTATTTTATTAATTATAAAAATAAAATGAGTGACTTTAATATTGATTTTTCAAGCTCCAAGGTTAATTATATAAATGATTTTAGCGAAGATTGGAAAGTTAATTTAATTGATACTGGAAAAAATACTATGACTGGTGGAAGGTTACTCAGACTAAAACCTTATTTAGAGAAAGAAGAAATGTTTATGTTAACCTATGGAGATGGGGTTTCTAATATTGATATTAACAAATTAGCGAATTTTCATAAGAGTCACGGTAAAATAGGAACTATGTCTGTGGTTAGACCACCTGTTAGATTTGGGGAAGTTTTTAATGACTCAGGACTGGTTACAAGCTTTCAGGAAAAACCTCAGGCTCAGTCAGGTTGGATAAACGGAGGATTTTTTGTTTTTAGCCCTAAAATTTTTGATTATATTGAAAATGATACCATAATGCTTGAAAGACAGCCATTAGAAAAGTTAGTTGAAGATCAGCAATTAATGTCATACGAACACGAAGGGTTCTGGCAGTGTATGGACACAATTAGAGACAGAGACTTACTTATTGATAAATGGAATAGTGGAAATGCAAAATGGTTAAAATAAAATAATATGTTTAATAATATTTACAAAAATAAAAAAGTATTGATTACTGGACATACCGGATTTAAAGGTAGCTGGTTAAGTTCTTGGTTAATCAAATTAGGGGCTAACGTTACTGGAATTTCTGATGGAATTCCTACATCTCCATCAATGTTTGAAGAACTTAATTTATCAAATAAATTAAATGACTTAAGATGTGATATTAGAGATTTAGATTCTTTGAAAAAAGCAATCTACGATACTAAACCGGATTTTATTTTTCATTTAGCTGCTCAAGCTATTGTATCAAAATCATACAGTAATCCCGTAGATACTATTACAACAAATGTTATTGGCACAATGAACATACTTGAATCTCTTCGAGATTATAAGAATCCTTGTACGGTTATCATGATAACAAGTGATAAATGTTATGATAATGTAGAATGGATTTGGGGATATAAAGAAAGTGATCAAATGGGAGGTAAAGATGTATACAGTGGATCAAAAGGAGCTGCTGAACTGATTATTAAATCCTACGTTAATTCATTTTTTAATGATAATCATCCTGTCAAAATTTCAACAGGCAGAGCGGGGAATGTAATTGGCGGAGGAGATTGGGCATCTGATAGAATTATTGTTGATTGTATGAAAGCTTGGAGTAATGGAGAAAAACTAGAAATTAGAAGTCCAGAAGCAACTAGGCCATGGCAACACGTTTTAGAACCTTTAAGTGGATATTTATCTTTGGGAGAAAAATTACATAACGATTCAAGTCTACATGGAGAAGCATTTAATTTTGGCCCTAGATCTGAGCAAAATCAAACAGTTGTTGAGTTAATTAAAGATTTGTCAAATAACTGTGATTTTAAAGATAAAAAATTTGAAATTACTGATAATATTAAATTTCATGAAGCAAGTTTATTAAAATTAAATTGTGATAAAGCTTTGTCTTATTTAAAATGGGATTCAACTCTGTACTATAAACAAACAATAATTTTAGTTGCAAAATGGTATGACAAATTTTATAATTCTGGTTCAAATAATGATTTATATAAATTCACTTTAGATCAAATTTCTGAGTATGAAAACATAGCTTTAAATTCTACTAAAAATTGGTGTAATTAAATTTTTTAGTATGATTTCAAAAATTTTGGGTGTAGATTTTTATGATTTAAAAGAAATTTCTGATAAAAGAGGGTCAGTTTTACATATGATCAGATCAGATGCAGATGATTTTGAAGCTTTTGGAGAATGTTATTTTTCGGAAATTTTACCAAAAAAAATTAAAGCTTGGAAAAAACATAAACTACAAACCCAAAATATTTCAGTTCCCATTGGAGAAATTATTCTTGTTATTTTTGATCCAAGAAAAGAATCAAAAACATACAACAATATTACTGTTTGCAAATTAGGTAGACCCAATAATTATAAAAGAGTTAAAATTCCACCTGGAGTTTGGTACGGATTCAAGTGTGTAAGTACCACAAAAGCACTATTAGTAAATTGTGCGGATATTCCACACAATAAAAATGAGAGTGTTGTTCTTGAATATAATGACAACATTATTCCTTATAATTGGTAACAAACTATTAATGACAAGTGTTTTAATAACGGGCGGGAGTGGATATTTAGGAGGAAGAATCGCTAATTATTTATCAGAACACTCAGAATACAATATTATTATAGCTTCAAGAAATCATGCTACAAAATTTAATTATAGAAAAATTGATTGGAATTCAAAAAAATCTATAAATGATGTTTGTATAAAAATTGACATAATAATTCATTTAGCGGCAATGAATGCTAAGGAATGTTTAGACAACCCTGATGAGGCCTATAAAGTTAATACTTTGAATACAAAAAATTTAATTGAATCAGCTATTTTGAATAAGGTTAAAAAAGTAATTTATTTTTCAACTGCTCACGTATATTCTTCTTGCCTGAGTGGGCTTATTGATGAGAATACAAAAACTAATAATGAACATCCATATGCAAAAACTCATTTACTTGCAGAAAAATTTATTTTAGATTTTGATAAAAAAAATAATTTTCAAGGGATTATTCTTAGACTTTCAAACTCTTTTGGTCCACCCTCAGATATTAATTCCAATTGTTGGATGCTTTTTGCCAACGATATATGTAAATCAGCAGTTTTAAAATCAAAAATATTTATTAAATCTAATCCGTTACAGGTAAGAGATTTTGTAACATTGTCAGATGTATGCCGTGTAACAAAACATTTTTTGGATTATAAAGTTGAATCAAATCCAGTTTTTAATATTGGAGGAAGATCATCATTTACATTAATAGATTTTTCAAAATTAGTTCAGAAACAGTTTAAGAATGTTTTTAGTGAAAAAATCGAAATAATATCCAATTCTAAAAATAAAACTAAACCTTTTTTAAATTATAACATTAGAAAATTAGAAAGTACGGGTTTCGTATTACAATCCAAAATTGAAGATGAAATAGTTAGTTTAATAAAATTCTGTAAAAAAAATTTCTAAACTTAAATGATGAATCCATTAGTTTCTGTGGTGATGCCTTCTTATAATAGTGGAAAGTTTATATATAAAACTATAAAATCCGTAATTTCTCAAACTTATGATAATTGGGAATTAGTTATAGTTGATAATAATTCAAACGATAATACAATACAAATTATAAATTCTTTTCATGATAAGAGAATTAAAATATTAACTATTAATAACTGTGGAATAATAGCTGCATCAAGAAACCTAGGTATAAAAAAATCAAAAGGTGAATTAATAGCTTTTTTAGATTCTGATGATTTATGGTATCCTTCAAAGCTTGAAGTTTGTGTAAATTATATTTTAGATTTTGAAGGTTTTGTTTGCCACTCAGAAATTTGGTCTTATAGAATTGATCAAAATGAGGTAAAAAGAAGAAAAATTCATTATGGTTTTAATGGTAAAACTTCCTTTAATAAATTATTATTTGAAGGAAATTGTATCTCTACATCTGCAGTAGTTATACATAAAAAGTATTTAAAAAAAGTAGATTATTTTAACGAGTCTAGCAGTCTAATAACTGTTGAAGATTATCATCTTTGGCTAAAATTACTTAAAGAAAAAATCCCAGTCAAATTTATTCCAAAAGTACTTGGTGAGTTTTTAATTCATGGTAATAATAACAGTAAAGCTAACGATAAGAATTTAGATGCTCTTTGCAATGCTTTTGAGTTAATATATGAAAGTTATCAACCTAAAAATTTTATAATAAAAATAAAAGCAATCAGAAGAAGAGCTATAATTATTTATTCTGGTGCGAGAGGGTTCCAATCTTCGGGAAGTTTTAAAAAAGCAACTATTTTACTTTTTAAGGCAATTTTAAGATATCCTTTTGTCTTAAAATTTTATATAGCCTTAATAATGTCTCTTTTCAAAATCAAATGAAAAAACTATATTTTTCTTTTGCAAGATTTGCTCTGCTTGAAATATTTAATATCATAAATTTAAAAAAGGATGATAAAATTCTCCTTCCTTCTTTTATATGTAGAGATTTATTGTCTCCAATATATAGTAAAGGAGCTATTCCTGTTTTTTACGATGTTAATAAAGAATTGAATCCGATTTTATTACCCAGAAACAAAAATATAAAAGCAGTTATTGCTGTAAATTATTTTGGTTTTCCTCAAAATTTAAAAATTTTTAAAGATTACTGTAAAAAAAACAAATGTATTTTAATTGAAGATAATGCTCATGGATATTTAAGCAGAGATGAAAATAATATTCCATTAGGAGAGAGGGGTGATTTTGGAATTTACAGTTTTAGGAAAACAATTAGTATTTCAGAAATAGGTATGTTATCTATTAATAATTCAATATTCATAAATAATAAAAATATTCAAATTCCGTTCTCTAAATCTAACATTAGATTAAAATTTAAAATAAAAATCTTTTTAATTAAGTTGCAAATCTTGACAAAAATAAATTTTGTTTCATATGGTGAAAATTTTATCAGATTTTTTAAACTAATCTTGTATGGCAATTTTATTTCCCCAAGTAATCCAAATGAAGAGTTTCTTATTCCAAAAAACCCTACTCCAAAAATAAAATCCTTTGATTATTTGAAATCGATTAATAAAAAGGAAGAAATTAAAAGAAGGGTATATTTATTTAATTTTTTCAAAAAAAAATTAAAACATTATGATATTAGACCAATATTTGATAAAATTCCATTGAACACTTGCCCGAAAGGATATCCATTTATATCTGACATAAAAACTGCGAATAAAATAAAAAATCTAGCCAGAAAAAGTAAAGGATTTAATTGTATTAGTTGGCCTAACTTACCAAGTAATCAAAAAAAATATGACAGATTTTATTCAAAAGTATACCTAATTAATTTTGCTTATTAAAATATATGATCATTTGGAAAGAATTTAAAGGAACTAAATCTAATTGGAATAAATTAGTTTATGATCTAAATATGAGTTCTTATGCTCAGATGTATAATTGGGGTGAAGTAAAGGATAACTCAGAGATGATTGTTCAAAGGATAGTCGGTTTTGACAATCTTGATATAGTATGTGCTGCACAAATATTTTGTAAAAAACTTCCACTAAGATTATTGTTTGTGTGGATTCCTGGCGGACCACTTGGTCCATTAAAATATTTTGGCTGTAATTTTATAAATTTTATAAAAACCCATAATAACTCAAAATACATATTTTGTAAATCAGATTTTTATAGATTAAATTCCGAAGATGATATTAATGTTCTTAAATTAAATAATTGGTCAAAAAGTAAATTTAAATTAAATAGTGGACTAAGTCTCAGTTATAATCCAAGTATCAATATTGATAAAAGAGTCAATAAAACAAGTAAAAACTGGAAACGCAACTTGAAAAGGTCTTTTAAAAAATCTTCAAAGCCACAATTAGTAGAAAATATTAAAAAATTAGAATTAAAAGAACTTTATAATGAATTAAATAATTATAAGGGTATTAAAACAAATATTGATATTGATCAAATTAGATTAATAATCTCAAAGTTTTCAGAAAATATTATATTGTTTAGATGTGATAATTTTGAAGGAAAACTTATTTCATTTAGGGGATCTATATATTATAAAAACTTAGGATGGGATATTTTTGCAGCAACCTCAATTGAAGGACGTAAATTATACTCGTCTTATTCTGTTTTTTGGGAACTAATGAAAAGTTGTTCTGAAAAAAATATTTCAGTTTACGACATGGGTGGAGTAGACCCAGAAAATAATAAAGGGGTATATAATTTTAAAAAGGGTTCTGGATCTGAGTTGGTAAGATTTATTGGTGAATGGGATTTTTCAAGTCACTACATTTTGAAATATCTTTTTAATTTAATTTTAAAATTTAAATAATTCTATGAAATCTAAAATCAGAGAATCAATCTCATTATTTTTTTCAATGTTTAGACAAAGTCCAAAATTAGGTCATAGATCTATAATTTATCATTCGATAGGATCTGAAGTTATAGGAGATTATAGTGGATTGAATTCATTAAGTAAAGAAACTTTTATTGAACATATTGAATTTTTAAAGAATTATAAAATAGTATCATCTGAATTGTTTGATTCGAATTATTCAGATCTAGAAATATCAATTACTTTTGATGACGGTTATTTAGATAATTTGACTTTTGCTGCTCCAATTTTGATTGAAAATAAAATTCCCTTTACTGTGTTTGTTAGTACAGATTTTATAGATAATAAAAATAATAATTGTATGAACAAAAAAGATTTGCTTGAACTTTCTTTGATGAAAGGTGTAACAATAGGATCCCACGGAAAATCGCACTGTCATTTAACAAAATGTAAATCAAAAGAACTTATACATGAGTTGGATTATAGTAGGAAATACATTGAAGATGTAATCAATAAAAAAGTTGATACAATTTCATATCCTTACGGAGATGTGAATTTATTTGTTGCGACCAGTGCTAAAAAAGTAGGTTATAAATATGGTTTTAGCAGTCGTTTTGATATTAATAATTCTATTAGTAATAACTTATTATTAAACAGAAGTTTTATACATAGTGGAGATAATATTAAGATTTTAAAACAAAAGATTGAAGGAGATTGGGATTGGTTTAAATATAGATACCCAAATCCACAAAAATAAGTATGAAAAATTCAGTGTGTGTTATTATACCCTGTTACAATGATTCTTCAACTTTAGAAAGAGCTTTAAAGTCAATTTATGCACAAACTAGAAAGTTAAATGAAATAATAGTAGTTAATGATTTTTCACCTGAAACAGAAAAAATTGAATCAGTTTTAAAAAATCACCCAAAAGTTAAATACATAAAAAATGAAAAAAATTATGGTTTAGCAAAAACTAGAAATGTTGGTATAAGAAATTCTGAATCTGATATTATAACTTTTTTAGATGCAGATGATGAAATTCATCCTCAAAAAATTGAATTACAATTATCTGTTTACACAGAAAATTTAGCTGTTTCGTGCTCCGTTGACAAGGTTAATTTAAACAGTCGTTGGGATAATTTTAAAAATTATAACACTACAATAAAAAAAAGATATTCTAAATCTCATTTACTAATTTTTAGAAATGTAATTACTGGTTCTGGTATCATGATTTCAAAAAAAACTTTATTAAAACTTGGGGGTTATGATGAAAATTTAAGATCTTCAGAGGATTGGGATTTGTGGTTAAGAATAATGGACCATAAAATTGATGTAATCAATATTGATTTGCCTTTATATATTTACTACTTTAATCCTAAAGGTTTATCAAAAAATTCTTTAAATATCACTATTTCTGAAACTTATGTTGTTAAGAAATATTGTTTGAATTTAAGAACCAATTTGTTTATTCAGTTAATTTGGTTTTCAACTTGTTTAAAACAAATTTTAAGAAAAAACAAACCTGAAAATAATAGTTTAAAGTTAATAGTATTGAAAAATATTAAACGGGAAAATAAATTTTACTTATCCAAAATAATACTTCAATTAATTTTTAAAATTAAATACTTGATTAATTAAATTCGATGGAATTTTTTATTTATTTACTGATATATTTTTTTGCTGTATTTTTCAGCTTAACAAATTACAAGCTAAAAAAAGAAAGATTTTTTGTTTTATGGTTTTTAATCTCAATGTTTTTGAGTTTCTATGTTAGAACTGGATATGATCTTACTGTAGAGTCTGATTTTCTTCAATATTCTCGTGTAATGCAGATGGAGGATATTCCAATGTTTTTTTATCGTGAATTTATTTTTATTTATACTGTACAAATTTTATATAAAATCACAAGTGATCCTGTTATTGTCTTCATAATACTTGATTGTGTATTTTATATATTTCTTTACAGGGGAATCTCATATTTAAGAAAAGGCTTATTCCCAAAAGTTAGCAATGTAAGTATGTATTACATATATTTTTCTGTTTTACTTTTTTTTCCTATTGTTTTAGGGTTTCATAATACATATCGTCAATTATTTTCTACAGCATTAGCTATTTTTGCGTACGGTTTATATATAAACAATTTTAAAAGAAATGGTTTATTATATTTTATAATTTCTTTTTTTATACATAATTCTTCAATTTTCTTTTTACCAATTTTTCTCCTTGCAAATAAAAATAAATTTTCAAAACTACTATCATTATTAACTTTAATAACTATAGTTTTTGTGAATACCACTATAGCTGAAAGTACAAATGAAATTTTAGTAAGAGATTTTACATCTACAAAGGAGGGTGCTAATATTACATTAATGTATATTTGTTCATTATTATTTATATTTTTTTTCATTTGGCTAACAGAAATATATTTTAGCAGTATAAGAAAAATATATTTTACCTGGATAGTATTATTTATGTGTATTATTTACTTTAGTTCTATCATAGGTTTCAGTTCAGGTGTTTCCCAAAGAGTAGCGTTTCTTATTTTTAGTTTTGTATATTTGTTAGTTGGACTATACTTTGAGGCAATATTTAAACAAAAAAAATTTATTAGATTTGTTTTTATTAATTTGAGTCTATTACCTCTCATCTTTATTCATAATGCAACTATACCAACCCCTTTTTAATATATTAATATGAAAAAAATAACAATTGTCGGCCTTGGTTATGTTGGATTACCATTAGCCGTCGAGTTTGGAAAAAAATATTCAGTTATTGGTTATGATATTGATTTTGAAAGAGTCAAGGAAATTAATAAAGGCATTGATAAAACTTTAGAAATCGAAGAAACAAAATTAAAAGAAGTTTTAGACAAAAATCCTAATAATATAGGTTTGTTTTGTTCTTCGGATATTAATTCTATTAAAGATTCTAATTGTTATATAATTACTGTTCCAACACCAGTTGATAATATGAATCAGCCGGATTTAAATCCTTTATTAAAAGCAACAAACTTGATTGCAACTGTAATTAAAAAAGGAGATTATGTAGTATACGAATCAACAGTATATCCAGGCGCAACAGAAGATTACTGTGTTCCAATCTTAGAACAGAAGAGTGGCTTAAAATTAAATAGTGATTTTTTTGTTGGTTATTCACCTGAAAGAATAAACCCTGGTGATAAAAATAAGACATTAACTAAGATTTTAAAAATCACCTCCGGCTCCAATCATGAGAGTTCAATTAAAATTGACAGGTTATATGATTCCATCATTGATGCTGGAACTTATTTAGCTCCCTCAATAAAAGTAGCTGAGGCAGCTAAAGTTATTGAAAATTCTCAAAGGGATATAAATATTGCTTTTATTAACGAATTAGCCAAAATTTTTAATCTATTAAAAATTGATACACAGGAAGTTTTGAAAGCAGCAGAAACTAAATGGAATTTTCTAAAATTCAAACCGGGTTTAGTTGGTGGACATTGTATTGGTGTAGATCCTTACTATTTATCTTCAATTGCAATCAAAAACGGATATAATCCTGAAATAATTTTAGCTGGAAGAAGATTGAACGACTCTATGGGTAAATATGTAGCTAATCAGACGGTGAAATTAATGATTAATAAAAATATAAACGTCAAAGATTCTGATGTCTTGATCTTGGGTGTAACATTTAAAGAAAATTGTCCAGACTTCAGAAATACAAGGGTTATCGATGTTATCAATGAATTTAAAGATTATGGATTAAACCCCATAATTTATGATCCATGGGTTGACATTAAAAAATTATTTAAAGAGTATAAAATCAAATGTTCAAATCAATGTCCAGATTCCCAATTTGATGCCATCGTTTTAACTGTTTCACATAAGGAATACTTACATTTAGATTTAGATAAATTAAAAAAGAAAAATTCTGTAGTTTATGACGTCAAAGGCCTTTTAGGAGACAGATCTGATAAAAAATTATAATAAATGAATAATTTTAATAATTTAAAAAATAAAATAATTTTAGTTACAGGAGGCGCTGGTTTTATTGGTTCAAATTTATGTGAAAAATTATTAGAAATTGGGGTTAAAGTTAGATGTTTAGATAATTTTTCTACTGGACACAAAGAAAATATATCTTCATTTTTAAATCATAATAATTTTAAATTTATTGAGGGTGACATTAGAAATATTGAAGTTTGTCAGTATGCTTGTCAAAATGTAGATTATGTATTACACCAGGCAGCATTAGGATCAGTTCCACGATCTATAAATGATCCTATTTTAACTAATGAAGTTAATATTAATGGATTTTTAAACATGCTTGTAGCAAGTAAAGACAATCAAATAAAGAGATTTATTTATGCTGCTAGTAGTTCAACTTATGGAGACTCTGAAGAATTGCCGAAAGTTGAAAGCCATATTGGAAAACCTTTGTCTCCCTACGCAATTACAAAATATGTAAATGAGCTATATGCTGATATATTTAAGACTACTTATGATCTAGATTATATTGGTTTAAGATATTTTAATGTTTTTGGTAGAAGACAAGACCCTAATGGAGCTTATGCTGCAGTCATACCTAAATTTATAAATCTTCTAAAAAATCATAAATCTCCAATTATTAACGGAGACGGATCATTTTCAAGAGATTTCACATATATCGATAATGTTATTTTAATGAATTTATTAGCAATAACAACTACAAATAAATCTGCGCTTAATAACGTTTATAATACAGCTGTTGGAGAGAGAACAAGTCTTTCTAAACTAGTGATTATACTTAAAAAATATTTAAGCAAACACGATGAAAACATTTCTAAAATTAAAGTTTTTAATGGTCCATTTAGAAAAGGAGATATTCCACATTCTTTAGCGTCTATTGAAAAGGCGAAAAGCAAATTAGGATATAATCCTTTATTTAATTTTGAATTAGGAATTAAGGAAACTATTAAATGGTATTTAGAATAACCTTAACTCTAATGAAATTATTAAAGATATTATACCATAGTTTATTATTTTTAAGAGCTATTTTTTTAATTATCAAATTGAAGAAAAAAATAATTTTAATTGATATTGATTTTACTTTGGCTAATCATAATTATTTTAAGGGCATAAATAAATTAGATCTAAATAAGGCAACAATAAATAATTCTGTTATTAAAACAGTTAATTTTTATATTAAAAAAAAATATAAACCTATTGTTTTTACTGCTAGAGGACTTGGTTCATTTAATAGTATCTCTAAATTTTTAGAGAAAAATTTAATAGCTTTTAATAGTCCTATTTTATTACTTGGCAATACAAAGTTTAAATTTTATTTAATTAAGATTTTATTCTTGTTTAACAAAAGAATTGTTTTAGTTGATGATCTTTCTGATTTAGATTTTGATTCGTTAGATTTTAAAACTTTCAGTTTAAAAGATTTTAATATTTATGAAAGCAATAATTTTAAACATATAAATCCAAAATCATTATGAAATTATTTAATTATATAATTTATCAAATTTCATTAATTATAACATCGATTGGAAAAATTGGCTTTTTAAATATTTTTAAATATTATGACACAAAATCCATTAATGTTATATTGTTATATCCATCAAGTTTTAAGGGTTGGATAAATTATTTTGGAAGAGCATTTGTCCTTCACGATTTTTCAATTATATATTCATTAGTAAAATCAAAAAAGAAATATAGATTTGTGTTTAGGAGTAAGTTTGGAATATTAAAGAATTGTAATGTTTATTATAGTTTTAGCTCACTTATTAATGATTATGATTTTGATAATCATAGTGAATACTTGTATTTTGTAATTAATAAAATTGAATCTTTAGGAAATAATTTATTTCCAAAACCTAAAGAAATTTTACTTTGGGAAAACAAAGTTTATATGCACAAGATTTTTGATAAATTTAATATTTCTTGTCCTAAAACAATAATTATTGAAAAAGAAAAATTCAACATTAAACTCATTGAAAAAAACTTTACATACCCATTTCTAATAAAAGAACCTTTTTCAAATCATAGCAAGGGTATTTATCACATTAAAAACAGAGAAAATTTAATTAATATTTCTAAGCAATCATTTAAAAATGTATCAACTTTTTTGATTCAATCATTAGTAAATATGACAAAAGACTCAAGAGTTGTTGTAGTTAATAGTTCTATAAATTATTCTTATTGGAGATCAAAAAAAGTAACCTCTACATTCAACACTACATCTACAAGTAATGGTTCGGCTTTAGATTTTACTCCACTTTCAAAAAAAAATGAAAAAATTATTATAGATTACACTAAGAAATTAAATGTTAGTATTGCAGCATACGATGTTACTTTTGAGAATGATGATACAGAATCTAAACCTATAATTCTAGAAGTTAGTACCTCTTTTTTATTGAATCCAATACCAACTGGAAGATTTTTAAATCAACCTTATTTAAAATATAAGGCAAGCCCAATAAAATTTGCTAGGGACAGATCTAAAATGTTTTTAGATTTTAAATTTAATGTACTAAAAAAATTTATAAATGAGTCGTAAAATAAATCCATATAGAGTAGTTCTCCCAAAAGCTTGGATATCAAAAAATAAAAAAAACATTTTAAAATTAGATTGGAATGAATCAACCATTAAACCATCTCCGATGGTTAAAAGTGAAATTTTAAAATTTCTTGAAAATGAACCTTTTCAGTGGTATCCAAACTTATATAATGAAGAGCTTTATAATTTGATTTCTGATTATACATCTCAAAATATTGAAACAATTCAATTATTTTCAGGAGTTGATTCACTACACGAAGTTATATCAAGAACCTTTTTATCTGAAAAAGATAATGTAGTAATTGTAGGACCAACTTATGACAATTTTAGAGCTTGTGTTGAAGCATCAAAAGCTAATGTTCTTAATTTTGATTTAGATGAAGATTTTAAAATTGATTTTAATTTATTAGACGAATGCATTGAAAATACCAAACCAAAACTTTTATACATAGTAAATCCAAATAATCCAACAGGAAATTCACATGATTTAAAATCAATTCAAAAATTATTAAAAAAGCATTTAAATACAATTTTAGTTTTTGATGAGGCATATTACGAATTTAATAAAAGCTCTTTTGATCAAGATTTAAGAGAAATTCCAAATCTGATTATCTGTAGAACTTTTTCTAAAGCTTTTGGATTAGCTTCATTTAGAATAGGATATTCTATAAGTAATATCAGTATTAAAAATCAACTTAGTGATATTAGAAATCCTAAAAGTGTATCACAATTGGCTCAAGTTGCAGCAATAGCTGCCTTACAAGATTTAGATTATACATTGAAATACATTGAAGAAGTAAATAAATCAAAAAAAATTATTTTTGAATACTTTGATAAAAGTAAAAAGTTTAAAGTTTTTAATTCAGATGCTAATTTTCTTTTTATTGAATGTAATTCAATTTCACTAAAAAAAGAGTTAATCACTTTTTTAAACAAAAACAATATTTTTATTAGAGATTTCACTCATCTTAAGAAATTAGATAATTTTTTTAGAATTACTATAGGAAATTCTAAACAAATGCATTATTTAATTACTGTTTTAGATAAAATATTGAAATAATCTTTAATGAAAAAAAAAAAAATTTTAAGAATATTAAATAGATTTAATGTTGGTGGCCCAATATATAATGCAGCATATTTAACAAAGTATATTAATAAAGAAGTATACGAAACTCTATTAATTGGAGGTAAGCATGAATCTCATGAGCAATCTGCAGAATACATATTAAACGGATTAGATGTGTCTTTTAAGCAGTTGAAATTCATGAGAAGAGCTATCTCTCCATTATTTGACTTAATTTCTTTAATTCAAATTATAATAATAATATATAAGTTTAAACCTCATATAATACATACACATGCGGCTAAGTCAGGTCTCTTAGGACGTTTAGCCTCTTTGTTATATTATAAAAAAGTAAGATTAGTTCATACTTATCATGGTAATGTTTTCGAAGGATATTTTTCAAATTTTAAAAATAAAATCTTAATATTTATTGAAAGATTCTTAGCATCAAAGTCAACTAAAATTATTGCTATATCAAAATCACAAAAAGAAGATTTAGTAAATAAATATGCTATTTGTGATGAAAGTAAAATATCTATTATTCCACTTGGTTTTGATTTGAAAAAATTTTCAGTAAACACAACTGAAAAAAGAGCTCAAATTAGGAATAAATATAACGTTATTGATAAAGAAATATTAATTACTATTATAGGAAGATTAGTACCAATTAAAAATCATAAGCTTTTTGTTGATGTTATAAAGTATTGTAAAAATAAAACTAACATACCAATAAAAGCACTTGTAATTGGCGATGGTCCAGAAATGAGTAATTTAATTAAACATGCAGAGTATATTGGTTTAGACTATGGTAATAAAAATTTTGTAGGTAGTTATGATATTTTCTTTTGTTCTTGGCAAAAAGAAATCGATTCTTTTTTAGCTGCTTCCGATATTGTCGCTTTAACATCAGACAACGAAGGTACACCTGTTAGTATAATTGAATCAATGTCAAGTGGAACAGCTTCAATCTCAACTAATGTGGGTGGAGTTGTGGATATTATCGATCATAAAATTAGTGGTGTTATTTCAAATAATAAAGTAAAATGTTTTGGGGATGATTTAATCGAATTAATAGAAAATAAAAAATTGAGAGAAAAAATATCAAAAAATGGAAAAAGTATAAGTTTAAAACTATTTAATTATAAAGTTTTAGTAAATAATATGGAAAATCTTTACAAATCACTATAAAACCTTTTATGAAATACAGACCAGAACTAGATGGATTGAGAGCTCTTTCAATAATACCGGTTATTTTATATCACTTAGATCATAATATAGCACCAAGAGGTTTTTTAGGAGTTGATGTTTTCTTTGTTATAAGCGGATTTCTAATTTCAAAAATATTACATAATAAATTAAAATCTAATTCTTTTTCTGTTTTAGAATTTTATGAAAGACGTATAAAGCGAATTGCTCCTTTGTATTTTATTATTATAATTTCAATTATTCCAATTTCGTTTATTTATTTAACTCCAAGTCATATAAAAGATGTTTCACAATCTATTTCAGCATCTTTAGTTTTTTTATCTAATTTTTTGTTTTTGCGAGAAATAAACTATTTCAATCCATTTGCAGAAGTTTCTCCTTTGATTCATACTTGGAGTTTAAGTATCGAAGAACAGTTTTATCTTTTTCTTCCGGCATTTTTAATTATTTTTAAAGGGTTTACAAGAAAAATTCTAATTTATATTTTTTTATCAATTAGTTTATTTTATTACTTATATCTAATTAATATAGACCCAAACACGGCTTTTTATTCTACTTTTTCAAGAGCTTGGGAACTTCTTATTGGTGTGTTGTTTGGAATTAAATCTAAAAACACTTTTAGATATTTTAATTGTTTTTCATCAAATTATTTCTCAATAATTTCTTTAGTTTCTCTGATATTGATTTTATTTACCAATATAATTGATATTGATATTTCTATTTTAAGAATTTATGTAGTGTTTGTTTCAATTATTTTAATAATTCAGACAAATAAAAATATTATAAAAATACTATCATTTAATCCATTTGTACATATTGGATTGTTGAGTTATTCATTATATATGTTTCATCAACCCATTCTGTCTTTCTATAAAATCTTTAATCCACATATTGAGTATATTAACATATCACATATGTTTTTATTATTATTCATAATTTATTTTATAAGTTATTTTTCTTATCGTTTTTATGAAAAACCAATTAGATACTTAGCTGTTTCAAGAAAAACAGTTTTCTTTTCCTTTCTGCTTTCTACTGGATTACTTTTCTCTTTTGGTTATATGGGTCATAAAACTGACGGATTTAATTCATATTTTTTAAAAAAATATGAAAACACATTTGTTTTTGATAAACAACAAGTTGAAAAAAACAAACAAAAAATTTCTCAAAATACTTTAAATGATATATTTAAAGATAATTCTTTGAATGTTTTAATTATGGGAGATTCTATGGCAGAAGATGCTTTTGTTTCTTTACAAGCTTATGATTCAGATGAATCTATGAATATAAAATCAATAAGTATGGACGATATTTGTTTTGAGGGTTTATATAAATCATTATTGACTAGATCAGCAGATGTTTTTATTTGTAATAATAATTCTAGCTATTCCGTCAAAGATTTAGAATATGATTTCATGAATAGCGATATCATTATTCTTACAGGATTTTGGAATAACAAAACAGTTTATTCTACAACACAAATTTCAAATTATTTGCAAACAAAATATGAAAAAGATATTTTACTTATTGGAAGTGCTGCATTTACATCTCTAAATTCAATAGCTATTGAAATGGCTAAGAACAAAATTCCAGTAAATAACATAAACACTTATATATATGATAATCATATAAATTTAATTTCTAAAAACGCTTCAAAGATTCTTTTCGAAAGTATTTCAAATAAGAGAGTTCATTATTTAGATAAATTTAGATTCTTCTGTTCTGAAAATAAATGTGATCTTTTTTATAAAAATAAAGATCCTAAAATTTGGGATAATAGTCATCTTACAGAGTATAGTTTAAAAGATTATGGTGCTTACATAAATAATATATTAAAAAAAATAATAACTAATTCTAGCTATAAATATTAATCTCATTTTATTAAATGATTTTTTTTGGAATAAATTTTAAATAGGTAATATTAGTTAATTGGTTTAAAATAAATTTTAGTTGCAACTTATAATAAAGGATTAGAATGTTTTATCAATGAGTTTAAAATAAAGAATTATATTTTCTAACAAGTAGGTTTAGTTTTATTATTTTTGAATCAAATCTTTCTTCCTGAAATATTAAAAAACAATAATATTAAACATATATATGAAAAATACATCTGTTAACCCTTTTAATGGTAAAGTTTATCTTTTGCCTGATGAGAAAAATGACAAGAATCAAATTGATTTTTTTTTAAAAAATAATTTTGGAAAGAAAGTAATTGTTGTCCAAGGATTAGGATTTGTAGGAGCTGTTATGTCTTTGGTGTGTGCAAATTCCGAAAAAGATGAATATGCTGTTATTGGAGTTGATTTAGCTAATGATGATAATTATTGGAAAATTAAATCTATAAATGATGGTATATTTCCTATATCTGCATCTGATCCAAAAATTGAAGAATTTTTTTTAAGATCTAAACAAAAAAATAATTTTTATGCCACTTATGATTCTTATGCTTATTCAGTTGCTGATTATGTAATTGTTGATGTTAATCTAGATGTTAAAAAAGAAACAAACCAATACGGAGATTTACTTAATTATGATGTTGATCTAACTAATTTTAAGAAGGCTATTAAAGTTATTGGCGATAATTGTAAAGAAGATGTATTAATATTAGTAGAAACCACTGTTCCACCTGGAACCTGTAAAAAGGTAGTTAAGCCAATATTAGAAAAAAGTTATATATATTAGGCATGGTTTAGTCCACGAAACAGCAAGTGGTTTAATGCGTTTAATATTAATAGCTATTGAAAAAATCAATTCTTCTTTAAGCTCAAAGACAATATGCGTTAGTCCCTCAGTTAAAAATGTGAGTTTAGATTTAAAGCTTGGTAAGAAACATAAAAATATATTACTAAATAAGGGAACTTTTAATGGAATTGATACTGCTTACAAATTTAATCCAAATCGTTTATCCCCAACTAGTGGAAGTCATTTATCATTTGGTTTTATAGGACGGTTTGCAAAAGATAAAGGTCTTATTGAATTAATCGATGCATGGCGTAAAATTAATCTAGACCATCCTAATTGTAAATTAATTATTGCAGGATATCAAGATGAAAGAGATCCTATACCAAATGAGTATCTTAACATTATTGAGGAAAATTCAATTAATATTACTTATTTGGGAAAAATTAAAGATCAAAATTTTTTTTACAGCAAGATTAATGTTTTAATTTTACCTTCATTTAGAGAAGGTTTTCCGACAGTAGTTTTAGAAGCTTCATCTCTTAAAAAGGCAATAATAACTACAAAAGTAACGGGGTGTGTCGATTCAATTATCGAAAATAAAACAGGGTTATTTTGTAACACCAGTTCCGATTCAATTCAGAATTCTATTCAATTTTTTGTAAATAATCCAGCCAAAGTAGTTGAGTTTGGTGAAAATGGAAGAAACTTTGTTGTTGAAAATTTTGACGAAAAAATATTATGGAATAACTTTATAAAAATACTTAAAGATGAATAAGACAATACTTTTAGGACTTAATGAACTTAACTTTGATTATATCAAATTTTATATAAATCAAGGCCTTCTGCCTAATTTCAAAAAAATATTTAAAATACAATCACCTATCGAAACTACATCAGAAAAAGAATATAATCTTTTAGAACCTTGGGTTCAATGGGTAACTATTCATACAGGAAAAACCTTTGATGAGCATAAAGTATTTCGTTTAGGTGATATTGTCAATCATCCATCATTGTCTCAATTGTTTGAGGAGTTAGAAACAGAAGGGCTTTCGGTTGGTGCTGTTTCTCCCTTTAACACAGAAAATCGTTTAAAAAAAACTTCTTTTTTTGTTCCTGATCCCTGGACTAAAACACAACCTTCAGGTAACTGGATCGTAAAGGCATTGTATCAAGCAGTACAACAATCAGTAAATGATAATGCCAAATCAAAATTAAATTTGAAATCAATGATTTCATTAGGTCTTGGACTTTTATTGTATGTTCCTATTTCAAGATGGTTTCATTATGTAAAAACAGTTGCCAAAGCAAAAAATCCAGGAGTTAAGGCAGTTATTCTAGATAGTTTATTAGCAGATGTTCATCTGACCCTTTGGAAAAAATACAAACCCGGCTTTTCAAATTTATTTTTAAATACAGGTGCTCATATACAACATCATTATTTATTTAATTCTAAAGCATATCAGGGAGATTTAAAAAATCCTGATTGGTATTGCCCAGATGGTTTTGATCCATTAATTCAAATTTTATCAGAATATGACCATCAGATAAGTAAACTATTAAGATTGAAGGATGTTAGACTAATTATAGCTACTGGTCTACATCAACAACCTCACGAGCATTTAACTTTCTACTGGCGTATTAAAGAACATATCAAGTTTGCAGAGATGATTGGTATTAAAAATTTTTCAGAAATTTTACCAAGAATGTCTAGAGATTTTTTAGTAAAATTTAAGAATGAAACTGATGCCTTAAATGCAGAAAATTTATTAAATAGTTTTTATGCTTCTAAAGATGATATTAAAATATTTAAGTTAGACAATAGAGGAACTAGTTTATTTGTTGAATTAGTATACCCAAATGATATTCATGAAAGTGATTCAATCTATTCAAAAGAATCAAATTTAAAATTAGAAAAATTTAAATTTTATTTAGCTTTTGTGGCTATAAAAAATGGAGAGCATAATGGAATAGGGTATGTAACTTCTAACTTTGATTTAAATTTAGAAAATAGAATTAAATTAACAGAACTGAAATCTATAATTAAAAAAGTTGCATTAAATAATAACTAAACTTATTTACAATTATTTAGAGTTGTTAATGTTAATTTAACTTTCGATATAAAAGACTATGCACTGTAGTCTTAAATTTTAAAATATTTTTTCATTATTTTTCTTCTGTCTTGTTATTAAAAATCTTCACGCATTATTTGTAATTATTAATTACAAACATTTACTTTCCAATTATGAAGATATTAATCAACATATATTTAAAAAATTTCATTTTCAAAACTAGATTTTCTTTAGGAAGAATTACTAACTTTGGAATATGAAAGGAATTATACTTGCGGGAGGTAATGGTACTAGAATGTACCCAATCACAAAAAGTG
>NYVM01000081.1 GCA_002684605.1 Candidatus Pelagibacterales bacterium | reverse complement strand
GACGTATACTTAGTTAANCCAATTATTCCNTGTTTAACGACAGAATAAGTTACNGGTTTAACAAATTGAGCTTTTTCATCAATGTTTTTCTTTTTGTAAATATTTTGATTAGGTGCAATAATTCCTAAGTCTGATGAAATATTAATTATACTTCCTCCGTGTTTATTTTCTGTAATTATTGTACCAAAATGTTTGGTACATAAATAACTCCCTTTTAACGAAACATTTAAATCATCCTCCCATATACTCATTGAAAAGCTCTCTAGTTTATAATCTTTAATATTTGACTCCTCAACTTTAGGATTATTTGCTGCATTATTTATCAAACCATCAATCGAATTAAACTTTTCAAGAATTATAGAGGCTGTATTTCTCACTTGATCTTCATCGCAAATGTCTGCTATAAATATATTATCAGTAGTTATAATGTTTTTCAAGTCATCGGGAATCCTATCATGAATATCAATTACTATAGGGATTCCTTCTGCATAGTGAATTGCTTTTATAAATTCTATTCCCAGAAAGCCTAAACCTCCTGTTAAAACAATTTTTTTTCCTTTTAGGCTAAACTTTTTCATAAACAATTATTTTGTTTTCCTCCTTTTGTAATACATAGGATTAATTCTAAATGGTCTTCTCCCCATAACCAATTAACATAAGTTCTCTTGACCATCTTAAAAACTTATTCTTTGTTCGGACTCTTATAAAAGGAGATATGATTTTTGAAATTAAATTTACTAGTGGATATTTCCAAGTAATTGGTAATTGCCGAAATTTAATAACATTTACCTCTTTGAAATCGCATATTTTTAAAATATCCTCAAGGGATTGAATAGTGAATGGGGTTTTATGTGTATGATCATCAAAATAAATTTTATAATTGGCTTCCCAATCTGGTATCATACAAATAATTTTTCCACCAGGCTTAAGAACCCTAAAAGCTTCTTTTAAAAAATGCTCTGGATTTACTAAATGTTCCATAAAAGATTTTGAATATATAATATCAAAAAAATTATCTTGATATGGTAAAACATCATTATCTATATCAATACCAGTCTTAACTTCAATATTTTTAAAATCCATACCCGCAAAAGATGAAATATCAACTCCATAACACTCTATTCCTCTCTTTTGAAATTCCATTAAAAATTCACCCCTACCAACACCCGGTTCTAACAACTTTGACCCTTTTTTTAGTTGATACTTATTAATCAAATGATTTATAAGCTTTCCAGGATATTCATTAATCGGTCTAGTGTTTTTATTATATATTATGTTTAAATAATCAGCCATATCAAATTAAATTTATAAAAATATAAAGAATACAAAGTAACTATTTTAGAAGTTATTTATGTTACTTTACCATAGAGTTCATTTATGCTCTCTTCAATCGATTCTTCCAATACATTTAGTCCTTCAAAAAGCGCCTCATGATTTATCACTAGTGGAGGAGCAAGCTTAATTGATTCTCGCCCTGTATGAACTACAAGAAGACCCTTATGTAAACATTTTTCACTAATTAAATCACACAAGTTACTCAATGGATTATTATCACTATTATTAAAAATTAGGGCAGCTAAAAGACCAGTTCCATTTACATGAGATATGTAATCAGAAAATTTAATTTTTAAAATGTTTAATTGTTCATGAAATAAAACTCCCAGTTTCTTAGAGTTTTCTATTAAGCCGTCTTCTAATAATGCTTCCAAATTTGCCTTCCCTGCTGCACATACCATTGGATTTGCAGAGTGAGTTGAGCTCATTGATCCAATTTCAGGTAAATCCATTACTTTTTTACTGCCTAGAACTATTGATAATGGTAAACTAGAGCTTGAACCTTTTCCACATGCAATTAAATCAGGAATAACATTATAGTTCATATATCCGAAGAGCTCACCTGTTCTTCCAAAACCAGCTTGCATTTCATCAAATGTCAATAAAAGATTATTTTCTTTTGCAAATAAAGAAATCTCTTGAACAAATTCATTAGGATAAAAAACTGCACCCCATCCTTGAAATGTTTCCATCATTATTCCACACAAATCATTCTTAGGATCAATCCTTTCTTTTTCACATAGTTCTTGAATGGACTTCCTAAAGAAAGCTCTAGGGTCAGAAATTGCCTCTTTTACCCATGGATATGGGAAAGGTAAATGATAAATGTTTGGATCTAAATATCCAATCCATTCTTTTTGTTGGGAGCTATAGCCCATCATCTGAGCACCAAGAGTTCTTCCATGCCAGTTACCTTCAAAACATAAAATTCCTCCCTTTTTCTTGCCTTCTTTAATCCCATTTAATCTCATTAATTTTAAGGTTGCTTCGGTAGCTTCAGTACCTGCAGATAAAAGAAATGCTTTTTCAAAATATGAAGGCGTATTATTAATTAAGTAATCCAAGTAATCATGTCTTTCAGGCGAAGTATAGGTATAGGTTTGAAGTAATGGTTTTTTTATCAACTTTTCAAGAGCATTAATTATTCTTTGATTGGAGTGCCCTGAATTAGCAACAAATATTGTACTGGAAAAATCAATCCATTTATTTCCCCAAGAATCAAAAACTTGAAATCCTTCAGCTTTATCCCATATGATTGGAAGTTGACCATGCATAGAATGAGATTCAGTCTGATAAACTCTTTCTAAAATTGGTATACTTTCAGGAACTGGTAATGACGTACAAATTGTCCTGTAATCAGTTTTGATTTTTTTTACTTTTTTTGGTATGTGTGAAAATCCTGTATTTGACATATAAATTTAGTTTAATAAAGATTGTTATAAATTGACCTATTTTGTTCTAAATAATATTTAAGAAATTTAAAATCATCTTCAGTATCTACTTCAGCACAAAAGGGCGTTTCAAAAACTAACATTTTATTCCCATGTAAAGTGTTATCTTCAATAACAGTTGAACTCTTAATTATATCTATATAACCATTTGGAATATAAACATTTGGAAAGGTTTGCCTTGGAAGATTTACAGACTGTGGAGTCAAATTTCTTTTAAGAGGTTTGAAAAAATTATTTTCATCTTTCATAAACCATTTAAAAGGAGATTCGGGTGCTAANTGACCTGATCTTAAAGAANTNGNAATATTTATATTTTTTTTNAAAAATTTAATAGCATCGTTNAAAANCTTTGNNTCTCTNAANGGNGTTGTTGGTCTAAAATGAATTAATATCTCAGGTATTTTTTTTTCATTTTCCTTTAACCAATCTATGGCATGTTTAAATACTTCATAGTCTGTCGATTTATCTGATGAAATTATTGACGGCCTTAGAAATGGAACTTCAGCTCCATAATTTTTGGAAATATCTGCGTATTCTTTTGAGTCAGTAGAAACAATTACTCTTTCAACTTCTGGAATCATTCTGGCAGCAATAATACTATAGGCTAATAAATGTTTATCTCCTAGCAACCTAATATTCTTGTTTTTAACTCCTTTTGATCCTGATCTAGCAGGTATTACAGCAATCATAGTTATAACATTTCAACTAACTCCACTCTAGTCCCGTCAGGGTCTAAACAAAAAAACACTTTTGCAATACCTTCGGATGATAAAACAGGTTCACTTAGGATGTTAATATTTTTTTGTTTTAGTTCTTTATATGCTTTTTCAGCGTTTTCAACTCTTAAAGCTATATGAAGAACACCAACATTAAGAATAGACATCTTTACAGGTTTAGTTGGATGAGATGGATATTCTAATAATTCAATAACTGTTCCATCTTGAGCTTTCAGTTTTATAAAATGTGCTACACCATTTTTTATGCCTGTTATTTTATTAATGTATTCACTATCATCAGTAAATTCTTGAATTACTTCAAGTCCTAGGATTGAATTATAAAAATAAAGTGATTCTTTTATATTATTGGTTATTATCCCTGTGTGTCTGTAGCCTATTACAATTGGTTTTTTTTCCATACGTTTAATTATGATTTAAATATTTTTTTTTCAACAATAGAACATAAGATATGTCCTACCATAATATGACTCTCCTGAATTTTTTCTGTTATTTCTGAGGGAATATTTATAGTTTTACAAACTTTGCTCATTTCACCACCTGTCTTACCAGTCCAACCAAAAACTTCAATATTTTGTTTTCTAGCTTGGTCTATTGCTAAAATTATATTTTTACTATTACCACTAGTACTTATTGGAATAAAAATATCACCACTTTTACCAGAAGAAATAATTTCTCTGACAAATACTTGATCATATCCATAGTCATTTGCAATTGCAGATAAGTTAGATGAATTTGTACCTAAAGCTATAGCAGGAAGTGGATTCCTATCTATTCGTAACCTTGAAACAAATTCTGCTGTAATATGCTGTGCATCTGCAAAACTACCTCCATTTCCACAAAAAATAATTTTATTTTTTTCTTTTATTACTTTTATGCACTTATTAATTAACTCTTCTAAGAGTTCTATTAAGTCTTTTTGTGAAATTAATTTTTCCTTTACAGAGATAGATTCTTTAATCTCCATTTTAATTAAATCTATCATTATAATTTATTTTCTAGTTTTTCTAAGGCAATAAAAAACCCTTCACCATCATTTTTATGCCCTTGCCAAATTTCGGGAATAAATGTTGAACTAGGAGCCTTATGTTTTAAAATCTTGCCTAATTTATCGAAGTTAATTTCTCCATCACCAATTTGAAGTCCCTCACCATTTATGCCAGAAGCATCACCCATATGAATATGAGCACTGAATGGTGCTATTTTTTCTGCAAATTCATAGAAGTCATATCCAAAATGATTAGATGTTAACATACTATGTGAAACATCAAAACACATCTTCAAATTATTTTCTTTACAATGCTTCACAATCTCATCAACATGGACAAATAAATTTTGATAACGCTGACCCCCAAAATGCCATGGGAATGGAGCCATTGTTTGCGGTATAATTTCAACTCCCTCCAAATTTAGCCTATCTAAGCTTTCAAAAAAACGATTATAATGCTCCTGTTTTTGTTGTTCAGTAAAAGGCTTATCCATTGAAAATCCGCCTATATTGGCAACTATTTTTGGAATTATTTGATTAGGAAAAAAACTATTTAACTGTTTTGTAATTTCTATTACCTTTTGTGTTTCAGATATTGAAAAATTTAAATAATCTTTATCATTGGAAGTCAAGTCCATAAGGTGACTCCCTTTAAAAAGCTCTGGAGCGTGAACAACAAATCCACATTCATATTTTTCTTTTAAAAAGTCACTAATTTTTAAATCCATATCTGAGTATGATAAGTGAAATTCAAAAAGTTCTGGGTTAGATATTTTATTAAATTTTTCAAAATCATGATATCTAACAGGTAAACCCCAATTTAATTGAAAACTATAGTTGGTCTTATAATTTTTTTTCCCAGTGATATCTGATTGAAAAAAGAAATCTTCGACTATCATGTCTCTTTCAATTTTTGATCCAACTAATTGATCTTTAAATTGTGGTGAAAGGCCTTGCCCTGGACTTACAACTTTAACATCATTTTCATTGATTTTATCGCCGATCTTTAAATCTTTTGAAGCTACAAGACTTTTTCCAAGATTTTCACGGTTAATCATTTCACCTTGACTCAACTTTCTGTCTTTTCCTTTTGTGCCAAGAGCTAATTCTAATTCTCTTATTCCTCTGACTAATTCCTTGAATTCATTAAATTCAAGACTTGCGGCATGATCTGGGCCTTCCATATTTCTATCACATGTTAAATGTCTTTCAATAATTTTTGCACCTAATGCTTTAGCGCCTAAGGAAACACTTATACCTCTTTCGTGACCTGAGTATCCGATTAAATCATGTTGTAGTTTTAAAGTTGACATCCAGTTTAATTGTATGTCTTGAAAAGGAGCAGGATAAGTGCTATTACAATGAAGTAGTGCAAATTCACACTCTCTTTCCTTAAGAAAATTAACAGTTTTCTGAATCTCATTTAATTTGCTCATTCCAGTTGAAAGAATAATAGGTTTATTTGTTTGAGAAAGTTTATTAATTAAGGGCATATTTGTTAAATCTGCAGAAGCAACTTTATAGGCTAAAACTCCAAATTTTTCCAAAATCTCAATACTTTTAAGATCCCACGGCGTACACATATAGATAATATTTCTCTCTTGACAGTAATTATATAATTTTTGATGTTGTTCAACGGATAATTCAAATCTATTTAACAAGTCAATAATATATTCAGTTCCTAAATCCTCACCAGATTTCTTGAGGCTTTTTTTTCTGTATACTTCACTAAGATTTCTCATCTGAAATTTGACACAGTCAACACCTATTTCTATAGCTTGGTCAATCATCTTGATAGCTAAATCAAAATTACCATTATGATTATTGCCAATCTCTGCAATAATAAAAGTTCCATTATCTGATATTTCCTTATTTCCTATTTTCATACTATATTCTTACGCTCCATGAAATCATTCCTTTATTTTCAAAATTCACATTAAAATATTCCATGTCTTCTTTTTGAAGCCATTTTAAAAATTTATTTTTATCTTTTGATGTTACATAAAATAAAAAGAAACCACCACCACCAGCTCCTAAAAGTTTACCTCCAGTAGCACCATTTGAAATAGCTTCGTTGTATAACAAGTTAAGTGATGAGTTTGAAATATATTCACTGTAAGTTTTTTTTAATTCCCAAGATTTATTTAGGGTGTTTCCAATTTGATTTAAATCACCTTTAAGCAAGTAATTCCTTATTTCATATGTCAACTTAACATTCTTGGCTATATTCTGTTCAATTACTTTATTTGATGTATTTTCCTTTTGATTTTTATGAATATCATAATTTCCATGATCACTATTTGTATAGCATAATACAAGTGATTGTTCAAGTTCCAGTTTTTTATCATCTGGAAGTCTTAGCGGACTGACTAAATTATTTTTTGAATTAAATTCCATTAAATTAAAACCACCAAACACTGTAGCGTATTGGTCTTGCCAACCGCCTTCAATTCCTAGATATAATCTCTCTGCTTGATATGCGATTTCAGCAATTTCATATTTATCCCACTTGTCATTTCTAAACTCATTAAAACAACCCAAGATTGAGGCACATACAGCTGAGGAACCACCTAATCCTGATGAGGTAGGAAAGTCAGACTTAATTGTCAGTTCAATACCAAAGTTTAATTGTATAACATTAAGTAAAGCATTAACTAATTTAAATTTTCCAGGATTTAAATTCATGTTTTCTAAGTCATCAAATGTTCCGACTAAATTTAAATCTAAAGAATCAATTATAATTTTTTTATCTTGTCTTTTGTATAAAGTCGAATGACAATAAAGACAAACTGTAGAGTTAATAACCGCACCATTATTCTTGTTAAAATAAGTTGAAGTGTCAGATCCACCTCCACTAAAACTAATTCTTACAGGAGCTTTTCCTCTACTGTAAAAAAGTCTTTGCTTTCTTTGAGGAATATTTTTTTTGGTTATAACATCAATTAGAACTTTTCTTTTATCTAAAACTGGAATCATTTTTATATTATCATCTAACATTTTATAAACCTCTTCATGAGTAATGTTTTCATTAACACTTCTGAATTCTTTTTTTGAACATGCGCTAACTTTATCTGTAATTTTACCTCCCTTTAATAAGTATCTTCTTATATCTCCATCAGTTGCTATTCCTATTAATATTTTTTTTTCATTTATAACCAGGACAAAACCCTCATGATTTTTATCGATTTTCTTTAAGGCTTCCCTTATAGATAAATTACTATCTACAGAATACTTCTCTATATTTTTATCCATATAAATATTGGTTTAATTTTTTTAAATCTTTAAATGTTTTGAAGCCAAAAGTATTCATAGAGACATTAGGAGATAATCTATCATTAATTATCCCATAAGCGTTGCATCCAATATTATGAGCAGTTTCTAGGTCTGTCATATTATCTCCAATATATATTAAGTTAGACTTATCTATTTTGTAGTCTTTTAAAATTTTTTTTCCAAACAAAGGCGAAGGCTTTCTGTAAGAATCATTTGATAAATTTAACTCTGTTGCAATACATATTCTTTCAAAGATATTTTTTTTAAATCCCAATAATTTTATCATATGATCATTACAACTTTTAACTTGACTGAATTCAAAATAACCTTTGCTTACTCCTGATTGATTAGTATGCAAAAATAACATATTTGAATTTGTGATTAGGTTATTTAAAAAATCTTTAGCACCATTAGATAATTCTACATCATCTGGATTACTTAAATATGGTTTATAATTTATAAGTGTTCCATCTCTATCGAAAATTATATACTTATTTTTCAATTTTGACCATCTTTAATTTACCTGAATCTAATTCATATACTCTATCACAATCTTTAAAACAGTTAGTATCATGTGATATGAAGATCATAGTTTTTTTAGTTTTAAGTTTGTTAACCTGTTTTAAAAACTCATCCTCTGTCTTCTTGTCTAATGCAGAAGTTGCTTCGTCAAAAATTAATATCTCAGGATTATTATATAAAGCTCTAGCAATACCTAGTCTTTTAATTTGTCCACCAGATATCTGAGCTCCCTTCTCTCCAACTATTGTATTTAATCCGTCTGATGAATTTTTAACAAACTCTCTAAGACCACTAAGTTCAATGACATTTTTAACACTTTTTAAATTAATCTTTTTTTTATCTGATTCCAGTGTAATGTTCTTTAAAATACTTGCATCAAATAATGTTATTTGCTGTGGAATATATCCAATAATATTATACCTGTATAACTCTGATATTTCACTCCCATCAACTAATATTCTTCCTTTATCAATATCAAATAACCCAATTAGAATATCAACTAAAGTGCTTTTGCCAACTCCGGATTGTCCCATTAAACCAATAAACTCACCTTTCTTAATTGTTAAATTTAAATTATCTAAAATAGGTTTACCTCTATCGTAAGAAAAACTTACATTCCTTAATTCTATTTCATTTAAAAAATTAATTTTTTCTAACTTGTCTTCAACTTTTACATGATTTTTGAATACATCATAAAGTATGTCTAGCGTTGCTTTGTGATAATTTATATTTTGTAAAGAACCAATAATTCTATTAATTGAAGGTAGTAGTTTAAAAGTTGCAGCAACAAAAAGACCAATGGTTACATAAAGATTTGTTCTGTCATCAGTAAAATTAAGCTTATAGATTATAATTGTCATTATTGCTAAAATTCCAATAAATTCAAAAATCAATCTAGGTACTTGATTGAGGGTGTTAAATATTGCTACTAACCTTGCCTTACCATACTCTTTAACACTTAACTCATCTAAAAAGTCTTCTTCTTTATTATAAATCTTTAAATCTTTTATTCCTTGTACACCTTCCATGATTACTTTTGCAACATTCTTTTCAAAAACACTTCTTCTTTCTCCAATTTTTTTAAGCTTATTTCTTGTAGTTAAATAATATATAAATGCTGAAACTATTATTGTAGATCCAGCTATAATAGCAGACTCTGGTTCTAGATAAATCAATGAAAATATTACTGCTATAGATAAAAACAACTCAATTATAAAGGACACTAGAGACTGAGATAAAGCTCCAAAATAACCTACGTCAATCTGTAAGTTTTTAACAACTTCAGATGAGTTAATTTTGACAAAAAAAGAATATTTCTTTTCTAAAAAAGTCTGAAATATCCTTACTGATAAATTTGAGGTAAGATTAGCTGTAAAATTATTTTGTTTGTATGTCAAAATCATTAAGAAAATATTTTTTAGTAAAAAAGCTAAAATTATAAATATGATTGCAAAAAAAATGAACTGTGAATAATCCAAAGAATTAATTAAGTCAAATTGACTAAAATAAGTCTCTTTAAAGCTACTGAAATATGCTTCATCCGTAATAAGTTTAATTATTGGGATAAGTAAGAATAAAAGTCCGGACTCAAACATCATACCAAATATTAAAAGAGTAAATAGGACTTTAATTCCAAATATTTGATTTTTAGTAAGAAGAAATTTAAATTTTTTGAGTGCTTCTTTCAATTAATTTTTTTTAATTATTGTAGATTTCTTAGAATCAAAAATATAATTATTAGTATTCAATGGAAATTCACTTGTGTTGTAAATATTTTCATGCCAAATACACTTTCCTTTTGAGAAAAACGCACTCCAAAAGCTAAATGAAGAATATGATCCTATTAAGATCTTCGATGAACTTAGCTTTAATATATCAATTGCAGGATCATTTGAAGTTTCAATTTTAATATTCTTTATTTCAGATAAGATTCTTAATTCTTCCTTCTTAGCATCTGAAAATATAAATACTTTAATTTCTTTATCTTTTTTTCTAAGATTATTTATAACATCAATATACCAGTTTAATGGAATTCGAGTATTGTTATTGATACTTCCATCTTTACTAATTTTAAAGTCACCCATTCTTATATGACAACAAATAGCATTTTTATATTTTGTTAAATTAATTTCTTCTTTAATTAAACTTTTAAACTCTTTTTTTAAAATTTTTTCAAATCCATAAAGTGAATTAAATCCATCGTCAAACCCTTTAACATACTTTATATTTGAGTTAAATAGTAGTAAAATCAATTTTTTAAACCCACTAATTGAATCCTTATAATTATATCTATAGCTTCTTTTTTGCTTTTCATTTCTTAAATAAGGACCTATTTTTAATGATTGAAAAGTTGGAGAAATAATTTCTAAATTCTCTTTTTTTGAATAGACTAATGATCTAAAGAATGGATATAGAAGGTTTCCTAATCCAGATCCTCCAATTCTAAAAAAAATCAAATCAATTCCATCAAATTTTGGGTAAACATACTTCATTAAGATCCAATACTAAAATATGTTTGATTATCATTTAAAACTCTTCTTCCATCAAAAATTATAGAATTTTTAGGGTAGTTAATTTCTTTGAAATAATCCCACTCAGTAAGAATTGCAATTGCATCTTGATCATTGAGTTCTAATTTATCCAATATTATTATTCTAGAATCATCTAATTCTCTATCAGTTTTTAAAACATCTTTCAAGTCACTAATAACCCTTTCTTTTGATACTTTTGGGTCATATATTTTAATAGTTGCACCATTAGCATACAATTTCTTAGCTATGTGTATTGATGGAGACTCTCTTGAATCATTAGTGTTTGCTTTAAAAGCCCACCCTAGTAGAAATATTTTTTTACCAATTATTTCACCTTCAAAATAATTAATTATTTTTTCAGCGAATCGATTTTTTTGGTAGTCATTAATTTTAATTACTTGATGCCAAAATTCGGCAACCTCTTGGAGCCCATAATATTCACACAAATATACTAGGTTTAGTAAGTCTTTTTGAAAGCAACTACCTCCAAATCCAATAGAAGTCTTTAAGAACTTTGGTCCAATTCTGTGGTCCATTCCAATTGCTTTAGATAATTCATCAATATTAGCTCCAGTTTTTTCACATAATGCTGATAAGCTATTAATAGATGAGATACGCTGTGCAAGCATTGCATTAGATGCAAGCTTAGCAAGTTCAGATGACCAAACATTTGTAGTTAATATTTTTTCTCTTGGGATCCAATTTGCATAAACATCAACCAAAGCTTGAACTGCATCCTGACCTCTAACTGTTTTAGATCCTCCAATTAACACTCTATCTGATTTAAATAAATCTTCAATAGCAGTACCTTCAGCTAAAAATTCTGGATTAGAAAGAATTTCAAATTGCACCCCATTGTCATTCTTATCTAAAATTTCTTTAATTTTTTCTGCAGTTCTAACAGGTAGTGTAGATTTTTCTACTACAATTTTATCATCAGTTGCAACCTTAGCTATATTCTCTGCGCATTGTTCAATGTATCTTAAATCTGCTGCCATTCCAGCGCCCTCTCCTTCGGTTTTTGTAGGTGTATTGACTGCCATAAAAATCATTTCAGATTCATTGATTGCTTTATCAATATCATTCGAAAAAAATAAGTTTATACCTCTTGTTTTTTCTACTACTTCTTGCAAACCTGGCTCATAAACTGGAAGATCTCTAAGTGGGCCATTCCATGCAGAAATTCTTTCACTATTTACATCAACAACTGTAACTTTTATATTAGGACACTTTAATGCTATTACAGCCATAGTAGGTCCTCCAACATACCCTGCTCCTATACAACAGATATTATTTATTTTCATTTTTTTTTAATAACCAAGAGGAAGACTGGACTTTATCTCCTAATCCATCAATAATTCCAATTCCAATTTTTTGACATAAAGGGGTTTCAGGAGATGATGAAGTATTCTGATCTCCACCATTTGCAAAAAATAGATCATATTTATCTGAATATTCTTTGAATATTTTTTCTAAGGTTGCACAAACTGATCTGTCCTTGTCTATTGATAATATTACCTTGTCTACAATACCAAGCTCGTTAATAATCAGAATTCGCTCATCTTCAAGCATAAACTCTTTTGATTCTTTTAACTTTCTTTGATGGTCGCTGTTTACAATAACAAATAGTTTATCACCTTGACTTTTAGCTAGGTGAAAATATTCAATATGCCCTTTGTGTAGAGGGTTAAAATAACCAGAAACGATAATACCTTTTAATTTTTTCATTTAACTTCTATTATAATCATCCTCAATTCTTACGATATCATCCTCTCCAAAATAAGTACCTGTTTGAACCTCTATAAAAACAACTTTTTTATCTGTTTTATTTTCAATTCTATGCTTACTCCCTTGAGGTATTAATATGGTATCTCCAGAATTATATTCAGCAGTTTGGCCATTTAGTGTAATGGTTCCAGTTCCTTCTGTAATTGTCCATGCTTCAGATCTTTTTTGGTGATACTGATATGAAAGTCTT
>NYVM01000080.1 GCA_002684605.1 Candidatus Pelagibacterales bacterium | reverse complement strand
TCAAGGAGGTGATATGGATTTTCTTAAAAAGCGTAATTCAGATGGATTAGGCTGGGGAATTGGTTTTGGATTAGTTACAGATACTACAAAAAAACAGATTGTAGGTAGTGATGGTGAATATTATTGGCAAGGACCAAGTTCAATTTTTTGGGTTGATCCTTTAGAGGAGATTGTTGTTGTTTCAATGATTCAGATAATGAGTGCTCCTTTTGATCGTAGAAGTGATATTAAAATAGCAACTTATCAGGCAATTGATGACACTTATGAAAAATAAAACTTTTGGACGTATAAATTCTAATTGATTACAGAAATGAAAAGACAATTATTGCTTTTATTTATTTCATCAAGTTTATATTCACAAAATATTTACACTGTTGATTATCCATACCAGTCTGATATAAATGTATTTGTAGTTAATCGCGAATATAAAACTGACTTGAATGTCTTTAGGGTTAAGTATTCATATCAGGTTAAAGGAAATCAGGGTTTATGGTATATTGTTGATAAACAATATAAAGCTGATAAAAAAATCTTTTTTGTTGACTATGAATATCAAAGTGATTTAAAAATCTTTTTTGTTGACCAACAATATAAAGCGGGATGGAAAAAAAACTCAAAAAAACATCTTCTTTACTAAAAGGATTATTGAGATATTCTTAATTACCAATACAATATATCCTTTTTAACTTATTGTGTTTAATATCCTTTAGTTATAGATAGAGTGGGAGGGTTTTCGACGTATTTCTACGTGGTTATTCAGGTCTAATATTTTCTTTTTCAGTACTTAAATAACAGTCATAATAAAATTGATTATAACCATTAAACATATCAGTAACAGCTCTTTTAAATTCATCTACTGTATCAATATAGTCATACTCATCAATCTCCTCTCCATTACAAGGATAATCACCTGTGTTACCGGAAGTCATTATATGATTTTTTGCACATGTATGTTTTAAACCAAGTACAGTATGTCCAAATTCATGATACATTACATATAGTTTGTACCATTTTTTATCAGTTAAAAAAGAACCTTCAAACCAGCTGTTATTATAACCAATTCTATTTATAGTTTCGCTGCAAGTGATACTTCCCCAAGCTGTAATAGAACCTCTTCCATATTGGTCAGTTGGAGTATACCATGGTTCTGTAATTAGCTCATCCGGATTAACGTGAGATAAATCAATACCATTTCTTTGTGCATCTTTTATAAATGCTGATAAATATGATTTTGGATTATTCTGTTCAATAGCTGAGTAAATTGATTCTGATAAGAACCCTAAATTAGATTCATAATCATAGACTTCTTTAATTTCTTCAAATGAATTAATTCCTTCAAAATTTGAGTTATTTGAAATATCAACTACTGGTGGGTATGAAACTCCTTCAATAATTTCATGATTACTCGTAAATAGCTTATAACTAACATTTTTATTAACTAATCTTTTTGTTCTCTTTTCTGTAATAGGAAAGACTAAATCCCATGTGAAAATATCTTTATCGTATACTTTGTAATTATCAATATAAGGAACTGAGTCTCCTGTATACTCATTTATATACATGTATTCTCCAAATTTAGATTTATAGGTATAGTTTCTTGCCCAATAAGTTCTGTGCTTTAAAATATCATTTTCATTAGCATTAACCCAATAATTTGACGCCTTGCTGATAGTGTAATCTTCTATAATTTCTCCATTATCAACTCTTACAACACCTGCATTTAACCATATTGGTATGTTTTTTTCAATATCTATATTCCACTCTAAAGAATCATTAACTACTCTAGAATACCCTCTGGTATAATAATAACCATTTTCTATAGGGTTTTCTTTGGAAATTTGAATTCTAAGTTGATTTGCTAATTCAATTATTTGTGCTTTAAGGTCCTCAATTTCATTTAGACTTATCTGTTGAGATTCTGCTAATTGATTATATGCTGAATCAAGATTACTATATGAATTATTCAAAGCAGTTAGTTGAGATTGCAGTGAACTATTTTGATTATTAAGATTAGAGATTTGTTGCTCAAGCTGCTGTTTCTGATTATTTATCTGTTGAAGTTGTTGTTTTAGGTTTTGATTCTCAATTTGCAAACTTGAAATTTGAGATAGAGCATCATTTAGGTCATCTAAATAATAATCTTTCTGACATGAAACAAATATTAATAGAAATATTAGAATTGACTTCCTCATCATATAAATTTAATAAACCCCATAAACAATATCAAAAATGTCAATTAGTAATTATTAAATTATCTGAATTCTTGTAGAATTATTTGAGATAAACCTACTGTTTAGCGTTATTTATAAGAGAAAGGTAAGTGATTATAATAGAGATTTATTTACCAATACAGAAAGTAACACTTTTTGTTAAGCCTTGTTAATATTGGAGTAGGGGGGTATTCAAACTATTCATTCGACTATTATCTACGAGAATTTAATTATATTAAACCTTTAGTTTTGAAAAAAGTTTACAAGTTTTTTGAGTCTAATCAAATTTACCTCTAAAACTACTTGGTCTAATATAACCACACATCAGATAATTTTCTTTATAAGTATAGTTAACTTTTTCTATAATATAGGAATCACCCCAATCATCATCAACATTATTATAGAGGTTATCCTTTATCAATTTTGATCTAACAGAAATTTTAGAATCACTTAATGCTGAGTATTCATATAATCTTGTTTGATCAGAATTATATATTCTTTCAAATATAATTTCTTCATAAGTATTTTCAAGGATATTTAATTGGTTTATGTAAGTATTAGTATTGGAATCAGATAATTGACCAAAACCCCTACAATAATTATCAGACCATCTTGTAAATATAAATTCATTAGGAGGTTCTTCATTTGAAAATGAAACATATTTTCCATCAATTTGTTCTGAGTATTCTATTGGTGTATAAAAAGTAGAATAATGAAATCGTTGAAGAAATGTAATTTGACTTTTTAAATTAGAAACAATAGAATTTAGGCTATCTATTTCTTCATTAAATAAACTAATTGTATTCTGTAAACCAGGAATTGTTGAATTTTCGAAAGCTAATGAATTATTATTACTTTGAAGTTCAAATACTTGATTTTGATAAGTTGAAATTTGAGTATTTAATAGACTTATTTGCGAAAGATATGAATCAATTAAAGCAGAGTTATCTTCTTTCTCACAAGAACCAAATAAAACAAGTAGTGATATTAATAATAGTCTTTTCATTTAATAAATTAATGACCTGAGTTTTGAGTTAATACACCATCTGAATTATCAATAGCATCTAATGGTATTGGAAATCTAATATGTTTATCTAAAACCTGGTTAGATCTAGCTCCTACTGCTGGAATAGTCCTACTTTCATTATCTATATAGATATTTAATGTTTGAACCATTATACCCCACCTTCTGAGATCAAAAAGTCTATGACCTTCCATAGCTAGCTCTAATCTTCTTTCGTGTCTTACAGCATTCCTAGCAATTGATTGATCAGACCAAGGTGAATTATATGTGTCTATTACATAATTAGGAGTGTTATCAGCCCTCGGGCTGTTTTTGGCTCTAGTTCTAACTTGATTAACATATCCTCTTCCTTTTTCTAACTGTCCAAGTTCAATAGCTGATTCAGCTGCCATTAGAAGTACATCAGCATATCTAATAATATGATAATTAATACCTGATCTTTGCTCTCCCCAACCACCTGTACCTCTATTTGTGTCATCACCAGCAGTATACATATTCTTTTTGCTAGCATAAGGTCCAGAAATATCAGTAAAAGAGGCCCTGATGTTTTCTTTTCCTGTAAATAAACCAAAACCATTAAACTCAACACCTCTTCTTCCTATGGTATAATCTATTCTTGGATCAAGTGGTCCAGTATGAGGTGTAAAAGATTCTTCAGTTTCTATACCAAAATCATTCACTACATCACTCTCTTGAGAGTTTTCTAGTGGTAACCCAATAGGATTCGTTTGAAAAGCATTTGCTAAATCTTGAGTAGGTTGGTAAAAACCACAACACATTCCACCTGTCATCGGACCAATTGGATAATTCAACACACCTCCTCTGTTTCCATTAATTGATTGACCTCCATCAGAAGTAAACTGAATTGAAAAAATCATTTCTGATCCATTTTCACCAGCAGACCTAAAGTTTGAAAAATAATCAGATTGAAGCGCATATAAACCAGAATTTATTACTGACTCAAATTGATTTAAAGCTGCAGCCCAATTTTCTTGATAAAGATAAACCTTCCCCATATAAGAGCTAGCTGTTGTTTGAATTGGTCTTTTTGGTTGATCATAATCACCTCCTCTGGATAATGGTAAGTTAGAAACAGCAAATAAAAAGTCTTCTTCTATTTCATTCCAGATAGGTCCNGAGTTAGGNTGNTTTAGTTCTCCTTNAGAGTAATTTTCTACAGAAATNTTTGGAACATTTTCCCACATTCTTTGTAATTCAAAATTAAAATGNCCNNNTAAAAATCTTGCTTGAGCNANCTGANTTATAAACTCTGATGGATTTTCAGAATTATTAATTAANTCAATTACAGCATTCGCTCTATTNACAGANTTNATAAGTGAGTTCCATTTAAAAGTAAAAAAAGGATTGGTTGTATCCCAAGTAAATAACTCTAGAGCCAAAAGATCAGCTATATCACCATCAGTTGATCCTTTATGAGCATCATCTGAAATAACATCCATCCACCAGTTGTTACCTGCAATATAATAATCTGCACCATCTTCCCTAACTCCATCTAAAGAGGAATATACAACATCCAAAAGTAGATTAACTGCTGTTTCATTTTGAAGTGTATCATTACTTAGAGATTGAAATTGAAGTGTCTCAAGATTTAGTGCTACTATTTGAGCTTGTAAATATTCAACTTGATTAACAAGATTAGTTAATTTAGTCTCTAACCAATTAGCCTGACTTAAATCATTATTACTACTAAAACCCGAATTTAAATCTATTATAGTAGCTTCAAGACTTGCAATGGTCGCTTGTAATTCAGGTATTGTTGATTCAGAATTTAAAAAGCTTATGGTAGAGTCTAAGTTAATTATTTCAGAATTTAAAGAAGCTATAGTCTGTTCAAGTTCAGGTATTGATTGAACTTGAGTGTTTAGAGCAGACAATCTGTCTTCTAGATTTTCTAAACCTTCTATTCCAGATGTTAACTCACCTATAACAGATTCCAAGCTTGATATTTCTGAATTTAATACTGTAATTGTATTTTCTAATTGAGGAACAACAGAAACTTCAGTCTCTAATTGAGATATATTTAACTCTAAAACTTTTATTTGTGAATTTAAAGTTGAAATTGTCTCTTCTAGATTATCAATTGAAGCAACTTGATTACTTAAAGAATTAATTGTTGATTGAAGTTCAAGTATCCTTGACTGTGACTGACTTAGCTGAGAGTTAAGTTGAGTGATTTGTGAGTTTAACTGTGTTATCTGAAACTGATATTGATCAATCAAATCTGTATTAGCTTCTTTAGAGCACCCAAATAAAACAAGCAACGATAGTAATAATAGTTTTTTCATATCTGTAATTTAAAAAAATCAATCAGGATTACAATTTGTAAAGTTTGGTTTATTAGAATCTGTCCAATTTGTATTTGAGTCAATATCAAAGCTTGAACAGTTTGAAACATTAGAAACATTCCAACTTGTAAGATTTTGATTAAAATTAACTGCTTTCCCAAACATATATTTCATTGCAGTTACATTTGAGGTATCCCAATTAGATATATCCTGATTAAATTTTGAATGATAAAACATATAGCTCATATCAGTTACTTTTGAAACATCCCATCCACCAATATTTTTATTAAAAGCTCCTAAATATGTATTTTTATATACATTAAATGCACCACTAATAGCACCTAAAGTTTGAGCTACACCGCCTGCAATTGAAGCTTCAAGTGAAGGTACACCTTGCGCTGCAAGAGCACCAGAAGCAACAACACTAAATGGAAGTCCAAATTGCGCTGCAATTCCTTGATATGTTTGAGTATAAACTTCTCTTATTGAAGTTGAAACATATTCAGTAGCATCAGCAGCAACAGCTTCTCCTAATTCACTAAATCCACTTGTATTGCTTGGTCCAGCATAATTACTAAAAAATGGAAATAGAAATTCCTGTAGAGAAGGATTCTGAGTATATAAACCTGTAAGAGCCTGATTAGCAACCAGACCGTAAGGTATAAATAATGGAATCTCGTTATCTGAACTTATTTGAGATAGATCAACTGGAATTGAATAAAACATACCTTTCATATTTGTAACATTGGAAACATCCCAATTACTGATATCTTCATTAAATGGAAAATAGCCTGCAAACATAAAGCTCATATCAGTAGCGTTAGAGACATCCCATCTACTTACACCAGAAGGGTAACCTTTAAATTGAAATAATCTTGAAAAATTTGTAATCTTTGAAGTAACTACAAACCTAACATCTTCTTCGTTATCTACCATTTGCCTTAATTGACTTTCACTAACTAATTTATATATTTCATCTTCAAATTCTTGTTGCATTCCAATCTGAGCATCATCTATAGCTTTAATTGTAACTCCATTATCTGCTAAATAAAACAAACTTACTTCACATCCGTTAGATCCAATAATTGCTGCAGAAGTGTCTGTATTTGAACATTGATCAATATCATCGGTTATACCGTCCCCATCAGTATCTAACTTCTCAAAATTTGCTACGATACTCTTATCACTATCCATTGTGATTATAATTTGGTTGGTATTACCAATCCAGTCACCAGACCAATTTTTAAAAGTAAAATATTTATTAGTCTGATTGATAATGGTGACCCTTTCTCCGGCTTCATAATTACCAGTTGCTGGATTTACAATTCCTCCTTCAGGTGGATTAGAAATAACTGAGAGAGAGAACTTTATTGGATCTTTCTCACAAGAACTAAATAAAACAAGTAAGGAAAGTAATATCAGTTTTTTCATATTTCTTATTAAATTGAATTTACTTTATTAACCCAATTAATT
>NYVM01000079.1 GCA_002684605.1 Candidatus Pelagibacterales bacterium | reverse complement strand
AAAATATAAATTTATTTAAAGTAAATTATAGAAAATTATTTGGAATAAATGCCTCTCAAGATGAGTTTTTTCAGTTAATTTCTCAAGGCGATAGACCTATAGGTTTAGAACATTGGGCTGCTTTATTTAATAAAAATCTTAAAAGTTTATTTGATATATTAGATGAGAAGTATTCATTTGTATTAGATGCGTCTTTTGATGAGTTTATTAAAATGCGTTTAGATGATATTCACGATTATTACACATCAAGAGATATAACTTTTAAAGAAGCAAAAAAAAATAAAAATATTGAGAATTGCTATAAACCCGTAATTTCAGATAGTACATATCTAAATAAAGAAGTATTAGATAAGCATCTTAGTGAAAGAAATATTATATCTTTATCTACTTTTAAAAACTCTATTTTAGAAAACAATATTAATGGCGTTACTGTTCCTAATTTCTGGCTAAGTAGGCATATTAATTCATCAGATATTTTAAAAGAACTAATTGATTATATCTCAAAAAAGATTGCTAATAATTATAAAGTTATTATAGCTTGTAGGACTGAAGGAAGTAGAAAAATATTAGCTGATCAATTAAAGAAATTCGACTTTTATAATCTAGATTTTGGAAGCTCTTGGTCTAAGAATAATTTATTAAATAATAATATTTTATCTTTGTTTGTAACTAATTTAGATCATGGTTTTGAAATATCTAATACTATAGTTGTTTCAGAGACAGATATTTTTGGCAAAATATATGCTCGTAAAAACAAAAGAAAAAATATTGAAACAGCAATGCAAGAAGCTGAAGCTTTTACTGCAGGAGATTTTTTAGTCCATAGTGAATACGGAGTAGGAAGATATAACGGGCTTAAGGCAGTTGAAATAAATAATGTAAAACATGATTGTATAGAATTATCTTATTTATCTGAAGATAAATTACTTGTCCCTGTTCAAAATATAAACCTTTTAAGTAAATTTGGTGGGAAAAATTCTGAAGCTCGATTAGATAAACTAGGTAGTAAAACTTGGAGCAATAAAAAGAAAAAAGTTAAAGAAAAAGTTAGGGATGTTGCTGAGACATTAGTAAGAATTGCATCTGCTAGAAAATTAGGTAAAGCAGTAAAATTATTTTGTAACAATGAGGATTATCAAAATTTTGTTTCTAAATTTGAATATTATGAAACTGAAGATCAGTTAGAAGCAATTAAAGATGTAGTAAAAGATATTAATTCAGAGCAACCTATGGATAGGTTGATTTGTGGTGATGTTGGTTTTGGTAAAACTGAAGTAGCCATGCGTGCTGCTTATATTGCTACAAAATCTGGGGCACAAATAGCTGTTATAGCGCCAACTACTATTTTAGCGCGACAACATCATGAAACTTTTAAGAAACGTTTTAAAGATGAAGAAATCTGTATTTCACATTTATCAAGGTTAACTAGTGAAAAAGAGAAAAAACAAATTATAGAAGGCTTAAATGCGGGTTCAATTAATATTATAATTGGAACACATTCATTATTATCAGATAAAATTATATTTAAAAATTTATGTTTATTTGTGGTAGACGAGGAGCAAAGGTTTGGAGTCGCTCAAAAGGAGCGTCTTAAAAATATAACACATAATGCGCATATTTTAACCTTAACTGCAACACCCATACCTCGAACACTACATATGGCATTGTCAGGAATTAGAGACTTATCTATCATTGCATCAGCACCTGATGATAGATTACCAGTTAGATCTTTTGTAGTTCCCTATAATGACTTTAATATTAAAGAAGGCATTCAACGAGAAATTCATAGAGGAGGGCAGGTATATTGTATAGTACCTAGAATTAAAGATATAAAAGAATTTTATAATAAAGTNGTGGATCTAGTAGAGAATGCATCAATATCTATNGTNCATGGTCAAATACCAGGTAAAGAAATTGAAGATACCATGATGCAATTTTATGAAGGAAAAACTAATATACTTATAGCTACAACTATTATTGAAAACGGACTGGACATTCCAAATGCTAATACGATATTTATTTATAAAGCCGATATGTTTGGACTAGGACAATTATATCAATTAAAGGGCAGGGTAGGTAGATCAGATAAACGCGCCTATGCTTACTACTTATTAAGTAATAATAAACAAATGTCTTCAAATGCAGAAAAAAGGTTGCATGCGATACAGTCTCTAGAAGGGCTTGGGGCTGGTTTTAATTTAGCAGCGCATGATTTAGATATAAGGGGTGCTGGTAACTTATTAGGTGATGAACAGTCTGGTCAAATTAAGGAAGTTGGCATCAGTCTATATCAACAGTTATTAAATGAAGCAGTATCAGATATTAAAGGAGAATCATATACGAATAATGATTTTGTACCTCAAATTAATCTTCAAGCACCAGCATTAATACCAGAAGCTTATATATTAGACCTTAGTTTAAGATTGCAACTTTATAGAAGGTTGGGAAATATAAATAACGATAATGATTTTAAGTCATTTACTATTGAGTTAATAGATAGGTTTGGTTTAATACCAAAAGAGTTAAATTATTTAATAAGAGTAATGAAAATAAAACGAAACTGTATAAAAACTGGTATACAAAGAATTGATAGTGGAATAAATGGCGCAACTCTTGAATTTATTAACGATGGACAACTTAATCCAGAAAAATTTATAAATTGGATACATAATAATAAAAGAGATATTAAAGTTAGGTCAGATAAAAAAGTTGGACTTCTCTATAAATGGTCATCAATAGATGAAAGGTTAGATGTAATAGAAGAATTAACATCAGAACTAACAATGTTGCTTGTTAGTTAATCTTTTACTTCAAGCAAGCATGTTTCAAATATTTTTTCAAATACTTCACTTTCTTGTGCTCCAGATACAGCATAATTGTCATTAATGATAAAGAATGGAACACCATTTATGCCTCTATCTCTACTAGAGGTTTCTGATTTTAGAACATTACCAATTAAATCTTTTCTTTCTAAAATAACCTTTTTTGAAAAACCTAGTATATTAGAATTATCAGCTAATTCTGATAATATATTAAATTCTCCTATATTCTTACCTTCTATAAAAAAAGCNTTAAATAATTCTTCNGNAATTTTATTCTGTAAATTTTGCTCTTTGCTATATTCAATTAAAATGTGAGCATTAAANGAACTCGGCATAGTTATAATTTTTTCAAAATTAAANTGAATACCTGATGACAAGCCNGNCATTTCAATATTTTTATATATATCTTGAGCTCTATTTTCACCACCAAATTTAGAAGATAAATATAGCTTTCTATTCATGCCATTATTTGGCATATCAGGATTTAATTGGAATGCGTGCCAATTAATATCAAATTTATAATCTTTATATTTATTTATCGCATTATCTAATCTTTTTTTACCTATAAAGCACCAAGGACAAACTACATCAGAAATAATATCTATTTTAATCATTTAATACCTTAATTAATAACTTTTTTAATGGTANATCTNTAACATATTTAATACTTAAAATACATAAAGGATAATATAATGTNTTCTACTTCNGAAAAAATTTTAAAAAAATTTAATCTTAATGGTAAAGTTGCGCTTGTGACTGGAGCTTCTAGAGGGCTAGGTAGGCGATTTAGTTACGTACTTAGCGCAATGGGAGCAAAAGTAGTATTAGCTGCTAGGAATAAAGAAAAACTTAATGAGACAGAAAATTTTATTAAAGAATCTGGTGGAGAATGTATATCTGTAAGTATGGATGTTAATGATGAAGAATCTGTTAATCAAGTTTTTGATTTTGTTAATAATAAATATGGTAATACATCAATTTTAATCAATAATGCTGGAATAGCTGTTTCAAAATCTTCTCTTAATACTTCTATGGAAGACTGGGATAATGTAATGAATACAAATTTAAGAGGTGTATTTATGTGCTCAAAATTATTTTCAAAACATTTAGTTGATAATAAAAAATCAGGCAAAATAATTAATATTTCTTCAATAGCAGCAGAAAAAGTGCTTGGACATCGTTTATCATCTTATTGTGCATCTAAAGCAGCAGTAAGTCACCTTACAAGAACCTTAGCTAATGAATATGCTAAATATAATATCCAAGTTAATGCTATAGCCCCAGGTTATATATTAACTGATTTAAATAAAAGTTTTTTTGATACAGTCGAAGGTAAAGAAATGATAGAACTCATACCGCAAAAACGTATTGGTTTTGCCGAAGAATTAGATGGTGCATTACTTTTATTGTGTTCTGATGCAGGGTCATTTATGACAGGAAGTATAATTAGAGTTGATGGGGGACATGTAATTGGTTAGCTTATACTAGCTAATTTTATCTCAACTATAAGACCTGGTTTATTGCTTGATAGTGAAATTGTTGCATTATGTAGATTTAGTATTGCTTTGACCATACTTAACCCCAGTCCGTTACCATCTGTTTGCCTATGCTTTTCAAGCCTTACAAATCGATCAAAAACTTTACTATAATCCTTCTCATTAATACCTTCTCCATTATCCTTAAAGTACAAATATATAAAATTATTTTTTTCAAGTAAGCTTATATAAATTCTCTTTTTTGTATTTATTGTATATTTAATCGCATTATCTAATACATTAGTAAAAGCTTGCGTTAATAAAATTTTATTTCCTACAAGTTTAATACCTTTTTGAATCTCCAATTTAAGCTTTATATTATTGTCTTCAAAAACAGGAGAGTAAATTTCTATTAATGATTTTATTGAAGCTGATAAATCATAAGTTTGAAAGTCTTGTTTTTTTTCACTTTCAAAACTTGCTATATCAAGTAAGGCATTAAAAATTTTTATTAAGTTATCTGCTTCAGCTATAGCATCTTCAATATATTTGTTATTTTTTTTATTTTTAATTTTAATTGAGGCTAGTTCTAAGTTCCCTTTTAATTTAGTTAGAGGTTTTTTTAAGTCATGAGCAATATTACCAGAAATATTTTTAGAGTTATCAACTAATTCATCTATTCTTTTTAACATTCTATTTACATTAATAGAAATTTGTTTGTGCTCATTATTAATATTTTTGTTATTTATTCTTCCAATTAGATCATTATCAGTTATTTTTTGAATAGCTGAATTTAGTATATTTATTTTTGTTAAGCTATATCTACCTAATAGTGCGCTACCAATTATACCTGCTAAAATTATAAATGTAATTGTAAATATAATAAGGTTTATCAATGCGTTCGAAATTAGTATCTCTGGTTGGACATCTCTTCCTACTAAAAGTTTAGTACCATTTTTAAAAATAATTATTTTTGCTCTACTTGAGTGAGTTATAACTTGTGAACCAAGTACACGACTTATTTCAAAGTTAATATAGCCTTCATTATCTTTTTTTTGTTCGGGCCAAGAATTTAAATTGCCAGCTAATTTGTTATATAGTTGATCAGTTGCTAAATATATTGCCGTATTTTGATTTTTTGATCTTTGATTTATTGCCCTTATTAATTCTTGTGGCCCATATTTAATATATGTTTTTATTAAATATTCATGTTCAATATTTATTACTCGATTATTTTCTTTTTCCATTACTTTAAGTGTAAATTCATATACAGCAATTGAGAGGACTATAAGAATAAAAATAAAAAATGTAGAAAATATTAGAACTGTTTTTGCAGTTAATGCTTTAAAATAATTAAAAAACATTAATAATTTCTATTCATTATTATATTGGATGCTATAACCCGCACCTCTAATTGTTTTTAATAACTGAGTATCATGACCTTTATCAATTTTTTTTCTTAATCTACTAATATGNACATCAATAATNTTTGTTTGTGGGTCAAAATGTAAATCCCATACTTTTTCNAGNAACATAGTTCTTGTTATTAAATCATTAGAATTTTCCATCAATACTTCCAATAATTTATATTCTTGAGGNTGNAGNTTAATATTAATTGAATTTCTTGTTACTTTTCTATTACGCTTATTTAAAATGAGGTCATGAATTTTTAATATATCAACATGACTTTTAGGATTTTGTCTTCTATTTAAAGCTTCTATTCTTGCTATTAATTCAGAAAAAGAAAAAGGTTTAGATAAGTAATCATCTCCTCCTGCTTTTAAACCTTTTACCCTATCGTTTACTTCACCTAAAGCAGATAAAAATAACACAGGAGTTAAAATTTTATTATTTCTAAGTTTTGTTACTATAGTTAAGCCATCTATTCCTGGTAACATTCTATCTAATATAATTATATCATGTTCATTTAAATAACCTGCATCAAGACCATCATTTCCNTTTGAAAATGAATCAACANTNTGGTTCATTTCTTTTAATCCTTTTTTAATAAAGGATAAAGTAGATAAATCATCTTCAATTAATAAAATTTTCATAATATATACTTAATCATTAATAATATTTATAAATGTACCATTTTATATAAAACCCAGCAACAGGAGGATTACTAGGTTTTATATTACAAAAAATAAATAATAGAGTTATATGTATAATATGTAGTATCTTATATAATTATAGTTGCAGTATGATTACTAAAAGATTAAAAATTGTTAATAATTTATTATTATATCAATAAAAGGAGTTATTTTTATGAATTTAAAATTTAGTGAGGAAGATTTAAAGTTTAAGGAAGAGGTCAAAAGTTTTATAAATAATAATCTAGATAAAAATACTCAAAAAAAAATTGAACTTGGTCATCATTTACATAAAAAAGATTTAGTAGCTTGGCAAAAAAAGTTAGAGGATAGGGGTTGGTTAGCTCCTAATTGGCCTAAAGAATATGGTGGTACAGGTTGGAGTGTAACACAAAGATATATTTTTGATGAAGAGTGTGGAGCTGCTTCTGCTCCTTCAGCACTTCCTTTTGGAGTAACTATGGTTGCACCAGTAATTATAAAGTTTGGAACAGAGGAACAAAAAAAGCTATATTTACCTAAAATATTGTCTAGTGAGCATTGGTGGTGTCAAGGTTACTCAGAGCCTGGGTCAGGTTCAGATCTTGCTTCTTTATCCACTAAAGCTGAAAAGACAGAAGATGGCTATATCATTAATGGAACAAAAACTTGGACAACATTTGCACAACATGCAGATATGATGTTCATTCTTGTTAGAACTAATGGTGAATGTAAGCCCCAAGAAGGAATATCTTTTATGTTGTTAGATATGAAATCTCCAGGAGTATCGGTGAAACCAATAATAACCTTAGANGGAGGNCATGAAGTTAATATGGTTTACTTAGAAAATGTTAANGTCCCTAAAGATAATTTAATATTTGAGGAAAATAAAGGTTGGACTGTAGCTAAGTACTTATTAGGGCATGAAAGAACTTCTATTGCTGCAGTATCTAGGTCAAAGAAAGGATTAGCAAAAGTTAAAAATATAGCAAAATTAAATATAAATGGAGATAAAAGNTTAAGAGATGACAATAGGTTTATGGATAAAGTCACAAAATGTGATGTTAGATTGCAAGCATTAGAGTATGCAGAATTAAAATGTATTTCAGATGATGTTAAAGGTATTCCTCCGGGACCAGAAGCATCTATGCTAAAAATAAGAGGTTCTGAGATTCAACAAGAAATTACAGAGCTAGTTTTAGAGGCTAGTGGCTATTATGCGTATGCATACCAACCAAATGCCCTAGAAAAAGGTAATAATGAGCCTTTAATTGGACCTGAATGGAGTTCTTTTGCTGCTCCAAAGTATTTTAATACAAGAAAAACAACTATTTATGGTGGTTCAAATGAAATTCAAAAAAATATTTTAGCTAAAATGTTATTAGAATTATAATAATTAAATAGAGGATATTATCGTGGACTTGTCTTTTACAGAAGATCAAGAGTTAATNAAAAACTCTGTAGATAAATTTATATTAGAAACTTATGATGCGNAGCATAGAAGAAAAACAATAAAAAATAATATTGGTTCTGACCCAAATACATGGAAATATTTCTCTGAATTAGGTTGGCTTTCATTGCCTTTCTCTGAAGAAGACGGTGGTTTTGGAGGAAANCTAGTAGATATAATGCTNCTAATGAGGTCTTTTGGCAGAGGTTTAGTTATAGAACCTTTTATTTCTACTGTTATTATGAGTGGTTCTATATTGTCTGGATGCCCAAAAGGCCTAATTAGAAATAATATTATTGAAGAAATTATTGCAGGAAATGCAAAAGTATCTTTTGCTCACGCAGAACCTAATTCAAGGTATAATCTCTCTGATATTACTACAACTGCTACTTTAAATAATAATGAATGGCTTATTAATGGTAATAAATGTGTTGTTTTTGGTGGTGNGCAAGCAGATTATATTTTGTTAGCGGCTAGAACANNAGGTAAGAGNTTTGATAAAGATGGAATTTCAATNTTTGTGCTAGAAAAAAATACTTNCGGACTAATTATGCAGGATTATCCTACTGTAGATGGTTTTAANGCAGCAGAAATTCAAATTGATAATGNAANAGTTCCAAAAGAAAANCTTATTAGNATAAAGAATAATGCATACACTATTATAGAAGAAGCTGTAAATAAAACNTTAGTAGCTATNGCGGCAGAAGCATCTGGTATAATGGAAAAAATGTACGAGATGACATTAGATTATATTAAAACAAGAAAACAGTTTGGCACAGCAATTGGAAAGTTTCAAGCAATTCAACATAGAGCTGTAGAAATGCTAATACTAAGTGACGAAATGAATTCCTTATCTTCTATGGCTGCGTTAAAAGCTCTTGATAATATTGATGCACTTAAATCTGTATATGCTNCAAAAATTCATATAGGGATAGGTGGAAGAATCTTAGCTCAAGAATCTATCCAAATGCATGGNGGAATGGGCGTAACTGAAGAGATGGAAATNGGACAGTATTTTAANNGNCTTGTGCTGCTGGATACATTTTTAGGTAATTCTGATTATTATTTAAATCTCTATTCAAGNNTAGATTAGNATAAGATTATATGCAGNCTAATANTAAAAATAAATTTTATGGCTTNCCAATAAATAAAAATATTGGATGTNTAGGTATTATTATAGGNCTTTTAGTAATATCNATATTATTAATTTTGTTTTTCTTTATTGGTATATGGGTTCTAGGATTTATAGTATTGTTTTATATTTATAGGTATCTCAAAAATATATTTAATAAAAAATTTGATATTAATAATAATAAAAAAAGCGGTATAAATAACAATGTAACGGAAGCAGAATATTTTGAAGTTAAAAATGATGACCCAGAAAATAGAGATTAATTAATAGGAATAAATATGCTTTCATCATTTGCACCTAATTCAATTAACTTCTTTTTAGTTTCATGCAAAAAATCAGTATTACAATCCATATAGATAAAATGTGAGTTAAGATCTGGAAAAATTTTATTAATATTTATTGATATAGTTCCTAATAGAAACTTACTAGAAGCTGACCTTTCTTTTTTTAAAAGTGTTATTTTATATGTAAAATTTTTATATTCAAACTGCAATTTATGCATTTCTTCCATTAGAATAATACTTTTCGTATCAGCAAAATTACTTATAAACATAATAGGTTCTTTAAATCCTGTTCGTAAAAGTTGGCGTATTATATTTAATGTTTTAATAACATGTGTATTATTTGATAAAAATAAAGTTGGTAGATTTAAAAATATTGGAATATTCTTATCCAGATAAGGACCTTTTAATGTTATAATTTCGCCAGCAATTAATGTTTTATTTAAATATTTATTAATATTTAAATTTTGACTATAACCTATATAGAGAATTAGCTCTCCTTCATGCTGAAAATTTTCTTTATTATAATTATTGAAAATATAATATTTATTATTATCTTCAATACCAGGAATTAATATCTCCATATATGATAAGGTGTTTGGTTTGGTTGCAAACCTTTTTGAAACAGACACATTTATTAATTTGATATCTAAAGTAACTTGCTT
>NYVM01000078.1 GCA_002684605.1 Candidatus Pelagibacterales bacterium | reverse complement strand
AATCTTTCTTTTGCTATTAAAATTTTTTGCCCAACAAAAAATTGTTTGTTTTCATGATTATCTAAAACCTCTATTATAATATAATCCAGATCTTTTCCATATGCTATTGCTCTATTTGCAGGAATAGTCCAAGGAGTAGTAGTCCATATAGGAACAAATACATTATGTAATATTGATTCATTAGAACTTTTAATTTGAAACCCAACTGTAATAGCTGTAGATTCTATATCCTTATATTCTACTTCTGCTTCCGCTAAAGCTGTTTTTTCCACTGGCGACCACATCACAGGTTTTGACCCTTTATACAAACTTCCATTTTCTATAAATTTGCCAATTTCTCTAACTATCTGAGCCTCAGCTTTAAAACTCATCGTTAAATAACGATCCTCCCAGTCTGCCAAAACAAACAATCTTCTAAAATCATCCATTTGTGCACCAATCCATTTATCCGCAAAGGCTCTACACTCTGCTCTGAATTCTGCTATTGGAATGTCATCCTTGTTAATTCCTTTTTTCTTATATATTTGCTCTACTTGCCATTCTATAGGTAAGCCGTGACAATCCCATCCTGGTATATAATGTGAATTATACCCACTCATTTGCTTACTTCTATTAATAATATCTTTCAATATTTTATTCATAGATGTACCAATATGTATAGGCCCGTTTGCATAAGGGGGACCATCATGAAGTGTGAATTTTTCTTTATTTTTAGACTGCTCTCTTAGCTTTCCCCATAAATCTATTCTGTTCCATCTTTCTATCATTTCTGGCTCGCGCTGAGGTAAACCACCTCTCATTCCAAAACTGGATTTTGGTAAAAATACTGTGTCTTTATAATCCATTTAATACTTCCCTAAATAGCCTTAAAAAATATCTAAATATTATTTTCTGTTAATATATTAATTGCCTTCTTACAATCCAAAGTCATTTGCTTTTTTAGTTCCTCTATATCAGAAAAAACCTGTTCATCACGAATCTTCTTTACCAAAGAAACTTTTATACGTGTTCCATAAATATCTCCACTAAAATTTAGTAAATGAGCCTCTAAAAATCTTTTTTTTCCTTTAAATTGGGGTCTATAACCTGTAGAAATTGCCCCCATATGAAATTTATCCTTAATCTTTACCCACCCTGCATAAATACCATCCTCTGGAATTACAGTATTTAAATAATTAATATTAGCAGTTGGGAAACCTAATGTATTACCTAATTGCTCTCCTTTTACAACATGTCCTTCAACTTCATAAAAATATCCTAACACCTCTTTTACTTCCATCATTTTTCCAGAAGCTATCATATCTCTAGCTAAGCTGGAGGAATATCTTCCAGTTTTTCCTGACACTTCATTGATTATATGTACATTAAAATGCTTTCTGAACTCTGCAGACATTAAATAATCAACATTTCCTTGTCTTTTATATCCAAAATGAAAATCATCTCCTATAATAATATCACTTACATTAAGCCCATCGATTAAAACTTTCTGTATAAAATCTAATGGTGTGAGCTTTGAAAAAGCTATATTAAAACGCTGAGCTAGCAACATATCCACTCCCAACTCTCTCATTTTAATTACTTTATTTCTAAAAGATAAAATATTTTTAGGCTCATTTCCAGGCCTCAATACTTTTAACGGGTGAGGATGAAATGTTAATATAATAAATTTGCCACCGTATTTTCTCTTAAGAAGTTTGGCCTGATTTACAATAGCTTTATGTCCATGATGCAAGCCATCAAAATTACCTATCGCTACAATAGATTTATTAGTATGGTTTTTTATATCTTTAAAGTTTCTAAATAATGAAATCATATTTAGGTTCTAACATAATTCATTTTAACAAAACCCATCCTAACCCCTTAGGGCTTTTTACTGACTTTGCTCCACCCAACTCTTCTATATGTAGCAAATGTGCTAAAACAGACCTTCCTGCAGCCTTTATTAAACGCTTATCTAAATGAGGGTACATTTTACTTACTAAAGTAGGTATATAGGATAATTGTTTGCTATTTAAATTTTTAATTATCTGTTTTTTTCTCATCTTTCTATGACCTATTAAAGCTTTCACAAATCTTCTAGGATTCTTGATCATTTTTCCATGAGCCGGAATATAATACTTATCATTCCTTAATAACATTTTTTCTAAGCTATTAAAATAGTCTTGCATATTACCATCTGGAGGAGACACTAAAGTAGTAGACCAGCCCATTATATGGTCTCCAGTNAAAACAGCTTCCGTTCCAACTACACCATAGCATATATGATTGGAAGTGTGCCCCGGCGTATGTATGCATTCTAAACCCCAATTACTACCTTTAATAATCTCATTATCTTTTAAGATATAATCTGGAATAAAACTTAGATCAGCCCCTTCTTCACCTCCCGATTCACCATGAGGCCCATATCCCATTACTTTAGCTCCAGTAATCTTAGATAAAGGCTTGGCAGCAGGAGAATGGTCCGCATGAGTATGCGTTACTAAAATATGTGTTATTTTTTCTCCATTAGTTGCCTTTATAATAGCTTCAATATGCGAGTCTATATTGGGACCAGGATCAATAATTGCTACTTCATTTTTTCCAATAATGTAAGTGCCTGTACCATGTAAAGTATAAGGACTTGGGTTTGGAGCCACAATTCTTCTAATACCAGGCAAAACTTCTTGGGCTTCAGCATATTTAAATTCTAATTCATGCGTTAATAAGTCTTGAATAGAAGACTGATTGTTTATATGGTCTTTCAAAGATCTACTCCTAATTTTTCTTATAAATGATTGTACCTTTGCTCTATAAAAATATATAAAATATATTAGATTATAACCTTCTTTAATTGAAAAAACATAAAATAATGCAGCAAAAAAAATATATAGCAAGAAGCATGGAAAAAAAAGAATTAAAGTTCACTCCTAAAAGAGAAAAAGACACAAAGATTCCGAGACCAAGAGACGCTTCAAGCTTAGTACTCCTGAAAAAAACTGATAAAAATGTCAAAGTGCTGCTAGGAAAAAGGTCTGATAAAACACGTTTTATGCCCGGAGCTTGGGTGTTTCCAGGAGGTGTTGTTGATAAAACGGATCATACTATATCACTTAATTCATCCTTAAATAAAAATATAATAAAAAGACTAGCAGTATCTAATAATGCAAGAACAGCTAAGGCATTAGCGGTTGCCTCTATAAGGGAAACTGTTGAAGAAACGGGCTTAATTCTTGGGGCAAAGCTTAAAAACACTGAAAATACTGATTTTGAAGAAGATACTAACGGCATAAGTATAATGTCTAAATTAGGATTAGAACCAGATATTTCTAAGCTTTTTTATTTAGGAAGAGCAATCACTCCTACTTTTAGTCCTATACGTTTTCATGCAAGATTTTTTATCGCAGATGCTAAACATCTCACTGGAAAAATAAAAACTACTAGTGAATTAGTTGAAATTAAATGGATACCTTTAGAAAAAGCTACTAAGCTTCCAATGGCAGATGTAACAGAATTTATGATTAATGAACTTTTAACTTTTGATGGAGATATATCAAAAATTAAAAAAATGTTAGATAGTCGTCCAATGTTTACATGGAAAATGGGAAAACAATGGATTACGAGAAAATAAATTATTTATAGATAATAAATGAATATATTTACAGAAAACTTATATAAAAAATATAGCCAAAATATTGCAATTGAGAAAAAAATTGTAGAAAAAAAAAGCCTGTATCAAAATATCTTAATATTTGATTCAAAATATTTTGGCAGAGTAATGACTCTGGATAAAGTAATTCAAATTACTGAATATGATCATCATGGTTATTCCGAAATGCTTTCACATGTTCCTATATTATCTCATGGTAAAATAAAAAAAGTGCTTATCATAGGTGGTGGAGATGGTGCTATTGCTGCAGAGGTCGTTAAGCATAAAGAAATAGAAGAAATATTAATATGTGAAATAGATGAAGAAGTGATAGGTCTGAGTAAAATCTATTTAAAGAAAATAAATAAAGGATGTTTAAATAATTCTAGAGTTAATATTATAATTCAAGATGCCTCTAAGCTGATAGCAAATGAAGAATTAAAAAATTATTTTGATTTAATCATAACTGATAGGCCTGACCCAATAGGGCCAGGAAAAAATTTATTTACTATAAAATTTTATGAAAGTATTAAAAATATACTTTCTGAAAAAGGTATTGTTGTATTTCAAACTGGGGTTCCTTTTTTTCAAAAAAAAGAGCTTAAAAAAACGAACCTATATTTAAAAAATATTTTCAAATTTTCGGGAACTTACCTTACAGTTGTTCCAACATATATAGGTGGTTATATGGCTTTAACATGGGCATCAAAACAAACAGACATGGCTAAAAATAGAAATATTAATAAAAAATTAGATACTAAATATTATACAAGAGAAATACATAAATCATCATTCATACTTCCTAACTGGATAAAGAANATATTAATCACTAATTAATATTAATGAAGTATTCTTTCAACCTCTGCAGACCGTTAAAATCTGATGAGTAAACAGATGTATATGCACCTGTAGAGTATATTCTTACTTTATCTCCAGATACAATATTTAAAGGAAGTTCATAATTATATTTCTCATATAAAATATCAGCTCCATCACATGATGGCCCGGCAATTATAACTGGCCCCGTTTTAAATTGTTCTTTATTTACTGGTATAATTTTATACTTTATTGCCTCAGCCTCTGTTTCAGCTAAGCCTCCAAACCTACCTATATCTAAATAAATCCACCTTCTATTATCTTGATAATCTTTTTTTGAAACTAAAACTACTTCTGATTCTATAACACCAGATTCAGCTACTAAAAACCTACCCGGCTCTATCATAATTTTAGGTAAGTCATCATTAAAAATATTTTTAATTTTATTATTTAATTCTTTTGAAAAAAGTTCTANATTAAAATAATAATCTTTATAATCTACGGGAATACCTCCTCCTATATTAATAAATTCTAGTTTAATATTTTGAAGTTTTAAGAATGAATAGACTTCAAAACAAGATTCTAATGCTTCTTCCCATCTCTTTATATTAGTTTGTTGAGACCCTACATGAAAAGAAATTCCTGCTGGAATTAAGCCTTTATTTTTAGCCTCTAACATTAATTCTTTTGCCATACCTATAGAGCATCCAAATTTTTTTGATAAAGGCCAATTAGCTCCTTTATTTTCTACTTGTAAACGACAAAAAACTTTAGAGTTTGTAGCGTGTGTCTCAATTTTATTAAGCTCTTGTAATGAATCGAATGCAAATAATCTTACACCGTTATTATAAGCCCAGAAGATATCTTTATCCTTTTTTACTGTACTTCCNTAAGATAATTTAGCTGGATCAATAGACTGAGCAAGACATAACTCAATTTCTTTTTTACTAGAGACATCAAAGTTCGAGTTAGCACTATTTAAACAATTTATTATATCAATAGCTGGATTAGCTTTAACAGCATAATATATAAGGCTATTAGGAAAAAACTTTTTAAGTTTTATGTAAGAATTTCTAACTACCGATAAATCTATTACTAAGCAAGGAGTTTCTAAGCTAGACTGATCTAGAAAATCATTTATATTGNAAATTGTCATACTTCTTCGTTAACCAAGCCTCTTTTTACTTTTTTTACTCTAATTTTGTTAGGTTTAAATCTATTTTTTAGAAGCTCTAAAGATAAATCAGGATCAGTATCTCCGCACATAAAAATATCAAATGCTACAAAATTTCTTTCTGGCCAAGTATGTACACTAATATGAGATTCTGCTAATACAACTACGCCGGAGACTCCTTGTCCTTCTCCAAAATGATGCGTATGTGCATGAAGTATAGTTGCTCCAGCAACTTCTGCTGCACTAATTAATAATTCTTTAATTTTTTTATCATTTTCTAAAAATAGGCAACCCCACATATCAATTAAATAATGGTTTCCAGCATATAAACATCCATTTTCTTCCACAAAATGATCAGAAGCTATATTTAATTTATTACTGTNTTTAAAACCTAAGTCCATGAAAAAAATTTTCCCCATTATCTGATATTATCAAAAAGCTTATGGAAAATACACATAAAATTTACAATGTCAAAATATAAAATATTATTTTCATGGTACCACTGGTCGGACTCGAACCGACACTGAGTTGCCTCAAATGGATTTTGAATCCATCGCGTCTACCAGTTTCGCCACAGTGGCCTGAATACTAAGGTTATCATTAATATATTATGAAAAATTCAGCAATAAAAATCTATTCGGATTCATACTTATTTATTAATAATGGCAAATCCCTAATCCATGTTTCTTTAGCTAATTTATATTTTCTTAACGAAGCTGGTATACCTTCNTTAAATATTTCAGCTGGACTTGTTCCATTTAGGACGGCCTGCTTAGCAGTTTTATCTATATAATTGATCCAATACTTTGTTAATAAAAGTTGCTCTTNNATTTTAATCAATTCTCCATGNCCAGGAANTATATAATCCCATTTACGATTTTTTATATCAGANATATATTTATTCCAGTTAGTAATATTAGCATGTGGAATGGTTGGNGCTCTTTCANTAAAAACTAAGTCTCCCACAAATATAANTTTACTAAGCAGGTCTTCTATAACTAAATCTCCCTCTGAATGGCCCTGATTATATAACTCTATACTTACCTTACGACCTCCTAAATCAAGATTTAATGGAAACTCCTCATTATTGCCAAACTTAACTATTTTAGTCTTGATAAACCAATTATCACCAATTGATTTTTTTACCTGTCTTAATAGTCTGTTACCATATTTGAAATACATGTTAATTTCAGCTTGAGACATAATAACATTAGCCCCTATTTCTATAAATTTTGAAATACCAAATGAATGGTCTGGATGGTGATGAGTTACAATTAGGTGCTTTATTGGAAGTGAAGAATACGATTTAATAATTTCTATAACTCTTGAAGCATACAAATAACTTGGGCCAGCATCTATTACTAATATACTTTTTTTNCCTATTATGAANCCCGTATTACTTATAGCACCTCCATTTACATTATTTAAATTATTTACATCTCCAAAAAATACATAAACATTTTTTGATACTTCAATTGGAGTTATATTATAAATACTTTCAGAGAAAGCTTGAAAAGAATTAAAAAGAACTAGTAAAAATANAATATTTTTAAAATATTGCATTACATAGTATTATCATTTTTATATGAAAAAAATTCTAGGCCGCGAGAATCCATAACATGAACTCGGACACTCTGACCTTTCTCAGGCAGATCTAATAATATAACTGGATCAGTAGATAAAGCTGCATATGTAGTAATATCTGCTATTGGTCCATCTTTGTCATCAACATGTATTTTTTTAATAAAATACTCAGGTATAACTTCACCATCTAAATCTACTACAAAACCTGTTTCCATAGGATGTGTAATTTTAAGTTTAATTCTTTGAGCTCCAGCTTCTCTTTTATATTCTTTCACAGCTATTTTACCAACTGTTCCTGTTTCACATACCTCTATAGCTGGGTCACAAGCAGGAGTAGAACAACCTCCTGCGCTAGCAACAAATACCATTTTAGAACCTATATACCAATTTCCTTTGTGATCTAATATTGCTGCTCTTATTGGTGAGTCATCCTCTAATCTAACGTTCATTCCTAATGCTTCTATATCTCTGTAAGGTGTTAATGAAATTACTTGCTGGATTGGATTATTTTCTATCAATAAAATAAATTTTTTAAAATTTTGTATCTTTTTAGGCAGAGTAACTATTAAAGGAACTTTATGAGCTTCTTCAATATAGTCCTGCATTATAAGCTTAATATCATCAACAAAGAAAACGTTTGCATTTTCACCTAACAGTTCGTTTTGCAAATCTTCCCATACTGCTGAATTTTTAGGATCAAGAGATTCTTTTGATTGAACAATACTATCAGAACTAGGTTTATTTCTTCTTTCAGTAGGGCTAGAAGACAGCTCTTCTGATAAATCTGCACCTGCTTTAAAATCAGAAAACGGACCAGAATAGGCAAATTTANAATATAGAAAAAAGATTACTAAAAAAATTACTTTAAACAAATTATTCNCCNAAAACCATATTTTTTATGTTATAGCTCATTATATATATATTTTTTAATTTTGGATACTATATATTTATAAAACTAGCCAGCTTAAATAATGAATGGCATAAAATTTAATATGATATTAAAGAAACTATATAATAAAATTTTATTAATATCTGCTAAACCTAAAGCAGAAGTATTTTTAGGCACTATAGCCTTTACAGAAAGTTCTTTTTTTCCTATTCCTCCAGATTTGCTTCTCTTACCTATGGCCTTAGCAAGGCCGTTAAAGTGGTTGANNCTAGCTATAATTACTACTTTTTTTTCAGTGCTTGGAGGAATATTTGGTTATTTTATAGGTGTGTTTTTGTGGGATACAATAGGTCAATCGATTATTGAATTTTATCATTTAGAAAATCAATTTGATTTGTTTAAAAAAAATTATAATGAGAAGGGTGCGCTAATAGTTTTTATAGCAGGTTTTACCCCTATACCTTACAAACTAATTACAATATCATCTGGAGGAATGCATTTAGACTTAATTACATTTATAATAGCTTCCTTTATATCAAGGGGAGCACGTTTTTTTATATTGACTGGCATAATTAGATTATTTGGAGATGCCGCTAAAAAGNTTATTGATAAATATTTTANCATTCTTACATTAATTTTAGGGTTGATTATTATCATTATATTTAGTTGGTTATATTTTTAAAGATGAACTTACAAATTAAAAATTNTTTTACTCAACCGATTTNTATTGCTTTAATATTTTCTATATTAGCGCTTATAATTGCTTTTTTCTTACAATTTGTATTTGGCCTTCAGCCTTGCTATTTATGCATGCTACAAAGATATGGCTTTGCAGTAATGCTTTTTATAAGCCTATTTGGACTTATATTTTATAATAAAAATATTATATCTATTTTATTATGCTTCTGCTCATTATATATTATAGGAATCAGCTTTTGGCATATCGGAGTAGAGTTACAATGGTGGGCAGCTTCTTTAGAATGCTCTGGTATGACTGAAAATATAGGAACTTTACAAGAAGAATTAAAAAAAGCACTAAACANTCCAGCAATTGCTNCCTGCGACCAAGTCTCTCCAAAAATTATGGGTATAACACTTGTTCAATGGAGTTTCATCTATGGCCTCGCTTTATTTATTATCTTAACTATATTAACTATTAGAAATATAAGAGATTAAAAAGAATATGCCAAAAAACTTAATAACTAAAAAATTAAAAAATACTATTACTGATGATATGATTCGTGTGAATCAAGCCGGTGAATTTGGTGCAAAACGTATATATGAGGGTCAATTAGCTGTTTTAAAAAATGATAAAACTATAATAGAAATGGCAGAACAAGAAGCAGAGCATTTAAAAGCATTTAATAAAATTTTATTAGAAAGAGGAATAAGGCCTACAGCCTTATCTCCATTGTGGAATCTAGGTGGTTATTTATTAGGAATGACTACTGCTTTAATTGATAGAAAAGCAGCAATGGCTTGTACAGTTGCAGTAGAAGAAGTGATTGATGATCATTATAAATCTCAGCAAGNAGAACTCCAAAATAATGATACAGAAAAGAACCTTTTTAAATTAATTAAAAAATTCAGAGATGAAGAGATTGAGCACAGGAATACAGCACTAGAACATAATGCAGAAGATATTAGGGGGTATAAAGTTATGACTCAGGGTATTAAAGGTATAACAAAGCTCGCTATATTTCTTTCAAAAAAAATATAGTCTAAACTGTAAATGACTCTCCACANCCACATCTGGCTGACTCATTAGGGTTATTAAAAGNAAAACTGGATTCAAGTTTATCTTGCTTCCAATCTACCTCAGAGCCAATTAAAAATAGAGTGGCCGAAGCATCTATATAAATATTTATATTACCCTTAACAACTTTTTCATCAGTTAACTTCTCTTCTGAAGCATAATTCACATCATATGTCATNCCAGAGCAGCCACCAGTCTTTATACCAAACCTAATACCTAAGGTATTTTTTGGAGCTTTTTCTAAAATATACTTCATTCGCGCTAACGCTCTATCTGTTATAGTTATTATTTCTGGACGTGGCTTGGATAATTTGTTCATTTTTTATTCCTTTAAAAAAAACCTAATTCTAATCTAGCTGCTTCGCTCATATTATCTTGAGTCCAAGTTGGCTCCCAAACAATCTCCACTCTGACATCTCCCACATCTTTACATTTTGATACTGCCTCTGCAACTCTATCTGGAATAGTTTCAGCTTCTGGACAATTTGGAGTAGTCAAAGTCATTGTAATCAACACATTAAACTTCTCATCAATATCTATATTATAAACTAACCCTAATTCCCATATACTAACTGGTATTTCAGGATCATATACTGTGCCTAAAGCCTCAATTATTAAATCTTTAAGACTATTATTTGATTCTTTTTCTTTTGTATCCAATGGTCATCCCTTTGCTTTAATAGAACTATATACTAATTATGTTATACCTTTTCAAAAACTTTACCTACTTTNNAAATGCCTTCAGCTAAAGCCTCAAAATCACTCCTATCATTATAACAACCAATTGATGCCCTTACAGTAGAGGGTACACTATAACGCTCCATTGTAGGTTGAGCACAATGATGACCTGTTCTAACTGCAATATTATAAGAGTTTAAAAGTGTTCCCATATCATGAGGATGAATATCCTTATATAGAAACGAGATAACGCCAGCCCTGTTATCTGGCTTACCAATTATTCTAATTCCTTTTATACTTTCTAAAATATCTAAACCTTCATTAACTACTTTTTGAGAATGCTCATAAATATTTTTCATACCTATCTTCTTCATCCATTTCAATGCCTCGCCTAGACCAATTGCTCCTACAATGTTAGGAGTTCCTGCTTCAAATTTGCTAGGAATATCGGCGTAGGTTGTCTCTTCAAAAGTTACTTTATCAATCATATCTCCTCCGCCTTGATAGGGTGGAGCCTCAGATAAAATTTCTTTCCTACCATACAAGACTCCAATTCCTGTTGGCCCATAAGTTTTGTGGCCAGAAAAAACATAAAAATCACAACCTAAATCTTGTACATCTACTTCAAATTGTGGTACAGCCTGACAACCATCTATAAGTGTATAAATACCTCGTAATTTAGCTTCCTTACATATTTGCTTAACAGGCAAAATAGTTCCTAAAGCATTAGAAACATGGGTAATACATATAAATTTTGTTTTAGAACTAACTTCTTTTAAAACAGAATCCACACTGACATTTCCATTTTCATCNGATTCAGCAACTTTTATTTTTGCGCCATATTTTTTAGCAGCTATTTGCCATGGCACTATGTTTGAATGGTGTTCTAATCTAGAAAGAATTATTTCATCATCCTTTACAAGCTTTAAGTCAGAGACAGATGAAGCAACTAAATTAATCGCCTCAGTTGNGCCTCTTAAAAAAATAATTTCTTTAGAAGACTCTGCATTAATAAATTCTTTAACAATTTCTCTAGCATCTTCATGCTTGTCCGTAGCAATTTGACTTAGCGTATAAAGNCCTCTGTGAATATTTGCATAATGATTAGAATAAGTATCATCTATAGAGTTTATGACAAAACTTGGCTTCTGTGCGCTTGCAGCACTATCTAAATAAACCAATTTTTTATCATTTAAAATAGGAAATTCACTTTTTATATCATTTAAATTATATATTTGAGGTTTAATCATTTTCATTATAATTTTCTAAAATAAAATTTTCAGCTCTTTTTATTAAAATATCACTAAAATTACTAATAATCGTATTACTAAAAGAATTAATTAAAAGTTTTCTAGCTTCATGTTCTGGAATGCCTCTGGACTGTAAATAGAAAAGTTGCTCTTTACTTAATGTTCCAACTGTTACACCGTGAGAACATTTAACATCATCAGCTAGTATCTCTAGCTCAGGTTTAGCGTTTACCCTAGCTTGATCGCTTAATAATAGACTTTTTCCNGACATTTCTGCTAATGTTCCATCAGCTCCTTCCTCTACTCTAATCTTCCCTTGAAAGGACCCTCTAGAATTTTCATCTAAAATTGTTCTAATAACCTGTACACTTTTTGTATTCTTAGTCGCATGTTTTACTTTTGTTAAAGTTTCATGCAGCGATTTATTTTTACCCATCATTAATACATTAACATTAGATATAGCATGCTCTCCTAGTAAATTTATCCTAACTTCGTTTCTAGCTTGACCATCACAATTTATTAATGAATTGCAAATAAATTCAGACCCTTTATCTAGTTGTGCATGCACATTATTAACATGAATATTTTTACTATTACCTCTTATAAATCTATTGTATGATAATGAAGANCCTTGAGATAAATGAATATCTGTTACATCAGAAGTAAATACCGTATTATTGTTTTTGTGTCCTTGNATATTTTCTATAACTTCACACTTAGAACCTTTATCTAAGAAAATAACAGACCTTATATGCTTCATAGAGTTTTCTGAATAGTCTCCTATATGCATTAACTCAATATAACCAGGAACCTCTATGTTTTTATCTATATGAATTATTGCTCCATCTTCATGGAATGCTGCATTAAGTGCAACAATACTTTGAGGTCTACTGTCAATAATATTAGACAATCGTGCTTCAGAATATTCATTAGCTGGTTTTATTTTTTCTTTAAGAAAATCTGAATTATTTTTAATAAAAAATTTTAAGGAATTAACTTGAACTCCTTTAGGTAGCTCATCATGATCTATGCTTATAATTTTACCATTATGAAATATTACTCTTACCAAACATTCTGCATCTTTTTTTTCTATTGAAGGATAATCTANTTCATAACTATCTTCTTGTTGAGTCATATAAAAGGTATCNGTTAAGCCTTTAAATGAATTTACGTTCCATTCCTCAACACTTTTATCTGGGAAACCGTCTTGATGAAATTGTTTTATTGCATCATCTCTTAATCTCTTCATCCAATCCAAACCTAAACCTGGAAGATTTGGAAGAATGTCATTATAAGATTTATAATATCTATTTTTTATATCGGAANTATTTTTCATTATCTATGCAGCCTCAATAATACCTTGATANCCTTTTTCTTCTAAAACCAATGCTAACGATTTATCTCCTGTTTTAACTATTTTTCCATCTGCTAATATATGAATAGTGTCAGGTTTTAAATACTCAAGTAGCCTTTGATAATGGGTAATAACTATTCCACATAATTTATCGCTTCGAAGTTTATTAACTCCTTCAGCAACTATTTTCAGAGCATCTATATCTAAGCCAGAATCNGTTTCGTCTAGAATAGCTAGAATAGGAGACAACATAGACATTTGAAAAACTTCTGCACGTTTTTTTTCTCCACCTGAGAATCCGACATTTACCTCTCTTTTAAAAAAATCTTCGCTCATTTCTAGTTCTTTAGCTCTTGCTCTTGCTAATTTAAGAAACTCAATTGCATCTAACTCAACTTCTCCTCTATGTCTCCTTTGGGCATTTAAAGCAGTCCTGACAAAAGTTGAAGTTGCCACACCAGGTATCTCAACAGGGTATTGAAATGCTAAAAATACTCCTGCTGCTGCTCTTTCATCTGTTGGCATATCTAAAAGGTTTTTACCTAAATATTTAACAGAGCCACTTACGACATTATATCCTTCCTTACCCGCCAATACAGAAGCTAAAGTTGATTTTCCAGCTCCATTTGGACCCATAATTGCAGCCATTTCTCCATGTTCTATGTTTAAAGATAAACCTTTAAGGATTTTTTTGTTACTAACTTCAACATGTAAATCTTTTATTTCTAATGCAATTGTCAATATTTTGTACCTCTTCTAAATTATTGTTAACCAACTGAACCTTCGAGACTTACTCCTAAGAGTTTTTGTGCTTCAACTGCAAATTCCATAGGTAGCTTTTTTAAAACTTCCTTACAGAATCCATTTACTATAAGCGCAACTGCTTCTTCAGGGTCTAAACCTCTTTGTTGACAATAGAAAAGCTGTTCATCACTAATTTTTGAAGTCGTAGCTTCATGTGCTACTTCTGCACTGGCATTCTTAGAATCAATGTAGGGAACTGTATGACCCCCACAATTATTTCCAATTAATAAAGAATCGCACTGCGTAAAATTAGTTGAATTATCAGCGCCTGATTGCATCCTGACCAAGCCTCTATAAGTTTGCTGTCCATGGCCTGCGGAAATTCCTTTTGAAATAATAGTAGACTTTGTATTTTTNCCTATATGAATCATCTTTGTTCCCGTATCAGCCTGCTGTTTCTTATTGGAAATNGCAACTGAATAAAACTCTCCTACTGAATTATCTCCCTGTAATAGGACAGAAGGGTATTTCCATGTTATTGCAGAACCTGTCTCAACCTGAGTCCAAGAAATCTTTGAATTTTTTCCTCTACATGCACCTCTTTTTGTAACAAAATTATAAATACCTCCCTTACCATTTTTATCTCCTGGATACCAATTTTGCACAGTAGCATATTTTACTTCTGCATCATCCAAGGCTATAATCTCTACTATAGCTGCATGTAATTGATTTTCATCTCTCATTGGGGCAGTGCATCCTTCTAAATAAGATACGTATGANCCCTTATCTGCTATAATTAATGTNCTNTCNAACTGGCCNGTCTCNGCAGCATTAATTCTAAAATAAGTACTTAANTCCATNGGACACCTTACNCCCTCAGGNATATATACAAAGGAACCATCAGAATAAACTGCTGAATTNAATGCNGCATAAAAATTATCTGTCTGAGGNACTACAGACCCTAAATATNTTTTTACTAATTCTGGATGACTTTTTACTGCTTCAGAAATAGGACAAAATATTATACCTAGTTCAGATAACTTAGACTTAAAAGTTGTAGCAACAGAAACAGAATCAAATACTGCATCCACAGCTACATTTCCTGAACCTACAATTCCTGCCAACATTTCTTGCTCTCTTATTGGTATACCTAGTTTGTTATAGGTACTTAATATTTCTGGATCAATTTCATCTAAACTTTTAGGTTTGTCAGCATCTGATTTTGGGGCAGCATAATAATAAGCATCTTGAAAATCTATTTCTGGGAAATGAATATTAGCCCATTTGGGGTCTTCTTTATCCATCTTAAGCCACTTAGAATAAGCTTGTAATCTCCAATCTAAAAGCCATTTAGGCTCATCATTTTTATTTGAAATATATCTTACTATGTCCTCACTTAGACCCTTAGGAGCAAATTCTGTTTCTATGTCTGTTACAAAACCATACTTATAGTCTTTAGTGGCTTTCTCTACCGCATAAATAGTTTCTGAATCTATTGCCATTTTTTTAAACCATTCTATTATTGATATTGGAAAAAATTTTATCTTCTTTATATTTATAATTATTTTTTATTTTAAATGGATTTGCCATTTCTTCTATACTTATTGAATTTAAGGCATTGCATACTGCATTGTTAATAACTTGCCAATTACTCCGAGAAGTACAAACAGACTCTAATTCACAATTATTATTTTCTCCTTTTTCCACACATACTGTAAGTGCCACACTACCGTCTATAATATCTATTATATTTCCTACAGAAATATCATCAGCACCCATAGCTAATTTATAACCACCTGTTACTCCTCTAATAGAAGAAGTAATATTAGCTTTTGTTAGCTTTGTTAGAATTTTGTTTATAGTAGTTGTTTTTAATGATGTATTTAATGAAAGCTCATTAGCACTATAAAATTTATCTTGATTTTTAGACATTTTACAAACTAAAAGAACTGCATAATCTGCCATTCTTGATACTTTTATCATTCTATGCCTTCCTAAAAAATATAACCGTTATATATGGTAGTATATAGTATTCTAGACTAAATTGGTCAAGTATAATATCTATCTGGGTAAATTAGTTTTACCCATTAAATATTTGTCTATAGAATTAGCTGCCTGTCTGCCTTCTCTTATTGCCCAAACAACTAGAGATTGTCCTCTTCTCATATCACCTGCAGAAAAGACTCCTTTTAACGAAGTTTTATAATCATCAGTATTTGCACTTATATTACCTCTATTATCCAAATTAAAGCTATTATCTTCATTGATCTTGTCTATTAATGGTCCAGTGAAACCCATTGCGAGCAAAACCAAATCAGCTTCAATTTTAAACTCAGTATTAGGAATAATTTTTAGTTTTTCATCTACCTTATTGCATTTTAGCCCTTTTAAAACTCCTTCTTCTCCATAAAAACTATCCGTTAAAACAGAAAAATCTCTAATTGCTCCTTCCGCTTGTGAGCTAGAAACTCTCATCTTAAGAGGCCAATCTGGCCAAGTTAATGCTTTATTTTCTTTTTCTGGAGGTATCGGCATAATCTCTATTTGCGTAACACTTTTAGCACCCTGTCTAATAGAAGTTCCTATACAATCTGAACCTGTGTCACCACCTCCAATAACTACTACCTTCTTATCTTTCGCATTTATATCTTTAAATTGGTTCAAATTTTCTCCAGAAACTCTTCTATTTTGAATAGGAAGAAAATCCATAGCAAACATTACTCCTTCGAAATTCCTTCCTGATATTATTAAATCTCTAGGAACTTCTGCTCCTCCAGTTAGTAAAATTGCGTCGTATTTATTTTGTAACTCTTTAATAGTTACATCTATACCAACATTAATATTAGTCTTAATAATTATACCTTCTTTTTCTAGCTGTTCTTGTCTTCTATCTATTAATTTTTTTTCCATCTTAAAATCGGGAATACCGTATCTTAGCAGACCTCCAATTTTACTATTTTTTTCATATAAAGAAATATCATGGCCAGCTCTTGCAAGTTGTTGCGCTGCTGCCATACCCGCAGGACCAGAACCAATAATAGCAATATTTTTACCAGTTTTTTCTAGAGCAGGTTCGGGTTGAATGAAACCATTTTCCCATGCATTATCTACAATTGCACATTCTATAGACTTGATAGCAACCGGATTATCATCAAGATTCAAAGTGCAAGCTGCTTCACAAGGTGCAGGACAAATTCTACCAGTAAACTCAGGAAAGTTATTAGTTGAATGCAGTACACTGCTAGCTTCCTGCCAATTATTATTATAGACTAAATCATTCCAATCGGGAATAATATTATTAACCGGACAACCCGTATGACAATAAGGTATTCCACAATCCATACATCTCGCTCCTTGCTCAGAAACGACTTTCTTATCTAGCTTTTCAGTAAACTCATTAAAGCTCTTAATTCTTTCTTTAACTGGTTTAAAAGCTTTTTCAACTCTATCAATTTCTAAAAACCCTGTAACTTTTCCCATTTTCTAACCTGGCCCTCTTAAGCGACTATTTTTGATTGAATATTATTATTTTTTTTATCTAATAACACTTTTTTATAATCTACTGGCATTATTTTTTTAAAACTCTCTAAAGAAAACTCAAAGTTTTTAATAATATTTTTAGCTACATTACTATTAGTATATTTGATATGTTGTTCTAATAAATACTTAATTCTCAAATCATCATCAACTAACACATCATCATAAACATTAAAGTCATTATCAATTATTTTTGCATTAACATCTCTCATATCTAAATTTTCTACGTTAACCATTTCACTATTTAAATATTTACTAATTTCATTCTTAGGATCATAAACATATGCAATACCTCCACTCATACCGGCAGCGAAATTTCTACCTATTGGCC
>NYVM01000077.1 GCA_002684605.1 Candidatus Pelagibacterales bacterium | reverse complement strand
TCCAAACATTATTTTTTGTTTTTTATTTCTGGATCGTTTTCCATTTTTCTTTTTTGTGAATCATGACCCCAATTTATCATGTAAATTAGGCCAATTATATAAAGTGTAAATATTACAGCCCCAATAATAAACATTGAAAGAGAAAGCATAATTAATTATTTTTGTTATAGAAATTATTTCTTCTTTGTCTGATTGCAATTGCAAATAGAAGAATTGTAGCTGGCCAATGAGCAGAATACTGTGCAGATTCAAAATCACCAGTAAGACCTAAAACAATAGAATACATCATTGCGATAAATGCAATGATTATTGGATAATAAACCAATATAAATTCTTTAAAGTTTTTCATGTGTATAGTTTTAATTTAAATGCAAATATATAACTTTTTAATTAAAAAGTTATATATTGTGAAATATGCCTGATTAAATTAATTTAATAGCACAACAAAAGCAGATGCGACAAGTGTAATAATTTCGGAATTGATTTTTCAGACTCTTTATAAAAAAACAAGAGGTTCATCTTCAATAACAGCAAGTATTCCAATACTTGATAAATAATTATTATATCCAACAACTTCTTATGGTATGTACAATTTGTTAGAAAAAAATGAAGGTGCAGCTTTAATTTTTTATCCTCAAGTTGAAAAGAGATCAACTTGCCATTTTTTAGGAATTTGTTTAATTAATAGAATAACAAATGTTAAATTTAACCAAAGCTGGGTACGTTTAAATAATATTTTGTCTTAAAAAATTAATTTTGATACTCAATAATATCAGCTGTAACGATAACTTTTTGAATCCAAACAAGTCCAAACCAAAAAGTTCTTTGCTGATCAAATGTGAGATTTACAAGCACTTGACCATCTTTAACTGGATTATTTAATATAAGATTATTTTTAGCTTTTCTAACCAATCCTTCTCTACTAAAACCTCCAAGTCCAAGTATGTAAAATGCTTCGGAAGTACCAACAGCATTTCCTACATATTTGAAATTATTTTGATTAGCAGGTGCTGTTCCGGTTAAATATCCTGAATGTAAAGAAATACATGATGAGAAAGATATGCTTAAAAAGATTAATAAAATAAATTTTTTCATGTTTTTAAAGTTTATAGTTAATTCCTAAAGTTAGTTGAGTTATATATTCTGTTGTTGCATTTAGTCTAATTCCATCCAAAAGAGATTCAAGAAAATTATATTTTCTCTTTCTAGAAATAGAAATATAAGAAGAAAGATTATCAAAAAACAAATAATCAAATTTCAGATTAGTCCCCCCCCCATTATGACCATACAAATTACCATCAACAAAATAAATATTATCATTAGATGAATATTTTTGATTTTCTAAATTTAAAACAGCTGTACTTGATTCTAGAGTTGTTGTTAATAATGTATTAATTTTATAAGAAAAACCAAAATTAAATTCCACTGAAGACTTTATTGATCTATTACTAATTAAATAACTATCCTCAATAGTGTTCCACGAATAATATGTGTAATTTAAATCCTTACTTTGTCTAAGGGAAATCGGAACCGCAAAACCTACATGAATTTTTATTTTATCATTGATTAAATGATTAAAATTAAATGTAGGATTTATAAATAAAGAAATAAAATTTTCTTTTTCAGTATTATCTTGTAATCCTTGGTATGAATCAAGAAAAAAACCTGATGAAATACTAAAAGAAGAATACCCTAAGCCTTTAAAATTCTTCTTGTTTTTTTTAACATTGTTGATTGTAATCTGTCCAAAAACAAAAAAAGGCAAGAAGAGAAAAAGAAAAATCAGTTTTTTCATTTAAAACAAATATATCACAAAAAATGAATTTCATTTAAAAATTTAATTATATTTGATTACTAAATTTTTTAAAAATTAAAAATATGAAAAAAATTATTCTTATTCTTTTTACTCTACCTTTTTTCGGATTTGCTAACAGTTCAGATCTTTTTAAAGTAGATAATAATAAAATCAATTCTTACATGCAGAATATAAATGAGATAGAATCTTATGTACAAGAAAATCAAGATGATTATAATTCAAGTGTAGATTTTAAACCAGAACTGTTTAGTAACATAAATAGTACTGCAAGTTTCTCATTAGTATATGGTGAACCTCCTTTAGGTATACCTTCATTTGTATGGGGACTATGTTGTGGAATTTCAGGACTAGCAGTTGTATATTTTGTAACTGATGATACAGAAGAGACTAAAAAAGCTTTATATGGTTGTGCAACATCAACTGTAGTTGGTGGTATTGTGTATTTTGCTGCTTTTGCAACTACTGCAGCAACCTACTAAATTTCTTTACATATAAAAATGAGGTTCTTAATAAGTATTGCCCTTGTTTTATATCCTTTTCTCTTATTTTCTCAAATTCATTATCGCGTGTCTGCTGATTTTTCAATAAAAGAATCAGATGGGCACTTCGATAATCTAAATATGGGGAAAATTTATTATGATTTGGTTGAAGATATTTTAGTATACAATATGTATTTTCCTGAAAAATTAGATTGGGTTATACATGATACTTCTTTTTATACTTTTAGAAATAATGAAATTGAAAATAGGTTTAGTATTCCAAAAATAAATAGCGAAAATATTTTACACTTAAGCTTAACAGGTGATTTAAATGACTTTGGTATTTCTAAAACTAATCTTTATGATCTTTCAGAAAGTAAGTATGAGGATAGCTTAATAATATCTACATATAAACCAACAAGAAATAAAATTGAAAAATTTTTTGGAAAAATAGTAATATCATTAAAAAAAGGAAAACTAAATGGCATTATCTTTTTTAATACAAATGATGAAATAGTCAAAAAATTAATAATTCAAAAATATGAAATAACTAATGGCCTCTTTATTCCAAATAAAATATTAGAGATCATATATCTCAATAACAAAGAAACGTATAAAATTACATCATTTAAAAACATTAAATTAAATGAGCAAAAAAATGAAAACTACTATAACTATCTTAATTTTAACAATTAATATTGGTTATTCTCAAAACATTTCTGATAAAGAATTAATAATCAAGTCTATTACATTTGAAGAAAAAAAGGAAAACTATTACGAAAAAATAGAAAATGATAAAATGATTGATCATATTTTCTCTTCCTTCTTTTTTGTCTATAAAACATTCATTTCCTCACAAGATGGAGCTGTTTGTTCTTTTCATCCATCATGCTCTGAATATGGAATAACTTCTATAAAAAAAAATGGTCTTTTAGAAGGTGTTTTAATGACTTCAGATCGACTTTTGAGATGCAATGGTTTGTCACCGGAAAAATATGATTTAATTATTGATAAAAATTTACTTTATGACCCATGTTTATAAATTATGTTTTATATTTCTCTTAATTTTTACTAATTTATTTTCGCAGGATTTATACAATTTAGAAAATACCTTAAAATTTGCAGATTATTTAAAGAATAAAGGTGAGTTATCCTTTGCATTAGAAGAATACAATAGAGCATATTTCTTGTCTCCAGCAAATAAAAAAATTCATAATGAAATTTTATTAATAAATAGAAAATTAAAACTCTATAAGAGCTCTCTTGACTTTATAGAAAAAATAGAATTTTCAAGAAACATCAAAAAAGAAGAATTATATGCTCTAACTAAATTAAAAAAATATGAAAAATTAGATTTTGAGTTGCAAAGAAAAAACTTAAATATTAATGACCTAAACTTTTTTAAAACATCATTATTTATTCTAAAGAATGATTGGTTAAATGCTGATGAATATATATTAAATCTCAATGCAAATGAAAAGAATAAATATATAAATGAATATACCGATATTATTAAACAACATAATAAACTAAAAAATAAAAACCCATATTTAGCAGGTACTTTCTCTTTACTTGTTCCAGGATTAGGAAAACTTTATACAGGCGATACAAAAGATGCCATATATAGTTTTTTAACTATTTGTTTAGGCGCTTGGCAGGCTACAAATTCATTTGCAAAATCAGNAGTACAATCTACATCAGGATGGATTTATGGTGGTATGACATTATTTCTATATTCAGGTAATATATATGGATCATATTCTTCTGCAAGAAAATATAATAAAAATCAAAAAAAAGTAATTGATGAAAAGATTAATCATAATATTGATAATTTTATGTATTAATATTCTAAATCTTAGAAGTCAAACTTTACAAGAATTAGAAGAATATGCTGTTCAATCATATAAAAATGAAAATTATAATGAAAGCTATAAATTATATCAAAGAATATTATTCTTTAAAGAAATAAAAACTTCTAAAGATTATTTTTTACTTGCTAAATGTAAAAACCAATTGAATGAATTTGATGAAGCTATATATTATTATAATTTAGCTATAAATCAAGAAATAAATGACTCTATAAAAGTTGATTACTATTTGAATAAATGCAGAATATTAATTTCAAATAAAAAATATAATAAATCAATTCAAAACTTATTAGTTGCTAAAGAAATAGCAACTAAAAAACAATTAAAAACAGTTAATTTTTTTCTTGGATCAGCGTATTTTTTAACCGATAACTTTTATAAATCTAAATTGTGTTTTAATAAAATTATTCCTGATGAGAATGAATTAGAAAACTTATATCAAATTACATCAAAAAAATACCCTAATCCGAAGAAAGCATATTGGTTAAGTACTTTTTTCCCAGGAATGGGGCAGTTTTATTTAGGAAATTTTAAGGATGGTATTAATTCACTAGCCCTAAATGCTTCACTAACATATTTGTTTATTTATTCTTCATATGAATCTTCTCTATTAAGCTCAGGTTTATCTATTTATCCATGGTTACATAAATACATTACAGGGGGTGCTGCAAATGCAGAAAAAAATGCAATTAATAAAAGAGAAAAAAGAAACAAAAAAATTCTAAGTAAAATTATTACTCTTTATGAAGAATAAAGGAAGGTTTTAAAATACTTAATCTAAAAATTTAAAATAATCATTGCTTACATAATAAGCTTTCATAGCTTTTTTATAGTCTGATTTTGTTTTAAAATCTTCTTTATTAGGTTCATATTTTTTCCTTTTTTGATAAAAACTTTGTAATGCTTGTCTATAATCAGATTTTCTGTCAAAATCTTGTTTTTTTGGTCTAAAAACAGTTACAGTTTGAGGTGTGTTTTTATTTTTATCATCTAAAACTTTTAGAGATATATTTTTTGTAGAAATATCTTCTAATTTATATTCTTCAAATTTAGAATCGTCAATTATAACATCACTAATAGTTTCTACAACTATCTCTGTTCCCGCCTCTATACTAGCAGATTTTCCTTTCATTAGTAAAGCTGGCCAAAATAAGAAAACGCCAATGCCAATAGCTTCAGTAGATTTGCTTTCTCCCTGATTATTCAAATTATAATAAACCGGTATATTAGTGCCATCAACAGCTTTAACTGACTTAATTTGAATTGTCAGTTCACCTTTTTGCCCCGCCCACTTAGCTGTTGTGACTTTAGTAACTTTTCCATTTACAACAGTATTTGAAGCTACAATTAGTTTATTATTTAAACTAACTATAGGGTCCTTAACAGCAAATTTAACTATAGTTCCATTTGTGAGATTTCTAGAAGATACAGATTCTTTAAGATAAAGTGTAATTAGCTCTCCAGAAGGTAATTTAAATAGCTTATTTGAATTGTAATTATTATTAAAAACATCTTTTCCCCCATTTTGATATTTTATCATAAATATTTCAGAAATATTTTTTGTGTAAATTGGACCATCTTTACTATTAAATTTTAAAAATTTTATGTTATCAGAATTTACCTCTTTAACAATTGATTTTAATTCTGTACCATCATTTAAAACAATAACATCTTGAGCAAATAGAACTGTTGAAAGAAATGAAAAAAGAAAAAAGAAGGATATATTCTTCATAGGAGATATTATTTTCTCAAATCTATTAAAAATATTTGAACACCATGCTACATGTTCAAGACATTTCTTTTTTGTTTTATACTAGATTAGAATTTTAAAATAGGTGCGGTGAGGAAGGGATTCGAACCCCCGAAACAGTTTCCCGTTTACACGCTTTCCAAGCGTGCGCCTTAAGCCACTCGG
>NYVM01000012.1 GCA_002684605.1 Candidatus Pelagibacterales bacterium | reverse complement strand
ACTGGAACAGAAAAAGATCCAGGAAGAGTAGGTGTTTCAGTATGTGATATAGCCTGTGGGATGAATGCGCATTCATCAATTTTACAAGCCTTATATACAAGGGAAAAGACTGGAAAAGGAACAGGTATTCAAGTTTCATTATTTGCAGGAATGGCGGATTGGATGAATGTTCCTTATTTACAAACAGTTTATGGAAAGAGGTCTATAAAAAGAGTAGGATTATCACATCCTTCCATTGCTCCTTATGGTGCATATTATTCCAAATGCGGAAAAAAAATCTTAATTTCTATTCAGAATGAAAGAGAATGGGTTAATTTATGTAAATCAGTTTTAATGTTAAATAATTTATATGCAGATATAAGGTTTAATGAGCCTACAAAAAGGGTTAAAAATAGAATTGAATTAGATAAAATTATTTCAAAGGAATTTATTAAATATGATAAAGATTTAATAGTAGAAAGGTTAAGAAAAGAAAAAATAGCATGTGGCGTATTAAATTCTATCGAAGATTTAGAAAAACATCCACAGTTAAGAAAAATTAAATGTACTATTGGAGATCAGGAAGTAGAATTAATTGCTCCTCCATCCATAGTGCTAGGTGAAAAAGACATTATAAGCAAGGTTCCAAGTGTAGGAGAAAATTCAATAAATATAAGAGAAGAATTTAATGAGCAATAGTGAAAAACTTGAGCAATGGATAGGTAAATCAATTGAGAATAGTGAATACATAAGTGAACTTCCAGTTAAGGCTATGTCCGCAGTATTTAATTATGAGAATGTAAATATTAAAGAAGTTCCATATGGTTGGCATTGGCTATATTTTTTAAATTTGCCATTACAAAAAAATTTAGGTCCTGATGGTCATGAAAAAAGAAGAGGTTTTATGCCTCCTATTCAGCTACCTATTAGAATGTATGCAGGAGGAGAAATAATATATCATAAACCTATATTAATTGGTGATGAAATAAAAAAAATATCCACCATTGATTCTATTAAAAATAAAGTGGGATCTACTGGAAATTTAACATTTTTAAGAATAAATCATAAATTTTCTAATAATAATAACGTTTTAATTAATGAATATCAAAACCTAGTGTATAGAGAAGGTAAGAGTGTACAAAAAGTTAAAACCCATACAAAGGAAAAATCACCAGAGGATTATGATTTTCAAAAAATATGGAAAACTTCTCAAGAAATGTTGTTTCGTTATTCTGCTTTAACTCATAATACCCATAGAATTCATTATGACTTTCCTTATGCAAAGAATGTTGAGGGGTATCCTGACATTGTTGTTCATGGACCTTTAATGGCAACATTTTTATTGGATTTAACAAATAATATAATTAAAGTTTCTAAACAAAAACTTAATAAATTTAGTTTTAAGTTACTTAGGCCAGTTTTTGTAGGAGGAGAAATATCTGCTCAAGCAATTAAAACTTCTGCTGGTTTAGATCTTTGGATTAAAGATCAATATGGAAATATTTCTTTATCTGCTCAAGCAGATTTAATAGATTAATTTTTTAAATTATATAATATCGCTTCTACATTTTTATGCGCATTAGTTACAACATTTTTTAAACTTAAAGATGATTCTAAAACAGTATCTATATAAAATAATGAAGTAGATATTTTAGAAATTAAAAATTTATTATCACCATCATTTTTTAATAATTGTGAAGCTTTTAATGCACTTTTAGCCATCATCCACCCACCGAAAATACTACCACACATATCTATAAATGGAGTAGCACCAGAGGCTGCTTGTCTTTTATTATTTTTCCACATAACAAGAAGTTCATCTGCAGTTTCTTCAAGCATATTAATAGCTTTAAAAACNTTTTTGCCAATATAAGGTAAATCACTTTCTTTAATTAAAATACAATCTTCTAAATCTTTTTTCATTTCACTTAAAAATCTTTTAAATACATTTCCATCATCCATTGTAAGTTTTCTTCTCAATAGGTCTAAAGCTTGAATGCCATTTGTTCCCTCATATATTGGAAGTATTCTTGCATCTCTGTAATGCTGCGCAGCTCCAGTTTCTTCTATAAAGCCCATTCCTCCATGTATTTGTACGCCTGTAGATGAAATTAAAACTCCTTGATCCGTACACCATGCTTTTACTATAGGAGTTAATATGTCTAAATTCTCTTGTGCTTTATGTCTTTCTTCTTCAGATGAAGCTCCTTTAGATAAATCTAATTCATTTGCTGTATATAATGATAGAGCTCGCATTGCTTCCGTTCTGGATTTCATATCCATTAACATTCTTTGAACATCTGGATGATCTATGATTGCAACTGTTCCTTCACTTGNTCCATCAATAGAGTTTCCTTGCATTCGGGTTAGCGAAAANTTTAAGGCNTGCTGATAAGCTCTTTCTGCTATAGATACTCCTTGAATTCCAACATTCAACCTCGCATTATTCATCATTGTAAACATTGCTTTAAGCCCACCATTTTCTTGGGCAAGTAATTCTGCACTCGCTCCTTCAATATCTCCAAATGCTAATACGCAAGTTGGGCTGGCTATTGTTCCAAGTTTATGTTCAATAGAAACNACTTTAACATCATTTCTTTCTAATAAACTTCCATCTTCAGAAATTATTTTTTTAGGAGAAATAAATAATGATATACCTTTGCTTCCTTTAGGAGCATCTGGCAACCTTGCTAATACTAAGTGAATAATATTTTCAGTCATATCTTGATCACCATGAGTAATATATATTTTATTTCCATATATTTTGNATAATTCATCATGAGGTATAGCTTTTGTTTTTAATAAAGATAAGTCAGAACCAGCCTGAGATTCTGTAAGGTTCATTGTTCCTGACCATTCTCCACTAATCATTTTTGGTAAATATTTTTCTTTTTGTTCTTCAGTGCCATAAGCTTCAATTGCTTCTATTGCACCTTGTGTTAATAACATNTTAAGAGAAAAACTCATATTTGCAGCATGCCAAATTTCGTTTAATCCCCCAACAACTCTCCAGGGCATTTCTTGTCCTCCATAATCTTTAGAGCCTGCAACAGAAGCCCATCCACCTTTTACATATTGATCATAAGCATCAACAAAGCCATTAGGCATTTTTACTTCGCCATTTTCTAATGAAAGGCCTTCTTTATCTCCAGTGCTATTTAGAGGTGCTAAAACATTAGAGGCTAATTTGCCAGATTCTTCAAATATCTGTTTAATAAGTTCTGGATCCGAGTATTCTTCGTTTTTATTTTCAATAGTTGACGTTAAATTATTTATAACGAATAAAATATCTTCTATAGGTGCGGTATAATCTTTCATATTTTTCCTCTATATATTTTTATAAAACTTTTCCTGGGTTCAGTATGTTTTTAGGGTCAAAAGTTGACTTTATAGATTTCATTAATTCTATTTCAATTTTAGGATTATAGTTCTGTAATTCTTCTTTTTTTAATTTTCCTATNCCATGTTCTGCAGAAAAACTTCCATTTAAATTTTCAACTATATCAAAAACTAATTTATTTACATCTGTCCATTTCTTAAGAAATTCTTTTTTATCTTGTTTTAGAGGTTGGCTGATATTAAAATGAATATTCCCATCTCCTATGTGACCAAAAGCAACTACTCTAGAATCAGGTATAAATTCTTCAACACATTTTGATGCTCTATCTATAAATTTACTTACATTGTTTATAGGGATAGATATATCATGTTTTATAGAACCTCCTTCGGGTTTTTGAGCTTCATTGAGTCCATCTCTTAGAGTCCAAAGTTCTTTTCTCTGTTGAGTACTTTCTGCTATTACTCCATCTAATACAATATTTTTATTTAGTGCTAATTCAAAGAGGTCTTCCATTTGCTGTCTCAAGTCGTTTTTAGAAGAAGAGGAAAATTCTATAAGTACATACCAGGTGTATTTATTTTTTATTGGTTCTTTTGCACCTGGAATATGTTTCATNACCATTTCCATTCCTGTTCTACTTACAAGTTCATATGCATTAAGTAAATCCGCGCTTGCATTTCGAGCCAAACCTAATAATTCTATTGCAGCATCAGTACTAGGTATTGCAAATAAAGCTGTTTCAATATTTCGAGGAGCCGGAAATAATTTTAATACTGCTGAGGTTATTATTCCTAGTGTTCCTTCACTCCCTATAAATAGCTGTTTTAAATCATATCCTCTNTTATCTTTTCTTAAACTTGTTAAATTGTTCCATATTTTACCATTAGCTAAAACNACTTCTATTCCTAAAACTAGATCTCGTGCCATGCCGTACCTTAGAACATTAATGCCTCCTGCATTAGTAGATAAATTACCACCTATTGTGCAAGATCCCTCAGATGCGAGACTTAAAGGAAATAAAAAATTTTTTTCATCTGCAATATTTTGAATATTATTTAAAATACAGCCTGCTTCTACAGTAATAGTAAAGTTTTCTTCATTTAATTCTTTTATATTATTCATTCTCTCTAATGATAACATTATTTCTTGACCATTTTCCGAAGGAATAGTTCCTCCACAAAGGCCTGTTCTTCCTCCTTGAGGTACTACTTTTATATTATGTTCGTTACATAATTTTAAAATTTTACTTACTTCCTCAATATTTTGAGGTTTTAATAATAAGGATGATTCTCCTCTAAACAAACCTCTCTCTTCTATAAGATAAGGTTCAATAACTTCTTTATCTTCTATCCAGCCTTTGGGCCCCAGAGTATTTTTTAATATTTGTAAATTTAAAATTTGTGATTTCATATACTTCATCTTAATGATTAATAATAATTAAATATAAAACTTTAATTATTTAGATCAAGATTAATTAGAAGCTCCTCTATTTAATCTATCATTTATAGCAATCCCTATTTCTTTATTTGGAATTGATTGAATAGCAATATTTTTTATATNTTTTTTATCTAATAATCTTAGCATTGTAAATAAGTTAGAGGCAGCTTCATTTAAGTCGCCTGTAAGACTAAGATTCATTTTTATAAAGTTTTCTATATTTTTAGGATCTTTCCCGAAGCCAAGCCATACTTCACCCTTAAGTGGAAATTTTGAATTTAATCTAAGAGATGCATTTGGTGAATAATGTTTCTTAAATAAGCCAGGGCTAATAGGCTTANTATTATTTGATTTATTATCGATATACGTGACTTTTACATCTTTATTAATAATATTAATATTTAATCCTCCAGGCCTTAATACTGTTGGATAATTACCAGTAAAATCTATAACTGTAGATTCTACTCCAATATTAGAGCTTCCTCCATTGAGAATCATATCTCTTTCATTAACTAGATACTTCCCTAGATCTTTTTTCACGTGACTTGCTTTAGTTGGGCTTAAGTGCTGAGATATATTAGCGCTTGGAGCGATTAGAGGAGTATTCACAGCTTTTAGTAATTTTAATGCGATAGGATGATTAGGTATTCTAACGGCTACGGTTTCTAAATTTGCACGTGCTATAGCAGAAATATTTGAAGATTTTTTATAGTGTAGTATTAAAGTAAGAGGACCAGGCCAATATTTTTTAATCAATATATTTGCTTCTTTAGGAATATTTTCAACAATTGCTAAGACCTGCTTTATATCATAAGCATGAACTATTAAGGGATTATTTTTAGGTCTACCTTTAACTTTATATACTCTTTTAATTGCTTTATTATTACTGGCTATAGCACCTAGTCCATATACAGTTTCAGTAGGAAAGGCTACAATACCTCCTTTTAATAATAGTTTTGTTGCAATATTTATGTTTTTTTCAGTTGCTTTAGATATTTTCATTACGATAGTGCTGGTCTTAATTTATCAAAAGCTTGATTTAATAAATCAGGGCTTTTAGCGTAACAAATTCTTATCCAACTCCCTCCTCCTTTGCCAAATGAAGTTCCGGGAGCAAGGCCTACGCCTGTATCCTTTAGTACTTCGAAACAAAATTTTTCTGAATCAGAAATATTCTTTACTTGAAAATATGCATAGAAAGCAGCCTCTGGATAAGGAAGTATAACTCTTGATAAATTACCTAAAAAATTAATTGTTAATTCTCTAGACTTTCTAAGATTGTTTATCATTGTTTTTAAAAAATCTTCACCATCATTAATAGCAGTAACACCTGCATATTGTGCTGGTGATGAAGGAGAGGCAACATTAAACTCATTTAATTTTTCAAATATATTTAGTAAACCTTCTGGTACAATTATCCATCCTAGTCTCCATCCTGTCATAGCCCATGATTTGGAAAAACTATTCACAACCATTAATAAATCATTTTCATTGGCTAAATCTAAAAAAGAAGGGGCTACACTCCTATCATAGATAATTCTTTCATAAACTTCATCGGATATTATCCAGATTTTATTCTTTCTACATAGCTCTAAAATTTCCATTTGCTCTTCTGTATTCATCATCCAGCCAGTTGGGTTATTAGGAGAATTAATATAAATAGCTTTAACATCCTTTATATGTTTACTAATTTCTTTAATATTTAAATTCCATGTGTTCTTTGAATTAGAATAAATTAATGGTATTTCTATTACTTCCCCTCCCATAATTTCTATGCATCTCATGAAGTTTGGCCAAACTGGCGTAATGCATATAACTTTGTCTTTAGGATCAATTATAGCTTCAGATGCAATCATTAAGGCATTCATTCCTGCAGAGGTAACCATTATTCTTGAAGGAGATATATGATTTTTATGTAAAGCAGAAGAGTATTTAGATATTGTTTTAACTAGTTCAGGAATACCTTGGTTGGCGCTATAAAATGTATGTCCTTCATCTAGCGCATCTTTCATTGCTTCTGATATAAATGAGGGAGTTGGAATGTCTGTTTCACCAAAATATAGGGGAATAACACCNTTTTTTCCTATAGCCGTATTTGCTATTTTACGAATAGGAGATGATTCTAAAGAATTTATTACTTTTCTTATTTTAAAGTCTTTATCAAGGCTCAAGTTATAGCACCCATTTGCCATGGAACGAACTCTAGGTCTCCTAAGCCATTTATTTCAGATTTTGATTGTTTTCCTGAAGCCACATCAAGAATTAATTGAAAAATTTCTTCTCCCATTTCATCTATCGTTGACTCTCCTAATAAAATTTTGCCACAATTTACATCCATATCTTCTGTCATTCTATTATATAAATCATCATTAGTGGCTAGTTTTATTGAAGGAGCTGGCTTACATCCAAATACTGATCCTCTTCCGGTAGTAAAACAAATCATATTTGCTCCTCCAGCAATAAGTCCTGTTACGCTAGTGACGTCATATCCTGGAGTATTCATAAATGTAAAACCTTTCGCTTTAATATTTTCAGCAAATTGATAAACATCTACTAAATTAGTAGTTCCTCCTTTTGCAACAGCACCAAGTGATTTTTCAAGAATAGTAGTTAATCCTCCTGCTTTATTTCCAGGAGAAGGATCTTGATGAAGTTGTTCTCTGTTTTCTTCAAATTTGACTAAGTAATCCTCTTGCCACCATTTAATAAAGTTTACAATTTTTTGACCCACTTCTTGATTTATTGCCCTTCTTGTTAATAAGTGTTCAGCTCCAAATATTTCTGGTGTTTCTGCAAGCGTACCTGTTCCTCCATTTTTTACTAACAAATCAACTGCAGAGCCTAATGCAGGATTTGCTGTCATACCAGAATAAGCATCCGATCCACCACATTCTAATCCTAAAATTAATTCAGAAGCAGGAGACTTTTCTCTTTTATTTTTATTTAGAATTGGTAGCATTTGTTTAATAATTTCTACCCCTTCTTGAATTGTTTTTCTTGTTCCTCCAACTTCTTGAATAGTCATCATTTTAAATGTATCTGAACTTGCCCAGTCCATAGATTGGGCCATGCCGCTAACTTGATTGACTTCGCATCCCAATCCAATAACAATTAAACCTCCAAAATTTGGATGTCTAGAATATCCTGCAATTGTTGCTTGTAATAGTTCCCAGCCCAACCCTTTACTATTTATGCCACAGCCAGTTCCGTGGGTAATTGATACTATTCCATCAACATTTTCATATTCTGATAATGCCTCTTCACTAAAAGATTCTGCTATTTTTTTACAAACTGTTGCTGAACAATTAACCGATGAAATAATACCAATGAAATTTCTGGTTCCTACTTTGCCATTAGGTCTGTGATAACCCATAAAAGTAGCTCTTTCATTTTCAGGTAATACTTCATTGTTTTTGCATCCTTGTGAAAACTGATAGTCCTTTTTACTGTCTACCATTCCTGTATTGTGAACATGAACATGGTCTCCAATTTTTATATTTTCTTTAGCTATACCAATAATAGTATCATATTTGATAATTTCATCTCCTTGGGAAATATTTTGTGTAGCTACTTTATGACCTACAGGAATATGTTGATTTGTATTTACGTTTTCTTCATCAATATTAATATTAATATCAATATCTGATTTAGCAGTAACCACATTATCATTTTTATGAATTCGAATTGCTATAGGTTGCATTTGTTATATTCTCCCAATAATACAAAGAATTATTAACATATATTATATTTTTATAAATTTAAATATATTTTATGTTTACTTTCTATCAACTTTTATAGAATATTTGAATCTAAAATAATCTGATTAGAATTAATATTAAGAATTTATTTAAAAAGGGAGAAGAGAATGAAATTAGTTAGGTACGGAGTTAAAGGTAAAGAGAAACCAGGAGTTATTGATTCTGATGGGAATATTAGAGATTTATCTAAAAAGATGATGGATATTAATGGATCAGTTTTATCTAAAAAGAAACTAGAAAAATTAGTTGGAACCAATGTAGATAAATTACCTTTGGTTAAAGGTAAGAAAAGATTAGGAGTTCCTCTTTCTGGGATAGGCAAAATTGTTTGTATTGGTCTAAATTATGTGGATCATGCAAAAGAGACTGGAAGCCCTATTCCAAGTGAACCTATTATGTTTATGAAACCTACAAGTTCTCTATCAGGACCGAATGATGAGGTTATGTTACCTAAAGGCCTTATTTTAGGTAAAAAAGGAGCAAAGCAAAAAGATAGTGTATGTAGTGATTGGGAAGTAGAACTGGGAATAGTTATAGGAGATACTGCTAGGTCAGTTAGCGCAGCTAGAGCGTTAAGTTATGTTGCTGGCTATACACTAGTAAATGATGTGTCTGAAAGAGAATATCAAATGAAAGCTGCAGCGGGTCAATGGACTAGAGGAAAAGGATTTGATACTTCCTGTCCCGTTGGTCCATGGTTAGTTACAAGAGATGAAGTGAAAAAGGTACAAAATTTAGACCTTTGGTTAAACCTCAACGGTAAGAGAATGCAAACTGGTCATACTTCAACAATGATATTCGATGTTAAGACAATTGTATCTTATGTAAGCCATTACATGACTTTACAACCAGGAGATATTATTGCTACTGGAACGCCTCCTGGAGTAGGCGGTGGTATGAAACCTCAAAAATTCTTGAAGCATGGAGATGAAATGCATTTAGGTATTGAAAAACTTGGAGAGCAACGCCAAAAAGTTGTTAAATGGAAGTAAAATTTAAGCCTAAAATTTTTATTCATTCTTTGTTATCTGATGATCTTTTATCTAGATTAGAAAAAATTTTTGATATAGATCATCATGATACTACAAAAAGTATTCTATCAGGTAATGGACTTTTGGATAGAGTAAAAAATGTAGAAGGAATATTAGTTCAGTCAGCTTTAATAGATAAAACATTAATAGAAGCATGTCCTAATTTAAAGGTTACATGTAATGTTGGTGTAGGTTTTGATAATATAGATGCAAACTTTTGTACAAAAATGGGCATACAAGTGACTAATACCCCAGGAATCTTGAATGATGCTGTTGCAGATATGTCTATGGCGTTATTGTTAGCTGTAGCAAGGAGAGTTCCTGAAGGAGATCGTATTGTAAGATCAGGTGGATTTAAAGCCAATTTCTATCATCTTTTATGGGGTGCAGATTTAAGAGGAGAAAATTTAGGCATTATAGGTATGGGAAGCATAGGGCAAGATGTAGCTAAAAGAGCTACACCATTTGGCTTAAATATTAAATATCATAATAGAAATAGGTTGAGTGAAAATATTGAATCTTCTTTAAATGCAGAATGGATGTCATTAGAAGCCTTGCTAAAATCCTGTAGATATATTGTAATACTTTGTCCTTTAACAAAGGAAACAAAACATTTAATCACGATTAAAGAATTTGAAAGTATGAAAAAAGATAGTTTTCTAATAAATATAGCTCGTGGACCAATTGTTAAAGAAAGTGATTTAATAATAGCTTTGGAGAATAAATTAATTTCAGGATGTGCTCTAGATGTATATGAGTTTGAACCTAGTTATGATAAAAAATTAGCTAACATGGATAATGTTGTTTTAGCTCCTCATGCAGGTAGCGCAAGTTTTAAAGCAAGAACTGGTATGGTAGAGTTGGCAGCTAAAAATATTGAAAATTTTTTTATTGAGAAAAAAGTACTTAACCCAGTAAACACTATTAATTAAGAGGTAGATAATGGCTTATACAATTGATTTAACAGGAAAAGTAGCACTTGTTACTGGTGGAGCATCAGGAATAGGTTATGCAATAGCAGAAGGTTTTAAAGAGGCAGGAGCAGAAGTTATTGTTACGGCTAAATCTGATGAAAGCCTCGAAAAATGCAATGTAGAAACTAAATTTGGAGCTATAAGAAAATATAAATTAGATGTCACAAATGATATTTCAATAGAAAAAATTTTTGAGGAAATAGATGATTTGCATATTTTAGTAAATAATGCAGGTATAGTTAAGAGAGGACTTGAATATAGAATAGAACATTTTGCAGATGTTATTAATACTAACTTGATGGGTGTGATGAGAATGAGTCATGAAGCTCTTCCTAAGTTAGCTTTAACACATGGTAATATAATAAATATTGCTTCAATGTTTTCTTTTTTTGGTTCTCCTATGTCTCCAGGTTATACTGCTTCTAAGACAGGTTTGGTTGGTTTAACAAAAAGTTTAGCAAATGGCTGGAGCCAATATCATGTTAGAGCAAATGCTATTGCTCCAGGATATATAGAGACTAAACTTACAAAGCCATTGCAAGAAGAGGCAGAGGAAAGAGAAAAAATAACAGAGAGGACAGCAATGAAAAAATGGGGTGTACCAGAAGACATAGCAGGAGCTGCAGTATATTTAGCTAGTGATAGGGCTAGTTATACAACTGGCACTACTATTACAGTAGATGGTGGTTATAGTATTACTTAATTTCAAATCCATTAGATTTCCTAGCAAAACCATCATAGAGGTCCAACATCCTTTCTCTCCAATTCCATAGAACATCATCTTTCTCTAATAACCGTTTTTTACTACAGTTTCTTGCCCACATAAAAAAGCCAAATAAAATATAATCACAGTACATTGGTTGAGAACCAGTAAAAAACTTATTCTCTTTTATTATTTTTCTAAATGGATTAATTTCTTTTTGAAAAAGAGGAATATATTTGCCACTCTCTAATTCAACTTCTTCTATTGTTTTATTTAATATTTTTTCCCTAGTTTTTCTAAAAAATGTTTTGTCTTCAGGGTGAATAGTATTATATGCGTCTAAAACTATTATCCTTGCTAATATAGCTAAAATTTTAGGATCAATTATTTGATTAATAATACTTGTAAGGTTCATGTTTTCAGTATTGCCAAATAAAGAAGTATTATTAGGGTATGTTAATTCCAGATATTTTGCTATATCCAAAGATCCTCCTATCCATGTGCCTTTATCATTTAAAACAGGAACTGTATTAAACCCTTTATTAGTTATCTCTGATTTTTCTGAAAACTTTACAGGTATTCGTTTTATATCTTTATATAAATCCTTATGATTTAATGACATTAATATGCGCCATGTATAAGGGCTAAAATATTGCTCATTGATTGCATCAAGTTCATATAAAATCATTGTAAATAACTTTCTTTTTTTTAGGATTTAATTATATATATACATAATTGAGGTAAATTTACATTATGGATTATAATAAATATTTTACTGGTGCTCTAGACTCTCTTAAGAATGAAGGAAGGTATAGAGTTTTTAATGATATAAAAAGAACATTAGGAAGTTTTCCTAATGCCATACATTATTCTGATTCTAATGAAAAAGAAGTCGCAGTATGGTGTTCTAATGATTATCTTGGAATGGGGCAAAACAAAAAAGTTTTATCTGCAATGCATGAGGCTATTGACTCATCAGGTGCAGGATCAGGAGGAACTAGAAATATTTCTGGAACCTCACATTATCATGTTTTATTAGAGAAAGAATTAGCAGACCTTCATAATAAAGAGGGAGCGCTTTTATTTACCTCGGGATATATTTCTAATGAAGCATCCCTTAGTACTATAGCTTCTATTTTACCAAATTGTGTTGTGTTGTCAGATGAGCTCAACCATGCATCGATGATACAAGGTATAAGAAATAGTAAAGCTGAAAGAATTATATTTAAACATAATGATCCAGATCATTTAGATAAGATTCTAAAAACTATTAATCCTGAACGTCCAAAACTAGTAGCTTTTGAATCTGTTTATTCTATGGATGGAGATATAGCTCCAATAAAAGAACTCTGTGAAGTTGCTAAAGCAAATAATGCTCTCACTTATTTAGATGAAGTACATGCAGTAGGAATGTATGGTTCTCGAGGAGGAGGAATTGCTGAGCGTGAAGGTCTAATGGATGAGTTAGATATTATTGAAGGAACTCTTGCAAAAGCATTTGGAACAATGGGCGGATATATAGCATCAAATAAAAATATTATAGATGTTATTAGGTCTTTTGCTTCAAGCTTTATATTTACTACTTCCTTGCCTCCTGCAATAGCTGCAGGTGCATTAGCATCAGTAAAACATTTAAAAGAATCTAATATAGAGAGAAAAATTCATCAAGAAAGAGCAAAAAGTCTTAAAGAAAAATTAAGACAAACAGGTATCATTGTTATGCCATCCGATAGTCATATAGTTCCAATTTTAGTAGGAGACCCAGTGCTTTGTAAAAAAGCATCTGATATTCTTCTTTCAGATTTTTCTATATATGTGCAGCCTATAAATTACCCAACAGTCCCTAAAGGAAAAGAAAGGCTGAGAATTACGCCAAGCCCACTTCATGACGAAAAAATGACAAATTATTTGGTAGATTCTTTAAAAAAAGTATGGAGAGAGTTAAATATATCTTCAGTTAGTTAATATTATAACTTTACTTAAGTAATAATAATTGCATATGTTTTAAGTATATTAATTTAGGAGGTAACTATAATGAGAATTTTTTATAAAATTTTATTTTTGATGAGTCTATGCTTTTCTTCTAAATCTTCATTTGCGAGTGATGGTTTCGATTCTTTTATAAATGCCTGGTTATCCCCTATATCTAATAAAATTGCTGGTACTGTATTTTATTCTTTTAGTATTGCAGGAGCAGATATAAAGATAATTGTATTATGGTTAATAGCTGGATCAATATTTTGTACATTTTATTTTAATTTTATTAACCTGCGAATGTTCTCTCATGCATTAGATTTAGTACGTGGAAGGTATGATAAGCCTGAGTCTAAAGGAGAAGTTTCTCACTTTCAGGCACTATCGACGGCTTTGTCAGGTACTGTTGGATTAGGTAATATAGCAGGCGTAGCTGTTGCAATTTCCATAGGTGGACCAGGAGCAACTTTTTGGATGATACTTGCAGGTTTTCTTGGTATGTCACTTAAGTTTTGTGAATGCACACTTGGTGTTAAATATAGAGTTATAAATTCAGATGGTACTGTTTCTGGTGGCCCTATGCATTATTTATCTAAAGGTTTAGCTGAAAAAGGAAAAGCTACTCTTGGTAAAATTCTAGCTGTATTCTTCTCAATTTGCTGCATAGGTGGAGCACTTGGAGGTGGAAATATGTTCCAAGCTAATCAATCTTTTCAGCAATTTGTTTCTGTAACCGGAGGACAAACATCTTTCTTTGCTGATAAAGGGTGGTTATTTGGTTTAATTATAGCTGTAATACTTGGTGTTGTAATCATTGGCGGTATAAAGTCTATAGCTAAAGTGACATCAACTTTAGTTCCTTTGATGGCTCTAATATATTTATTTGCAGGCCTAATTATTATTTTATTAAATATTGGAGGAGTTCCAGAAGCAATATTAAGTATAATTTCTGAAGCATTTTCTCCAACAGCAGCAGCTGGAGGAGCCTTAGGAGCATTAATTATTGGGTTTCAAAGAGCTGCTTTTTCAAATGAAGCAGGATTAGGTTCTGCACCGATTGCTCATGCTGCTGTCAAAACAGATATTCCAGTAACTGAAGGTTTAGTATCTTTACTTGAGCCTTTTATAGATACAATTATTATTTGTACAATAACTGCATTAGTTATTGTTCTGACAGGTGTGTATGTTGAGAGAGGAGACTTAGCTGGTATAGCATTAACATCTGCCGCATTTGCTAAAACTATTCCATGGTTTCCATATATTCTTGCACTTGCTGCAATTTTATTTGCTTTTTCTACTATGATAGCTTGGTCCTATTATGGTTTAAAATCATGGTGTTATTTATTTGGCAATTCTGTTTTATCAGAAAATATTTTTAAATTTATATTTTGTGCTTTCGTAATAATTGGGTCTTCTGTTAGTCTAGGTTCTGTTTTAGACATATCAGACTCTATGATATTTTTAATGTCTGTTGCTAACTTAGTAGGGGTATATTTTTTAGCAGGGGTTGTAAAAAAAGAGATAAATGAATACATGAAGAATTTATCTAATGGAAATATAAAAAAAACTGACGTTAATTAGCTACTAAATTATTATTTTTAGGTTATATATTATAAATAATTTTGGTTTATATTTTTGAACATTGCATAGAAGGATTTTTTATTGTCCGATAGATATAATTCATTTGTAATAGCATCTGATCATGCTGGCTATGATTTAAAACAACAAATAAAAAGTTATTTGGAAAAACATAATTATGCTATTAAAGATTTAGGGCCTTTTAATACTGATTCGGTAGATTACCCTGATTACGGAAAAGTTCTAGGAGATTTTATAGTAGGTAATAAAAATTTTATAGGAATTGCTGTTTGTGGAAGTGGAATAGGAATCAATATTGCTCTAAATAGAGTGCCAGGGGTTAGAGCAGCATTATGTCACAATATAGAAATAGCAAAATTAGCAAGAAACCATAATGATGCCAATGCTATAGTTTTTGGTGGTAGGTTTATTAATATAGGTGATGCTTTAAATATATTAGACGTATTTATCAAAGAAGGTTTTGAGGGTGGACGACATAAAAGACGCGTAGATAAACTTAATTAGCGCATTAGAAAGGAATATTTATGAATATAGTTAATACTTCATCAGAATTAAATAATAATGATACTGATATTAAAGATTGCCAGGATGAAGAATTATTAAATGCAATGCAAAATGAGTTAAATAGACAGCAAAACTCTATAGAATTGATAGCTTCTGAAAATTTTGTTAGTCAGACAGTTTTGGACATACAAGGCTCAGTATTAACAAATAAATATGCAGAAGGTTATCCAGGAAAAAGGTATTATGGAGGATGTGAATTTGTCGATAAGGCGGAGGAGCTTGCTATAGAAAGGGCATGTAAACTATTTTCTTCTAAATGGGCAAATGTTCAGCCAAATTCAGGTTCGCAGGCTAATCAAGCAGTATTTATGGCTCTATTAAACCCTGGTGATACCATTTTAGGTATGTCGCTAGCTTCTGGAGGTCATTTAACTCATGGAGCAAAACCAAATCAGTCGGGGAAATGGTTTGATTCTGTTCAATATGGAGTCAATGAAGATAATGGTCTTATAGATTATGATGAATTAGAATCTTTAGCAGTACAGCATAATCCTAAGTTAATAATTGCAGGTGCTTCAGCTTATTCTAGGCATATAGATTTTAAGAAAATCAGAAGTATTGCTGATAAAGTAGGTGCTTATTTTTTAGCAGATATCGCTCATTATTCTGGTTTAATTGCTGCTGGTGAATATCCTAACCCCTTACAATATGCACATGTTGCAACAACAACAACTCATAAAACATTAAGAGGTCCTCGAGGTGGAATGATATTATCTAATGATGAGGATCTAGGAAAACTATTTGATAAAGCCATATTTCCAGGTATTCAAGGTGGACCATTAATGCATGTTATAGCAGCTAAAGCTGCTGCATTTGGAGAGGCATTAAAACCTGATTTTAAAAAATATATTAAACAAATTATTTTAAATGCAAAAACTTTATCATCAGAATTAGAAAAACAAGGGGTTAATATTGTTTCGGGAGGAACAGATAGTCATGTAATTTTATGCGATTTGCGCCCTATTAAACTAACTGGAAAGGTATCAGAAGAAAGTTTAGATAGAGCAGGGATTACTTGTAATAAAAATGCTGTACCTTTTGATGAAGAAAAGCCTTTTATTACCTCTGGATTAAGAATAGGTACACCTGCTGTTACTTCTAGAGGCTTCAAAGAAAAAGAAATGTTAAAAATTGGTCAGTTAATTGGTAAAATATTAAAGGGTCTTTCCCATGATAAAGACAATATAAGTACTATTGAAGCTGAAGTAAAAAAAGATGTAATTAGCATATGTAAAGATTTTCCTCTTTATTCTTCTATAAGATATAAGTAATATGTATTAAAATAGTAAAGGAAAAATTTATGAGATGTCCTTATTGTAATTATGAAGATACTCAAGTAAAAGATTCTCGTCCTACAGAAGATAGTTCTGTAATAAGAAGGAGAAGGTCCTGTCCTCAATGTGCTGCTCGTTTCACAACTTTTGAAAGAGTTCAGCTAAGAGACCTTATGGTTAAAAAGAGGGATGGAAAAAAAGTAGAATTTGATAGAGACAAGTTAGCTCGTTCGATTATGATTGCTTTTCGAAAAAGGCCATTAGAGGATGAAAGAATTGAAAAAATGATCACAGGCTTGGTCAGAAGACTAGAATCTTCTGGAGATAGTGAAATACAAAGTAGTGATATAGGTGAATTAGTAATGGATACTCTTTCCGAAATTGATCAAGTGGCCTACGTTAGGTTTGCAAGTGTTTATAGAAACTTTAGAGAAGCTAGGGATTTTGAGAAATTTATCGGAGGACTTAGCGAAGATGTTCCAAAAAAATAATCATAAAGGAATAAAGAGATATGCAAATAGAAGTAGCTATGAGAAGTGCATTATCTCTTGCAAAAAGAGGTCTTGGTCGTTGTTCTCCAAATCCTAGTGTTGGATGTTTTATACTTGATAGATCAAACAATCTAATTGGTATGGGAAGAACATCTGATAAAGGTAGGCCGCACGCAGAAATGAATGCATTAAAATCTCTAACTGCTAGTGCTAAAGGTGGGACTGCAATAGTAACATTAGAGCCATGTGCTCACTCGGATACGTCGCCCTCTTGTGCCGAGTTATTAATTAATGCAGGAATAAAACATGTAATTATAGCTACTTTAGACCCAGATATAAGAACTAATGGTAAAGGCGTAAAATTATTTAAAAAAGCAGGAATAAAAGTTTCTTTAGGGTTATTAAAAGAAATAGCTTTAGATATAAATGCAGGTTTTATTTATAGATTAAAATATAATCGCCCTTTAGTAAGTTTAAAAATAGCTAGTAGCTTAGATGGAAAGATAGCAACAGTTACTGGAAAAAGTAAATGGATAACTGGAGAATTATCTAGAATGCATGGTCATAGTTTAAGGGCAAATCATGATGTTATATTAGTAGGTATAAATACTGTATTAAAGGATGACCCAAAATTAAATTGTAGAATTAAAGGTTTAGAAAAATATTCGCCTGTTAGAGTAATAGTTGACAGCTCTCTATCTATACCGCTTGAGTCAAAAGTTCTAAAAAACCTTAATAAGATTCCTACTATAATCTGGACTGAAAAAAATATTAATTCTCCAAAGAAGAAAATATTATTAGATATGGGTGTTGAACTTATTGAATTAGAAAAAGTAAAAAATAAGCTTAACCTTATAAAAGGTTTAAATAGTTTATCAGAAAAAGGTTTTAATAAGGTATTAGTGGAAGGAGGAAGTGAAATTTCTGCATCATTAATTGCAAATAGTTTGATCGATAAAGTTTTTTTATATAGAAGTGGTATTTTTATAGGAGGAGATGGTCTTTCTGGAATTGCTTCATATAATATTGATAATCTAGAATTAGCTAAACGTTATGGCTTAATTAAAATTAGAGTTTTAGATGATGATATATTAGAAGAATGGAGTCTAGTTAGTTAGCATATTATATTATGTTAATTTGGAGTATATTATGTTTACTGGTATTATTAGAGATATAGGTCAAATTACTAGTTTAAATTCTAGTAATGGAGATCTTAACTTAAGTATAAAAACATCACTAAAACTAAATAAAATTAATATAGGAGACTCTATTTGTTGTGGAGGAGTATGCCTTACTGTATTAAGTATTCAAAATGATATTTTTAATGTCGAGTTGTCTAAAGAAACTCTTTCTGTAACAGCAGCTAAATTTTGGACTAAAGGAACTAAAATAAATATTGAAAAGTCATTATTACTAGGAGATCAAATTGGGGGACATCTTGTAAGTGGACATGTAGATGCTGTTACAGTATTAAAAAGTAAGAAAAATATTAAAGGTTCTGTAAGATTAGATTTCAAGTCTTCTAAAGATGTAAGGCCTTATATTGCAAAAAAAGGATCCATATCAATAGATGGTGTGTCATTAACTATAAATGAAGTTAATAAAAGCTCATTTAGTGTAAATGTAATATCGCATACTTTCAAAAACACTACTTTAGGAAATTTGAATGAAAAAGATTTAGTAAATATAGAAGTTGATACAATTGCACGTTATGCTGTAAATGCTACAAAATATTATATAAAAGAGAAATAATTTGAGTGAAATAAATAAATTAAATAATTTTTTATCTTCCATTGAAGAAATAGTTGATGAAGCGAGAAACGGAAGGATGTACGTTCTTGTTGATAATGAAGATAGAGAGAATGAGGGGGACCTAATTATTCCAGCACAAATGGCAACACCTGATGCAATTAATTTTATGGCTACATATGGTCGTGGTCTTATTTGTCTATCTATGACAAAAAATAGGATAGAAGAATTAGAATTAACTCCTATGAAGAAAAGAAATACAAGTAAACTTGATACGGCTTTTACAGTTTCTATAGAATCAACAAAGGACGTTACTACTGGTATTTCTGCAGCAGATAGGGCTAAAACTATACAAGTAGCTATAGATAAAAGCTCAGGACCTTCAAATATTAGCACTCCAGGACATGTTTTTCCTTTAATGGCACGTGATGGAGGTGTTTTAGTTAGAGCAGGCCATACAGAAGCTGCAGTAGATATTTCTCGAATAGCAGGTTTGAATCCTACTGCTGTAATTTGTGAAATCATGAAAAATGATGGAACGATGGCAAGATTAAAAGATTTAATACCTTTCTGTAAGAAACATAATTTAAAAATTGGTTCTATATCTGATTTGATACGTTATAGAGTTAATAATGACCCAATTATTAAAAGAAAAAATAATAATGTGTTAAATACAAAAAAATATGGAAAATGGAATATTTTTTCTTATAAAAATACTGTTAATGAAAGTGGTCCAGAACATTTAGCATTAGTAAAAGGAAAAGTAAGTGAAAGTTCTCCTGTTTTAGTTAGAGTGCATGTTTCTAATTTTGTGAATGATGCTTTTGATGGTGTTATAGGAGATAAAGGAAATAAAAATTTTATATCTCTTGATGAATCTATGTCTGAAATAAATAAAAAGGGTTCAGGATTAATAGTTGTAATAAATTATGACGATTCTTCTCATGCGCTATCTAAATATATAGATGGAAATGATGCTTGGAATGAAGAGGATAAAATTAGAGAAAATGGAATAGGAGCTCAAATAATTAGAGATCAAGGTGTAAAAGAAATGGTTTTACTAAGTAAATCTAAAAGAGAATTAGTAGGCCTCGAAGGTTTTAATATTAAAGTAATCACTCAAAGAAACTTAAAATCTTAATGGACATGGAAAGTAAAAATATTTTAATTGTTACATCTAGATTTTACTCTGACATTTCAGCGTCTCTAGAAAAAGAATGTATAGAAACAGTTAAATCTTATGGATTTGGTTATGATATTATAGAGGTACCAGGTGCATTTGAGGTTCCTGCCGCAATAGCACATAAATCAAAAATTAATAAGTATATTGGCTATATAGCCCTAGGCTGTGTCATTCGTGGAGAAACCTCCCACTATGATTATGTATGCACTGAGTCTTCAAGGGCACTTATGCAATTATCATTAGAAGGTTTGCCTATTGGCTATGGTATTTTAACTTGTGAGACTAGAGAGCAAGCATTAGTTAGATCTAATCCTAACGGTTTAAATAAAGGTAAAGCTGCAGCTTTAGCATGCATAAGGATGATGGAAGTCCTCAAAGGCAAAGATAAATGAATATAAATTCTAATAAATCATTGTCAAGATTAGCAGCTGTACAAACACTTTTTCAGTTTGGTTTTAATAAAAAAATGAAATTAGAAGAATTAGACACTATAAATGATATGGATATATCTGAAATTTACCAAACTATTGAAAATATAAATAATAATATGGAAGAGTTTAAAGATTTAAAAATAGATAAAAACTGGTTTCTTACATTAGTCAATAGTGTTTTTAGTAATAAAGATGTAATAGATGTTTCTTTATCAAGCTTCCTAGAAAGTAATTGGTCTATGGAAAGAATGGATCCAACAATTACTAATATATTAAGATGTGCTTATATAGAATTTAAGAATCATGCAAGCATACCTTCTAAAGTAGTAATAAATGAATATACTAATATCGCTTCAAGTTTTTTTAATAAATCTGAAGTTAATTTTGTTAATGGGGTTTTAGATAAAGTTTCACTTAAATATAGAGATGAAAAATAGTTTTTGTTCAATTTTTAAGGTGCTAATTATATGGAAAATGAGTTTAGTTTTATAAAAAATAAACTTCGCCCCCTTTCTTTTGGCAAAAAAGAAGCACGAGAACTATCCGATGACTGTGCATTATTTACAAATATTAATAATGCTGTGATCAGTGTAGATTCCTCTATTGAGGGTGTTCATATTCCTCTTGGAACAGATATTGATATTCAAGCGAGAAGGTCTGTATTGAGAGCTCTTTCAGATTTAGCTACTTTTGGTGCAACACCTTTAAGTATTTTTTCATCTATTAATGTTCCTAGTAGTTTTAAAAATAAGGATTTAAATAAAATTGCTGATGGTTTTAGAAAAGCTTTAATAGAGTATGATATTTTTCTAGCTGGAGGAGATACTACATCATACTCTGGTCCACTTATCTTTACTATTACAGCTTTAGGAGATAACGGGGGGATAAAGTCGGGAAGGAATGGAGCAAAAAAAGGAGACTTGATTGTAGTATCAGGAGAGATAGGAGATTCATTTATAGGTTTACAATTACTTCAAAAGAATAATATGCAATATAATTTTAATGAAGATAAGTCTCTAATAAATAAGTTTTTAATACCTAATCCAAGAATAGATATTGGAAAAAAAATTGTTAATTATGCTACATCAATAATTGATATTTCTGATGGTTTGTTAGCTGATTTAAATCATATTTGTAAAAATAGTAATGTAGGAGCAGAAGTATATATTAGAGATATTCCTTTTTCTAAAGGATCTCAAAATTATATTTCTTCAAATATTTATGATCATATCTCTTTAATTACGGGAGGAGATGATTATGAATTGTTGTATACAATTGACCCTAAAGATATGAATAAGATTGATAATAATTCAGCAATAATTGGTAAAATTGTAGATAGTGAAGGGCTAAGGTTATTTTCATTTAATAATAAGTTACTAGATACTTCAGAAAAACCTACGGGCTATAAACATTTTTAAATAATATATTTTTTACATAGAATGTTGCACTATGCGCTCACCTCTGGCATGTTACCGACTATTTTATAGATTATTGATTTTTACAAAAATAACGGGATTAATTATTATGATTGAAGTTTTATATTTTGCTATTGCTTGTGGAGCAATAGCCTTAGTTTATGGCTTAATTACTGCTAAATCAGTAATAAGTTCAGATACGGGATCTGAAAAAATGCAAGAAATTTCAGGTGCTATTCAAGCAGGCGCATATGCTTATTTAAATCGTCAATATCGAACTATTTTTATAGTAGGTATTGTAATATTTGCATTGTTAGCTTTTTTATTAGGTATTAAAGTAGCTTTAGCTTTTGCAGCAGGTGCAATATTATCTGGTGCAGCTGGTTACATTGGGATGGTTGTTTCGGTTAAAGCAAATGTAAGAACAGCTCAAGCAGCAAGTAAAGGATTAGCACAAGGATTAAGTGTTGCTTTTAGGTCTGGTGCAGTAACCGGAATGCTTGTAGCAGGTCTAGCTTTACTTGCAGTTACAGGAACATATTATTTATTATTACGTAATGGTGCAACTGGTAGAGAATTAATTGATCCTTTAGTTGCTCTAGGTTTTGGAGCTTCTTTAATATCTATTTTTGCTAGATTAGGAGGAGGTATTTTTACTAAAGGAGCTGATGTAGGTGCTGATTTGGTTGGTAAAGTTGAAGCAGGTATCCCTGAAGATGACCCTCGTAATCCTGCTGTTATTGCGGATAATGTTGGTGATAATGTGGGTGATTGTGCTGGAATGGCTGCTGACTTATTTGAAACGTACGCAGTAACAGTGGTTGCCACAATGGTATTAGCATCTATATTTTTTGTAGGATCAGCGATGGAAAAAATGATGATGATTCCTTTAGCTATAGGTGGTGTATGTATATTGGCATCTGTTATAGGAACATATTTTGTAAAACTAGGAAAAAGTGGTTCGATTATGGGAGCCTTATATAAAGGCTTTATAGTATCGGCTGCTTTATCTCTTGTAGGCATATATTATGCAATTGAATATGTAATTGGTTTTGGTTCTATATTTACAGTAAATGAGATCTCTTTTACAGGTATGGAGCTATTATATTGTGGAATTGTTGGTATAGTTCTTACAGGTCTCCTAATATGGGTAACTGAGTATTATACAGGAACTAATTATAGACCAGTTAAATCTATTGCTGCTGCTTCAGAAACCGGACATGGCACTAATGTAATTCAAGGCTTAGCTATATCAATGGAAGCTACAGCTATTCCTGCCATACTAATATGTGCAGCTATTATAATTGCAAATATGTTAGCGGGTCTATTTGGTATTGCTATTGCTGTATCAAGTATGCTTGCATTAGCAGGTATGGTTGTTGCATTAGATGCTTATGGGCCAGTTACTGATAACGCAGGTGGAATTGCAGAAATGGCTAATTTAGATGAGTCTGTTAGAAAAACTACAGATGCACTAGATGCTGTTGGAAATACTACAAAAGCTGTAACAAAAGGATATGCAATTGGATCAGCAGGTTTAGGAGCATTAGTATTATTTGCAGCCTATACTTCTGATTTAGAATACTTTAGTGCTAACCCTGATCTATTCCCTTATTTCTCTGGTGTTACATTAGATTTCTCCCTTAAGAATCCATATATAATTGTTGGTTTATTATTAGGAGGTTTGCTACCTTATTTATTTGGTGCAATGTCCATGACTGCAGTAGGCAGAGCTGCTGGATCAGTTGTTGTAGAAGTAAGAAGGCAATTTAAAGAAATTAAAGGTATAATGACAGGTAAGGGTAAGCCTGATTATGAGAGAGCTGTTGATCTCCTTACTAAAGCTGCTATTAAAGAAATGATTATTCCTTCTTTATTACCAGTTTTAGCTCCGATAGTTTTCTATTTTATTATATTCTATATAACAGGTGGTGATAAATCCGCAGCATTCTCTGCATTAGGTGCAATGTTATTAGGCGTAATTGTTACCGGTTTATTCGTTGCTTTATCTATGACTGCTGGCGGTGGTGCATGGGATAATGCAAAGAAGTATATTGAAGATGGAAACCATGGAGGAAAAGGTTCTGAAGCTCATAAAGCAGCAGTAACTGGGGATACCGTAGGAGATCCGTATAAAGATACTGCGGGTCCTGCAGTTAATCCTATGATTAAAATTACTAATATAGTAGCTTTAATGCTTTTAGCAGTATTAGCTCACTAATGTAGCAAAAATATAAGCAGAGGAGCTTAATAGCTCCTCTGCTTATATTTAAATTTCAAAAGAAATGTATTCAAAATAATTAAATATTAAGTATTATAATATATAAAAGCTATACTTTCTTATTAATTTACAGCCATATTTTAATAAATCTATATTAAATCTGCTCAAATACACTTCGATTAAATAATAGCTTTTTATTGTGTTAAAGTGCTTCCACCTATGCCTTTAAATATATTCTGTAATAATGTTTTTTTATTACCTTTGGTATCAGTAAAGTCGTCATTATATGTAATTTCGTTTAAATCTTTTTCATCATATAAATTGATTTCTATAATTTGATTTTCAGAGTTAAAAATNAGTTCATAGACGTTATGTTTAATGATTTCAGGTTTAAAAAAAGCAAAATGTTTTATCTTATTATTTATATAATACCATTTATTAAATTCAAATGAGGAAACNGTTGAAGGAGGACCTAAAAGAGCTTCTACTTCTGCTTTTTCTAATTTTCTTTCNATTATTGTATTAATTTTATTTTCAATATTTAATACACCATGATTACTAATTCTTCCTGCGCAGCTATTAAAAGANATTAAGAGCAAAGTACAAATTAAGAACTTGTAAAATATTTTTTTATATATAAGTTTCATTTTTTTATACTTATCATGATATTTCTAAATATGAAATATAGAAATTAAAAAAATAAAGGAAAATTATGTCTCTTAAGTTTTTTTCAAATACTTTTAAAAACATAAAAAATACTAATGAAGTAAAAATTTTTTATGATAATATCGTATTTTTAGCTAGAAATGAGGACCTTTATATCAAAGGAGGTGTTCCTGATTCAATAGACGGTAGATTTGAATTAATTATACTTCACTGTCATTTTTTTATTAGAAGGTTAATTTCTGTTGGTAATGAAGAAAAATTATTTTCTCAAAAATTAATAAATTATATGGTTACAGATTTTGATAGATCATTAAGAGAAATAGGAGTCGGAGACCTCTCAGTTGGAAAAAAAATTAAANTTATGGTTTCAGCATACTATGGAAGAGCAAATGCATATGATAAAGCAATTAAAGAAGGTAATAATTATTTAAAAAAAGTTCTTAAAAAAAATATTTATGGAACTGTTAATCCTAGAAAAGATGAAGTTAAATATATAGAAAAATATATTAAAACCTTTCTATGTTTGCTAAACTCTACTCAAGATGATCAAGTAAAAGCTTTTTTTAAGAAAAATATGACAATTAAAAAGATAAATTAAAATGAAAAAAATAATTATTCAATACAATGAATTAATATCTACAGAATATTTAAANGANAATAGTCATATATATATAAATATAGATCAAGAAAATAAAATAGAGATAAGTAAACGTTTAGACTTAATAAAATTAGATTTTTTTGAAATGAATATAAAGTATAGCAAAGTAAGTAAAATAGAAAGTCTTGCTAAATATACAGTTAATTCTGTTGGAGAGCAAAAATGTGTTATTAGTTTAAATCCANTGCAATTTAAAATTAACAAATTATTTGATATGAAACTTATTAATCATGAAAAACTAGATTTATCGCAATTAGATGATGANTTTACAGAGCCGGTATATAATAATAAAATTAATTTTGGTGAAGTAGGAATACAAATATTTTCTTCCTTTTTAGATCCTTATCCTAAAATTAATAATGAAGATATCAATTTAAACAGAATATATAATAATGATGATGATTCTAAATTAAATAAGAAAAATCCATTTGAAGTATTGAATAATATTAATAAATAGTTATAAGAATATAAATATATATTATGAAAGGTATTATGAGATGGCAGTTCCAAAGAGTAAGATTTCGAATTCAAGGCGAGGGCAAAGAAGGTCTCATGATGCTTTAAAAAAAATTAACTCATCTGAGTGTCCTAATTGCGGAGAAATGAAACTTTCTCATCAGATCTGTCCTGCGTGTGGATATTATGCAGGTAGAGAAGTTCTATCTTCAGATCAAGAGTAATTAATATAATATTCATATTATGTTAAAATATACTATAGCAATAGACGCAATGGGTGGTGACAATGCTCCTAAATCAATAATTGCTGGATTAGCCATATCTTCTATTAGAAATCCTAATATAAATTATATTATATTTGGTGATGAAAAGAAAATTGAACCTTTAATAAAAAATAGAAAACAATTAAAAGAGATCTCTAAAATTGTTCATGTTGAAGATTGGATTAGAGGTGACGAAAAAGCGTCTAAATCTCTGAGAAGGTCAAAAACTACAAGTATGGGTCTTGCTATAGCTTCTGTTGCAAAAGGAGATGCCAATGCAGTAGTATCTGCTGGCAATAGTGGGGCTTTATTAGCAATGTCCATATTTGGTTTAAGAAAATTATCAGGAATTAGTAGGCCGGCTTTAGCAGCAGTTATGCCGACAATTTCAGGTGAAGTAGTTGCCTTAGATTTAGGCGCAAATATAGATTGTAGTAGTCAAAATCTAATAGATTTTTCAGTTATGGGAATAGTTTTTGCTCAGAATGTATTAGGTAGACCAAAACCTAGAGTAGCATTTTTAAATGTAGGTGAAGAAGATAATAAAGGAAATAGTATAATTCACGAAGCNTCTAGGGTAATGAAAGAAAGNCATTTTGCAGACTTTTATAAAGGCTATGTAGAAGGAGATAAAGTTATTTCAGGTAACTTTGATGTAGTGGTNTGCGATGGTTTTAGTGGAAATGTAATGTTAAAAACGGCAGAGGGTACTGCTAAACTTTGTTCAGAATATTTAAAACAAGTATTTAGCTCAAGNATTTTAGGAAAAATCTCATACGCACTTGGAAAGTCATCATTTTTAGGAATTAGAAAAAAAATGGATCCTAGAAAACACAATGGAGCAGTTTTATTAGGTCTTAATGGTATTGTAGTTAAAAGTCATGGTGGAACTGACTCTATAGGGTTTGCTCATGCAGTAGATTTGGCCACCGAAATGTCAGTTGGTAATTATAATGAATTAATTAAAAATGAACTAGATAAATTAAAACTAGTGGTTGATAAAAAATAGTTTTTTTATTTATAAATATATGTTTCTATATAAGTCTAAATAAATTGTAGAGCTNNATNATGTCNAAAACTATTACNAGAGAGTACTTATCTAATTNTATNAAAAAAGAAATAGGTCTTCCTAGNTCTGAATCTTTAAAGTTAGTAGCTTTAATATTAGATAGTCTATCTTCATCAATTAAAAAAGATAAAATACTAAAGCTATCTTCATTAGGAACTTTTAAAGTTAAAAATAAAAAAAGTAGAATGGGAAGAAACCCAAAAACAGGAAAAGATGCATTAATAAGTGCTAGGTCAGTGGTTACATTTACTGCATCAGAAAAATTAAAAAATAGATTAAATATAAAATAATTTTTTTAGGTGTGTTTTAAACATGAATAAAACAAAAGAAGCATATAAAACTATAGGCGAGGTAGCTAAGGAGTTAGATGTTCCTNCGCATGTCTTACGATTTTGGGAAAATAAATTTGATAGANTAAAATTAATTAAGAGAAAAAATAAGCATCGTTATTATAATTTAGAAGATATATCTTTTTTAAAAGATATTAAAAAGTTAATAAATGAAGAAGGTTATACAATTAAGGGTGTGCAAACTTTTTTAAAAAAAAATAATATTTTAAAAAAAAAATCATATAATCAAGAAAATGCTTATTTAGACTTAATACATGAAATAAAAAAAGATATCAGTGACATTATAAATAATTAATAAATAGTTTTTCGGAACGTAGCGCAGCTTGGTAGCGCACTGGTCTGGGGGACCAGGGGTCGTCGGTTCGAATCCGGCCGTTCCGACCAGCTTTANTTACTNATAGATAAATTATCTAAAATAATAATTAAATATTACTTAGGGCATTTTTCAGGTCTTGGATTAAGTCATCATGATGCTCTATGCCAATAGATAATCTTATTACTTCTGGTCCTGCACCAGCATATATTTTTTGATCATCAGAAAGTTGATTATGTGTAGTAGAGGCAGGATGAAGTATTAAGCTTCTTGTATCACCAACATTTGCAACATGGGAAAATATTTTAACTTTATTAATAATTATTTTTCCTGCTTCGTTNACATTTTTTAAGCCAAAAGTAAAAACNGGTCCAACNCCTTTAGGCATATATTTTATTGCAAGGCTATGATATTTGCTTTTNTTAAGTCCCGCATAAGAGACCCATGCAACTTTTTTGTGAGATTCAAGAAAATTTGCAACTTTTAATGCATTTTTACAGTGTCTTTCCATTCTTAAATGCAATGTTTCAAGACCATTAATAAAATAAAATGCATTAGTTGGTGATAAAGTNGAACCAAGATCTCGAAGGGAGTCNGCTCTAATTTTCATTGAATAACCAAAGTCCCCAAAGGTTTCTGCAAATACTAAGCCATGATATGATTCTGAAGGTTCAGTCATAGAAGGATATTTATCTGATTGAAACCAGTCAAATTTTCCACTTTCGATTACTACTCCACCCATAGAGTTACCATGTCCTCCTACAAATTTTGTTAAAGAATGAGTGATTATGTCAGCTCCCCATTCGAAGGGTTTAATTAAATATGGACTTGCCATAGTATTATCTACAATTAATGGTATTTTTGCATTATTTGCTATTAANGCAATTTTCTCTATGTCTAAGATAACTCCGTTAGGGTTAGAAAGACTTTCAATAAAAATACATTTATGCTTATTATTCAATACTTTTTTAATATTTTTAATATTAGTAGCGTCAACAAAATCTACACCCCATCCAAATTTTTTAAAAGCGTGATTAAATTGTGTTATTGAGCCNCCATAAAGATTTTTTGAGGCTAATATTCTATCACCAGGCTCCATTAGAGGATGTAGAGCTAANAGTTGTGCNGCATGACCAGAAGCACAAGCTACAGCTGCTCTNCCATTTTCTAAGTTTGCCATTCTTTCTTCTAATACAGATACGGTAGGATTACCTAATCTACTATATATGAATCCAAAATTTTGTAAGTTAAATAAAGAAGCTGCATGATCAGGACTATCAAATGTATATGCAGTAGTTTGATATATTGGTGTGTTTCTTGCGCCTGTGGTTGGATCAGGTGCAGAACCTGCATGTATAGTTCTAGTTTCGAATTTATAATTGTTTTTGGGTACACTCATAATAAAAATATAACAATCTAATTAATAATTGGCCTAATGATTCTTCTTTTATTATGAAAAACTCCAGAATTTATGCCTGCCCAACTTAATTCTCCTGAAAGGCGACTATACTCAATTTTAGGACACTTATTCATAACTACATCAATTTTATTTCTTTTTGCCAGTTTAGCAGCTTTAAAGTTTATAACTCCAATTTGCATCCATATAGTTGAAGGTTTGATCTTTATAATATCATCAATTATTAAGTCTACATCATTAGATTTTCTAAATATATCAACCATATCTATATTTTCTTTGATCTCAGATACACTTGGATATACTTTTTGATTTAAAATTTTTTTACCAGCTTCTCTAGGGTTAACTGGGTATACTTTATATCCTCTATCTAATAGATATTTAGCCACAAAATAAGAAGGTCTTTGCCATGAAGAACTTAAACCAATCATAGCAATAGTCTTAGTATTGTCTAAAATACTTCTTATATAATGATCATCATAAATAATATCTTCATTTTTTAACATTTATACATCCTATTTATCTGACCATTTGGGATTTCTATTTTCAATAAAAGCAGATATTCCTTCTTGAGCATCTTTTTCAAGCATGTTTTTACTCATTACTTGACTAGTGTATTTATATGCTTCTTCTATACCCATTTCTAATTGTTTATAAAAGGCTTCTTTTCCAATTGCAACTGTAGTTGGAGACTTTAGAGCTATAGTTTTTGCCATTTTAATAGTTTCCTCTTTTAAATCCTTATCATTTACTATTTTATTAATTAAGCCTATTTCTTGAGCTTTAGATGGAGGAATAAACTCTCCTAGTAATAACATTTCCATAGTTTGCTTTCTGTTTACATTTCTGGAAACAGCTACCATAGGAGTAGAGCAAAATAATCCAATATTAACTCCGGGAGTCGCAAATTTTGAGTTATTTGATGCTATTGCTAAATCGCAACTAGCTACTAATTGACAACCTGCTGCTGTAGCTATTCCTTGAACTCCTGCAATAACGGGCTTTGGCAACTTAACAATCTTTAACATTAGCTTGCTACAAAGCTCAAAAATTTTTTTAAACCTTTGTTCACTTTTATCAAGATTTAATTCTTTTAAATCATGCCCCGCACAAAAATTGTTTCCATTAGAAAATATAGTAACAACTTTTATATTTTTATTATTCTCAATATCGTTTAACTTTTTTAGAAGTGTTTCCATTAAATTGCTTGAAAGAGCATTTTGTTGATTAGGCCTATTTAATGTTAAAATAGCAATGTTATCAATTTCTTTATAAAGTAAAAGGTTGTTTTTAGTTAGTGACATTTTATATCCAGTAATGTAATAAAGGTTATATATATAATTATATCATAGTTATTAATTATATTAATTTAAATTTTTATAAAGTTAATTTTATTTTATGATTTTTATATACATATATTGACAGTTTGCTTGTTTTAGGCATACTTCGAAATTATTATTTATTTATTATATTTTTTGAAAGATTATGTATTATGAAGACCTATATTGCTCGCCCTTCTGAAGTAAATAGAAAATGGCTGTTAATAGATGCCGAAAACTTAGTATTAGGAAGGTTGTCCGTTATACTAGCTAACTATGTTAGAGGCAAACATAAACCATGCTTTACTCCTAGTACAGATTGTGGAGATAATGTAATAGTAATTAATGCTGATAAAGTAGTTCTTACTGGAAAAAAAACAGATGGAAAAATTCATTATTGGCATACTGGTTATCCAGGTGGAATAAAAGAAGAAACATATGGAGAAATACTAAAAGGTAAAAGGCCTCAAAAAGCCATACAGTTAGCAGTTAAGAGAATGGTACCAAAAGGACCATTGGGAAGAGATCAATTAAAAAAGTTGCATATTTATAATGGAGAAGAGCACCCTCATACTGCTCAAAAACCTGAATTAATAGACATATCTGTAATGAATAAAAAAAATAAAAGAGATGATAAATGATAGAAACTGAAAATAACGAAGTGATAGTAAATAAAGTTACTGCAGAAACAATAGATGTTAAAGAGGAAGTGAAAGAGGTTTTACCGAAAATTGATAAACTAGGAAGAGCCTATGCGACAGGTAAAAGAAAATCGTCCATAGCAAGAGTATGGTTAAAATTAGGCTCTGGAAAAATTATTGTGAATGGCATAGAATGTGAAAAATATTTCAAAAGAGAAACACATAGAATCATTATATCTCAGCCTTTGGAGATAGTAGCGAGGCAAGAAACTTATGATATAAATTGTTCCGTAATAGGAGGTGGGCATACTGGACAAGCAGGAGCATTAAGGCATGGGGTAAGTAAGGCTTTAACATTTTATGAGCCAGAATTAAGAGGTGCTTTAAAAGCAGCTGGTTTAATTAAAAGGGATGCTCGACGAGTAGAACGAAAAAAATATGGGCAGCCAAAAGCAAGAAGAAGCTTTCAGTTTTCTAAAAGATAGAACAAATATTTTATTTTTTGTTAAAGCGGTTGTTATTAAACAGCCGCTTTTTTTTTACTCAAGATTTTTAATGGAGTAGTTTAATGTCAGTTTATAATAAGGATAATGTTGTTAATTTAGCTATTCTTGGAGCCAGTGGATATACTGGTGCCGAGTCTATTAGGGTTGTTATAAATAATAATAATTATAATATCATAAATATTACAGCAGATAGTAAAGCAGGTAAAAATATATCCGAAATCTATCCGCATCTTAGTGGGCTAGGTTTGCCAAAGTTAATTAAAATTGAGGACATAGATTTTTCTAGAATAGATGCTGTTATATCTTGTCTTCCGCATGGAAAAACTCAAAATATTCTTTCTTCTATTCCAAAACATATAAAAATATGTGATTTGTCTGCTGATTTTAGATTTATTGATCCTGAAACATATGAAAAAGTATATCAAAAGGCCCATGATGCTTTAGATTTGCAAAAAGAGGCAATTTATGGATTAACAGAAATTAATAGAAATAGAATAAAAGGGGCAAGATTTATTGCTAACCCAGGATGTTATCCAACATCAGCCCTATTGCCCTTAATTCCTCTTATAAAGAAAAATTTAATTAGTCATAATAATATAATTATTGATTCTAAGTCTGGAGTTTCAGGAGCCGGACGAACCCTTAAAGATAACTTATTATTTGGAGAGGTTTCTGATGGTTTTTCTGCTTATGGATTGGGTTCTCATAGACATAGGCCTGAAATACAAACACAACTAAATAATATACATAATTCTGATATTAAAGTTGTTTTTACTCCACATCTATTGCCTATAAAGAGAGGTATATTATCAACAATATATTTAGATCTTAAACATAATATAGAAATTCATAATATCAAGGATTGCCTTAAAAAAGCATATTTAAATGAAAAGTTTGTAGCTATTGTTGATGGAGTTCCTTCTACTCATGAGGTTAGAGGAACTAATTTGTGTAAAATTGGAGTTGCATATGATGAAGTTACAAATAAAGTAATTATTATTTCTGTGATAGATAATTTACTAAAAGGAGCAGCAGGACAAGCTGTTCAAAACCTAAATTTAATGATGGGTTTTAATGAATCAGAAGGCCTAAACAATGTATCAATGTTTCCATAAAAAATTAATTAACATTTTTATTTTTAGAATTAAGTAATTTAGCTGTGAGTAAATTATTTTTAATAATTAGTTTTTTATTTATATTCATTTTCGCTTCTTGTGATCAAAAAACTATTTATTCTTTTGATGAGGATATTAAAGAATTAATAGAGTGGTCTATAAACCTTGATAACACTAATGCTATAAACCAAGGTTACAAACCTGTTTCTTCTCAAACATTATCAGAAATAGTTAGCTTAGAATTAGATTCTGAAAGTGTAGAGCACAATAAAGGTATTATAATTGGTATTTTAAATTTTAACTATAATAAGCAAATTTTGAACAATGATCATAAGGACCTGCTTTTACTAATATCTAAGGCGCAAAAATTTGAAGAATTTAATATTCTTATCGAATCAAATAATATAAAAACTAGTAAGATAAAACTAATAGATGAAGTTTTTGAAATATTTTTATCTAATGGTATTAAAAACAAAAATATAAGCTTAAATTATATAGATGATAGTAATAAAAATATAATTATTACAATAATAAAATTATTATAGGTTTTAGGATATTATATGGTATTTAAAAATAATTTTGATAGAATTGAACGTTTGCCCCCATATGTCTTTGCTGAAGTAAATTCTATGAAAGCTAAAGAACGTTCTTTAGGCGAAGATATTATTGATTTTGGCATGGGTAACCCTGATATGCCAACTCCCAAGCATATAGTTGATAAATTATGTGAAACAATACAGGATCCTAAGTCTCATAGATACTCCGTTTCTAGAGGTATATTAGGCTTAAGAAAGGCTCAATCAAATTATTATAAGAGAAGATTTAATGTTGACTTAGATCCTGATACAGAAGTTGTGGTTACATTAGGTTCAAAGGAAGGCTTAGCTAATTTAGCTTCTGCTATTACTGCAAATGGAGATCATGTTATTGTCCCTAATCCAAGTTATCCTATTCATCCTTATGGTTTTATAATTGCAGGGGCAGCGGTTCAATCTATAGATAGTAAGCCAGATGAAAAATTTATTAAGACTTTGTATAATATTTTATCTAGCTCAAATAATAAAGCTAAGGTGTTGGTTCTAAATTATCCAAATAATCCTACTACAGAAATGGCATCATTAGATTTTTATAAAGAAATAGTTGATATATGTACAAAATTTGGTGTTTATATTCTCTCGGATTTAGCTTATGCAGAGATATATTATGATGGGTTTATTCCTCCATCTATATTAGAGATTCCTAAAGCAAAAAACATAGCAGTTGAATTTTCCTCTTTAAGTAAAACTTATTCTATGCCTGGTTGGAGAGTAGGTTTCGCCGTCGGTAATAAAAAGTTAATTGAGGCATTAACAAAAATTAAATCTTATTTAGATTATGGTGCTTTCACTCCTGTCCAAGTTGCGGCTATTGCAGCTTTAAATGGTTCGCAGAAATGTGTTGATGACATTAGATCGATATACTTAAAAAGAAGAAACGTTTTAGTTGAAGGGTTTAGCAGGATTGGATGGAATATGGATCTTCCTAAATCAACTATGTTCGTTTGGGCGCCTTTGCCTAAAAAATATTTAAATATTGGGTCTTTAGAGTTTTCTAAATTGTTATTAAAAACTGGAAAAGTAGCTGTAGCTCCAGGCATAGGTTTTGGTAAAAATGGAGAAGGTTTCGTTAGAATAGGATTGGTAGAAAATGAAAATAGGATTAGGCAAGCTATAAAAAATATTAAGGTACTCTTTGATAAAGATAAAGATAAAGATAAAGATAAAGATAAGGATAATTAATAATGTTTAATAATAATTTTTCAATAGGTATTGTAGGCTTAGGAACTGTTGGAACAGCAACAATTCAATTATTAGAAAAAAAAATAGAAAGTATTAATTTTAAGTCTGGTAAAAATATTATTATAAAAGCAATTTCATCTAAAAATTTTTCAAAAAAAAGAAATATTGACCTTACAAAGTATGAATGGGAAAATAACCCTGAAAAATTAGCAATAAGAGATGATATAGATGCTGTAGTAGAGTTAGTTGGAGGTAGTGATGGAATATCTAAAAACCTTGCTTTTTCTGCAATTAATAATGAAAAACATTTTATTACCGCAAATAAAGCATTGATAGCCAAACATGGTTTTGAACTCTATAAAAATATAATAGGTAAAAATACATCTATCTATTATGAAGCAGCTGTTGCCGGAGCAATACCAATAATAAATGGTATTAAAAATGGCTTAGTATCGAGTAATATTATAGGAATAGAAGCTATTTTAAATGGAACTTGCAATTATATTATGTCTGATATGACTAGTAATAATATTTCTTTTCAAGATTCTCTCAAAACAGCACAAGAATTAGGCTTTGCAGAAGCTGACCCATCATTTGATATAGAAGGTATAGATTCAGCGCATAAACTAGTTATTTTAGGAATGCTTGCATATGGAGCTAAGCCAAATTTAGATAAAGTTTTTATAGAAGGAATCACTTCTATTACATCAGAAGATATTAAGTACGCTTCAAGGCTTGGTTTTGTAATCAAGCTTTTTTGTATAGCTAAATTAGAAAAAAATAAATTAGACTTTAGAGTACATCCATCTTTAATCCCGTTAAATTCATTGCCAGCAAGTATAAATGGGGCGCTAAATGCTGTTTTTATTCAAGGAGACTATAGTAATAAAATAACTTTTATTGGCGAAGGGGCAGGAGCAGATCCGACAGCTTCATCAGTTGTATCAGATATTATAAATGCTGCTAGAAATCATAAGTTAAAAAATAATTTAAGTTTTTTAAATCAAAAATTAGAGTATAAGGATATTATAGATAGAGTAGGTAGATATTATATTAGATTTGTTGTTCAAGATGTTGCAGGTGTNCTTGCAAATATAACAACAATATTAAATAATAAAAATATCTCTCTGGATTCTGTAGTGCAAGATAGAAATAAAGGTGAAGACTTTAATAATATNATANTTTTAANTCATGAAACTAATGAATTAGATGTAAGAAATGCTATTAAAGAGATAGGTAATTTAGATACAGTTTTGATGGACCCTCATTTAATAAGGGTTGAAAATTTATAAAATATAATAAGGAGTTATAGATGACCGATAGAAATGAAACAGGAATTTTAGATAGAAATCTAGCTTTAGAAGTTGTTAGAGTAACTGAAGCTGCAGCATTATCAGCCTCTAAATGGATGGGAAGAGGTGATGAAAAAGCTGCTGATCAAGCAGCAGTTGATTCAATGCGTATAGCCTTAAATGCAATGGATATAGAAGGCACTGTTGTTATAGGTGAAGGAGAGAGAGATGAGGCTCCAATGTTATATATAGGAGAAAAAGTAGGTTCTGGAAAAGGTCCAAAGATTGATATAGCTTTAGACCCTTTAGAAGGCACTACAATATGCGCAACAGGAGGCCCAAATGCTCTTGCTGTCATAGCTATGGCGGTAGATGGNGGTTTTTTAAATGCACCGGATGTTTATATGGACAAGATTGCTATTGGACCAGGTTTAGAAAAAGATTTAATTAATATTGATAATACTCCGCTTAGTAATTTACAAAATTTAGCTAAAGCAAAAAAAGTTAATATTTCTGATTTAGTAGTATGTATATTAGATCGTCCACGGCATGAAGAGTTAATTNATAAGACACGAGAAGCTGGAGCAAGAATTATGCTTATTTCAGATGGAGATGTGGCTGGAATTATTGCAACAGCTAGTAAAGAGACAGGCGTTGATATGTACGTTGGAAGTGGAGGAGCACCTGAAGGAGTTCTAGCTGCATCTGCACTTAGATGTATTGGTGGTCAGATGTGGGGCAGACTAACTTTTAGAAATGACGATGAGAGAGGTAGGGCAACTAGATTGGGAATTAGTGACTTTAATAAAATTTATACTATGAATGAGTTGGCGCATGGCGAAGTAATGTTTGCAGCAACTGGAGTAACAGATGGCTCAATGTTAAAAGGAGTAAGAAGATGGAGCTCTGGAGCAAGCACTCAATCTATAATAATGAGGTCTAAAACAGGAACTGTTCGAACNATATCAGCTGAACATAATTTTTCTAAAAAAAGCCTTGTTGAAGATTAATATTGAATAGTAATTATTACTTTTCTGTAAATAAAAAAAAATGGTCAATAAANCCCATAGAAGAGAGAAAAGTTAATAAGTTAATNCAAGACCTTAATATAAGTGATCTGTTGGCTCGATTAATTTGTAGTCGCGGCATAACCACAGATAAAGCAGAAGATTTTATTAACCCTAGTTTAAGAAATCAGCTGCCATCTCCAATGCTACTTAAAGATATGGATTTGGCANTAGATAGAATATCTAAAGCATTTATAAATAAAGAAAAAATAGCAATATTTGGAGATTATGATGTAGATGGCGCTACTTCATCAGCAGTTTTATATAAATCTTTTAAATTATTTGGTAATGAGCCTATAATATATATTCCTGATAGGATAAAAGAGGGGTATGGTCCAAATATAGATGCATTACAGGTTTTGCAGGATCAAGGGGTAACTTTAGTAGTAACAGTTGATTGTGGAATGACAGCCTTTAAGGAGCTGGATTACGCTAAAGATATAAGNTTAGATATTATAGTTGTCGATCACCATGCACCAGAAGCTAAATTGCCTAGTGCTATAGCAGTAATCAACCCTAATAGAATAGACGATAACACTGGTCTAGGTATGCTNGCAGCAGTAGGTGTTTCTTTTATGCTAGTGGGTGCTTTAAAAAGTAAATTAGTAGAAATTAAATTTATTGATGAGAGCAATATACCAAATTTATCATTTTTATTGGATTTAGTAGCTTTAGGAACGATATGTGATGTTGTTCCATTAGTTGGAGCTAATAGAGCATTGGTTAAACAGGGCCTAAGAGTAATGTCAAAAAGGCAAAATAATGGCATCAACGCATTATTTGAAGTGTCTGAAATAGACGACATGCCTAGTGTCTTTCATGCAGGTTTTCTTTTAGGGCCAAGAATTAATGCAGGTGGAAGGGTAGGCAAATCTGGTTTAGGAGCAAAATTATTAACTACTGATGATATAAGTGAAGCTAAAGAAATTTCATTTCACTTGAATGGATTGAATGAAGAAAGAAAACAATTGGAGGCATCAGTTTTAGACCAAGCAAAAAACCTTGCATTAGGTTATGAATCTGATGAAATTTTAGTTTTAAGTAGTAAGAATTGGCACCCAGGAGTAATAGGGATAGTAGCTAGCCGNATAGTTGAATTATATGGTAAGCCCGCAATTATAATAACTGAGAATGGTTTGAATTCTAAAGGTTCAGGAAGATCTATAGCAGGNAAAGATTTAGGCAGATTAATTACTACAGCAAAACAGTCAAATATAATTATTAATGGAGGCGGCCATCCTATGGCATGTGGACTAACAATGGATGAAGCTAAAGTAAACAAGCTAAGACAATTTCTTAATAAAAAAAATAAAAACCAACTTGAAGATAATAAAACTATTTATTATGTCGATCTAACAGTTTCAATTAGTGGGGCAATACCAGAATTAATTAAGGAATTAAAATCAGCAGAGCCTTTTGGTTCAGGTAANCCAGAACCAAAATTTATCATCAAAAATGTTAATTTATTTAATTCTAAAATTGTAGGNGAGAATCATNTTAAATGTAGCTTAACAGATTCAAGTAATTCTAGAATTGATGCTATAGCATTTAGGTGCATAGGAACCCCACTAGGAAGAAGTCTTTTGAATAATTANAACGCACATGTTATTGGAAGACTAAAGTTATCTGAATGGAATGGTAGAGAACGTTTACAAATGCATATTGACGATGTAATAGAATTGTAATGTATAACTATAAGAACAATAGTATATTATAAATAGGCAAAAAAATGAATGATTTAAAACAAATAAAAACCGTAGTATTTCCTGTTGCTGGAATAGGGTCTAGATTTCTTCCTGTTACAAAGACAGTCCCAAAAGAATTATTACCTATATTAAATATTCCACTAATTGAGTATGCGATGAATGANGCAAGAGAGGCGGGAATTGAAAGGTTTATATTTGTAAGTTCTCCCGAAAAAAAATCTATTATAAATTATTTTAGAAAAGATAAAAAATTAGAAAGTTATTTAAAAAATAAAAAAGCTTCTTTATTAAAAGGAATAGAAAAGAATATAATTACTGATGACAGCTTAATCGAGGTAGTTCAGGAAGAGCCATTAGGTTTAGGCCATGCTATATGGTGTGCAAGAGATTATATAGATGGACCATTTGCTGTAATATTACCTGATGATCTAATAATTTCAAAAGTAGCATGTATTAAACAGATGATAGGTGCATATCAAGATCATAAATCTAATATTGTAGCCATTCAAGAAGTAGAGTCAGCTGATATTTCTAAATATGGAGTTATAGATTATGATAATAATGAAAAAAACTATTATTTTATAAAAAATATGATTGAAAAGCCAAGTATTAATGATGCTCCTTCAAATTTAGCTATAATAGGAAGATATATTCTTCTGCCAAATGTATTAAATGCTTTATCTGAAAAAAAAGTAGGTTTTGGTGGAGAAATACAACTTACAGATGCTATAAAAAACACTATTAAAAATGAGGGAGTTATAGGGTATAAGTTTGATGGAAATAGGTATGATTGCGGAAATGTTATAGGAGCTCTGGAGGCTCAAATTTCAGTTGCGATAAGAAACAGTAAATATAAAAATAAAGTTATAGATATTATGAATAAGTATTTAAAATAAAGGTTAAATATTATGAATATTACAATTATTGGAACTGGTTATGTTGGTCTTGTTTCTGGAACGTGTTTTTCAGAGTTTGGTTTCAATGTTACTTGTGTAGATAAAGATACAAATAAAATAAATAATTTGCAAAATGGTATAATTCCTATTTATGAACCAAGTCTTGAAGACTTAGTAAAAAAAAATATGTTTGCGAAGCGTCTTTCATTTTCAACTAGTTTGAGTAAGGTGTTTAAAGATAGTGATGCTATTTTTATAGCCGTGGGCACGCCTACTAATGTCAATAATAATAAGGCAGATCTAAAGTATATATATAATGTAATTAGAGAAATTGCTGATTTAATTGATATAAATGATAATCCTAAATTAATTGTAACAAAATCAACAGTTCCAGTTGGTACAGGAAAAGAGATTGAATCTTATATCTTAAATTATAGAAATGAGCTAAAAATTGGTAAAAATTTTGATATAGCTTCAAACCCTGAATTTCTTAGAGAAGGTTCTGCTATAGAAGATTTTATGAGACCAGATAGGGTTGTATGTGGAGTGTCGAGTGAATTTGCCAAATCTATATTAAAAACTTTGTACAGGCCTTTAAACTTAAGAGAAACACCAATTTTATTTACTAAAAGAGAGACAGCAGAATTAATTAAATATGCCTCTAATGGTTTTTTAGCAACTAAAATTACTTTTATAAATGAAATGGCAGACATTTGTGAAAAAGTTGGAGCTGACGTGCAAGATGTTGCAAAGGGTATAGGTCTTGACGGAAGGATAGGTTCTAAATTTCTTCACCCAGGGCCAGGATTTGGTGGGTCATGTTTTCCAAAAGATACAAGAGCACTTGCAGAGATAGGAAAAGAGTCTGGAGCAAGAACAAATTTAATAGAGACTGTAATCAAAGTTAATGATTCCAGAAAGATTAATATGGTAAAAAAAATAACCGAAGCAGTTGGCTTTCTTGAAAATAAAACAATTGCAGTTTTAGGAATTACATTTAAGCCTAATACAGATGATATGAGAGAGTCTCCATCATTAGTTATAGTTCCTGAGTTATTAAAACGCGCGAAAAAAGTTAAAGTATATGATCCTGTTGGAATGAATAATGCAAAACAAATGGCTGAATTTGATGGAGTGATTTGGACAGAAAATACTTTTTCTTGTATTGAAAATACTGATGTAATTGTCATTATAACTGAATGGAATGAATTTAGAGCTCTTGATTTAATAAAAATAAAAAAATCTTTAAATAACCCAATTATTATAGACCTTAGAAATATTTATAAACATGATTCAATGAGAGAAGCAGGTATTAGATATATTAGTGTTGGCAGAGGAGATATTTAGTAAATGTTTGAACCACATAAGTTTAATAAAAATATTTTACGTGCATATGATATTAGAGGAATAGTAAAAGAAACTCTTAATTCTATAGATGCGGAAAGATTAGGTAATATTTTTGCTTCTTCTTTTGGTAATGATTCAAAAAAAATTATTGTTTGTAGAGATGGTAGGCTATCTTCTCCAGATTTAGTAGAGAGTCTTAAAAAAGGGTTATTAGAATCTGGAGCAGAAGTAGTAGATATAGGTTTGGGTCCATCTCCAATGTTATATTATGCAGCAAATCATTTAAAGTCAGATGGAGCTATAATGGTTACAGGTTCTCATAACCCTTCAAATCATAATGGATTCAAAATAATGAAAGGTACTGTTCCTTTTTTTGGTGATGATATTTCTGATATAGGTTTAAGAGGTTTAAAGTCTGATTGGAGTTACTCTTTGGGATCTTCACAAAACTATTATATTGAGGACGAATATATAAAAACTTTACTTGAATCTACTAAAATTAATAATCTTAAAAAGAATATTAAAGTAGTTTGGGATCCTGGTAATGGGGCAGCTGGTGATATTATTAAAAAGTTAGTTAGATGCCTTCCTGGAGAACATATTTTAATAAATGAAGATATTGACGGGTCTTTTCCGGCTCATCATCCTGATCCTACTGATCCTAAAAACTTGGAAGAGCTTATATCAATTGTAAAAAATAATAACTTTGATGTTGGTGTAGCTTTTGATGGAGATGGAGATAGATTAGGTTTAGTATCTGGTAAAGGTAATATTATATGGGGAGACCAAATAGTTGCATTATTATCTCAGGAGGTACTAAAAGATCATCCAAATTCACCAATTATAGCTGATGTGAAAGCATCCCAAACTTTATTTAATGAGATAAAAAGATTGGGAGGTATTCCTGTAATGTGGAAAACAGGACACTCTTTCATTAAATCTAAGATGAAAGAAATTTCTTCACCATTGGCAGGAGAAATGTCAGGTCATATATTTTTTTCAGATAGGTATTATGGTTATGATGATGGAATATATGCCGCGTTAAGAGTCTTAGAATTAATCTGTGATAATTATTCTTTAGATGATTTTTTAAATAGTTTACCTAAAACCTTTTCTACCCAAGAAATTAAGATAAATTGTCCAGATGAAGTAAAGTTTTCTATTATAAAAGATTTATCGTTATTACTTGATAAAGCAGGTTTAATAGTAAATAAAATTGATGGATTAAGAGTGCAAAAAGATTCTGGTTGGTGGTTATTGAGAGCTTCAAATACTCAAGCTGTACTAGTTGCTAGAATTGAGGCAGATAGCCAAGATTCACTTAATAAACTTCAAGAAGAATTAAGTTATTATTTAAAGAAATTTGATTTAAGTTTAAAATAATTATTTATATATAATTAAATATAGTATTGTTTCTATTTAGAATACTATTATATTAGTAAGTAATTGTCTGATGAGGATATAAATATATTATGAGTTCAAAAGAAAACAATACAAGTTCTAATAATACAGGAACTATTATTGAAGAAAAAATAGAAGTTAAAAAACCATCTTTCTATCAGGTTCTAATAATGAATGATGATTATACGCCAATGGAGTTTGTTATATTAGTTTTAGAAAGGTTTTTTAAAAAATCAAGAGCTGAAGCAACCCAAATAATGTTACATGTTCATCAAAAAGGTATGGGTGTATGTGGTTTATACCCCTATGAAGTTGCGGAAACAAAAGTAGTACAAGTTATGGATTTTGCTAAAAAAAATCAACATCCTCTTCAATGTGCAATGGAAAAAGAATAATGTTATCAGATAGACTCGAAAAAACTTTAAATAAAGCTTTCGAATTAGCATCAACAAATGAGCATGAATATGTCACATTAGAACATTTGTTATTAGCATTAATTGATGATGAAGACGCAAATGAAGTCTTATTATCATGTAATATTGACGTTGAAGAATTAAGAGCAATTATACATGATTTTATTATAAATGAATTAACCTCATTAAAAATAAATAAAGGTAGTGAAGTAAAGCCAACAGCATCTTTTCAAAGAGTGGTTCAAAGAGCAGCTCATCATGTACAAATGTCAGGAAATGAAGAAGTTACGGGAGCTAATATATTAGTAGCAATATTTAGTGAGAGGGAAAGTCATGCAGTATATTATTTAAATAAACAAAAAATGACTCGTTTAGACGCAGTAACTTTTCTTAGTCATGGAGGAAAAGAAGATATTAATTTTAGTGAGCAAGATAATATTAATAAGGATGAGGCTAAGACAAATAAACCAAAAAGTGCTTTAGAAACATATTGTGTTAATTTAAATGTAAAGGCGCAAAAAGGCGAAATAGATCCTTTAATTGGAAGAGAAGATGAAGTAAATAGAACTATTCAGGTTTTATGTAGAAGGTCAAAAAACAACCCATTATATGTAGGTGACCCTGGTGTTGGAAAAACAGCAATTGCAGAGGGATTAGCAAGAAAAATTATAAATAATGAAATTCCAGATATATTAAAAGATGCTATAATTTATAGTTTGGATATGGGAACATTACTTGCAGGAACAAGATATAGAGGTGATTTTGAAGAAAGGTTAAAAGCAATATTAAAAGAGGTCTCATTAAATGATAAGGCTATTTTATTTATAGATGAAATCCACACTGTCGTAGGAGCTGGTGCTACTAGCGGAGGATCTATGGATGCATCTAACTTACTTAAACCTGCACTAGCATCAGGTGAATTGAAATGCATAGGGTCTACTACATATAAGGAATATAGAAGTCATTTTGAAAAAGATAGGGCTTTAGTTAGAAGGTTTCAAAAAATAGATGTTGCAGAGCCTACAAAAAAAGATGCTGTTAAAATTTTGATTGGACTCAAGTCTTATTATGAGGAGCATCATGATGTAAAATATACACAGGCTGCAATCAAGGCAGCAGTAGATTTAAGTGATAGGTATATAGGTGATAGAAAGCTACCCGACAAAGCTATAGATGTTATTGATGAACTGGGAGCGTCTCAAAGGCTATTACCACCTTCACGAAGAAAAAAATTACTTGGAGTTTCTGATTTAGAGAACATCATAGCTAAAATTGCTAGAATTCCATCAAAAAGAGTAAATAGAAACGATAAAGAGCAATTATTAAACCTAAATAGAGATTTAAAATTAGTTGTTTATGGACAAGATGAGGCTGTAGGCGAGTTATCAGATGCTATTAAGTTGTCAAGAGCTGGCTTAAGGGATATGGAAAAACCTATTGGCTGCTATTTATTTACAGGACCAACAGGCGTAGGAAAAACAGAAATATCAAAACAACTTGCAAGAAATTTAGGGTTAGAGTTGATGAGGTTTGATATGTCTGAGTATATGGAAAGGCATTCTGTATCAAGGTTAATAGGGGCTCCTCCAGGATATGTAGGTTTTGATCAAGGAGGCTTGTTAACAGATAAAGTAGATCAAAATCCTCATGCTGTTCTACTGCTTGATGAAATAGAAAAAGCGCATCCTGATTTATTCAATATATTATTGCAAATAATGGACCATGGAAAACTAACAGATAATAATGGTAAAACTATAGATTTTAGAAATATAATTTTAATTATGACTTCTAATGCAGGTGCAGCTGATTTAGCTAAAACACCAATTGGTTTTGGAAAGAAGAATAGTTTAGGAGATGATACAACTGCTATTAAAAATTTATTTGCTCCAGAGTTTAGGAATAGATTAGATGCTATTATTAAATTTAAAAACCTTAATGAAGGTGTAATAGAAAAGATTGTTGATAAGTTTATTGATCAGTTAGAAGCTCAACTAGAAGAAAGAAAAGTAACTATAGAATTAAATAAAGAAGCAAAAGTTTTATTAGCTGAGAAAGGTTTTGACCCTGTATACGGAGCTAGACCTTTAGCAAGAGTAATACAAGAAAAAATAAAAAAACCTTTAGCAGATAAAATTTTATTTGGAGACTTGGCAAATGGTGGACATATAAAGGTATCCATAAAGGAAGGAGTTTTTGTATTTAATGTTAAGCTAGATGAGAAAGTTAAAGAAAAAATACTTTAGAAGTATTATTTCTTTTTAAATGGTGTATATTTTTTTTTAATTAGTTCAATATCATTATTTATTATTTTTACTTCTTCTAATAAAAATGTTTTCACAGCTTTTCTAAAATTAACATCTGCAATATAATGAGAGCTATATGTTTTTTCAGGCAAATAACCTCTTTGTATTTTGTGCGGTCCTTGTGCTCCACCCTCAACAAATTTATATTTATGATTTATAGCCCAATCAATAGCTTGGTAATAGCATAATTCAAAATGCAAATATTTGACTTCAGTACAGGAACCCCAATATCTTCCAAAAAGTGTGTTATGGCCAATCACATGCATAGCTCCTGCAATTTTTATATCGTTATCTTCAGCAAACACAATTAATATTTTATCCGAAAAATTTTTTGCTAGTAAATCAAAAAATTTTTTATTTAAGTATGCCTGTCCCCATTTTTTATCTGACGTATTAAGATAAAAATTATACATGGTCTCCCAGTCAGTATTAGTAATATTTTTTCCTGTTTTATGAGTAATCTTAATAGTACTATTATTAATATTCCTTCTTTCCTTAGATATAGCCTTGCGTTTTCTAGAGTTTAAAGAATTTAAAAAATCATCAAAGCAATTATAATTATCATTTTTCCAATGAAATTGCTCGCCAACTCTAGTAAGAAAATTTTTATTTTCTAAAATTTTGCATTCATAGTTAGTACAAAAAGTAATATGCGATGAGGAATAATTAGCATCAGTTAACTCTATTAAGTATTCAGCAAAAGCCTCAATTATAATATTAGATTCTGTTTCATTAATATTATTATTTATCAAAATTCTGTTACCAGCTACTGGTGTAAAAGGCACCGATAACTGAATTTTTGGGTAGTAATTTCCTCCTGCATTATAATATGCATTTGCCCATGAATGATCGAAAATATACTCTCCTTGGCTATCCAATTTAATATACATTGGACATACAGCTACAATTATATTTTTACTCTTGATAAGAACATAATTTGGTAGCCATGATGTTCCTGATCCAATTGATTTAGAATCTTCAAGATTTTTTAGGAATATATATGACAAAAAAGGGTTATCATTTCCTGCACATTTATCCCATTCTTTCTTACCAATATTTTTAATACTTTTGCTTATTGAAAATGAATACATTATTAAAAAGCTAATTACTTAATTTCAAATACTGCATCTACTTCTACAGGAACATTTTTTGGAAGACTATTAGTTCCTACTGCAAATCTAGCATGTTTTCCTTTGTTACCAAATATTTCCACCATTAAGTCAGATGCGCCATTTGCAACTTCGGGTTGTTGATGAAAATCATTAGTACAAGAAACAAAAATACCTAATTTTACACATTGATTTACTTTTGATAAGTCTCCATTAAGAGCATTTTTTAAAACAGAAATTATATTTAAGGCACAGATTCTAGCTATTAATTTAGCTAGATCAACATCAATATCTTTACCAACTTTTCCTGTATGCTTGATTTCACCATTTTCAAATGGAACTTGTCCTGAAATAAAGACTAATTTACCTGTAATGACATATGGGATATAATTAGCGGCAGGCATAGGTGCATTTGGAAGAGTAATACCTAGATCTTGTAATTTTTTATCTATATCATTCATATTAATTCCTTTATAATTTATATTATAAGAATATTTATTAGTTAAAGTTTAATGTAGCAAGTTTTTTAATTTAAATGAGTTTTTACTATGTGCATAAAGAAAATTTTAGTTATTTTATATGGTATTTTATTTTGTAGTAATATTGCTGTTGCAGAACAGAAAAGTTGGAATAAATTTAAACCGCATGAGGCGATCTATCATTTGAGTATAGGAAAAGTTTCAAACTCTTCAAAAGTACATAATATTATGGGAGAAATGCATTTAACAACAAAATTTTCTTGCGATGGTTGGGTAGTTAATCAGAATACAACCGTAGATATGACTGATAAAAATGGTTCACAGATGAGAAATATTTTTAGATATTCTATTTGGGAATCTAAAAACCATGATGCTTTTAGGTTTATGTCTAAAACGATAGTAAATAACACAGAGGTTTCTTCATATGAGGGAGAAGCTTATATAAAAGGAGATATAGGAAAAATTATTTACATATCTCCTCATAATAAAGTTATAAATATACCATCCAATACATTATTTCCTATGAAACATTTTTTATTAAGTCTTTATGATATAGGTGATGAAAATTTTGCTAATTATATAGTTTTTACTGGAGAAGATTATGACTCTTTAAATAATGTTAGCTCTTTTTCTAAGAGTACTCTCATTAAAGGAAATCTTTACAAGGTAATTAGGTCTGCAAGTTATAATTATTTTAAAAATACGATAAGACCGGAAAATGAAATTGAAATTATAGTAGATTCTGAAACGGGTGTAGTTAATAAAGTAATTTTTGACTATTTAGAGTATCAAGTTATTGGAGACCTACAGGCAATAAAATACTATGAAAAGCCAAAATGCTAAATATTTTTATAAATAAATTTTAGTACTGATTCCCAATTATCTGTTTTGAAATCGCAATCATTTACATTAGGTATTATCTTAAGTAGCTTTTTATTTTGTAGAAAATGTATAGTAGTTATATTAGTACAGTTTTCTCTGACAGAATATATTTGATTAGGTAGGTCATCTATAAAAAAAACTTTTTTATTAGTAAGTTTTTGTAACTCTAAGCATTTAATGTTTTTGGTTCCCTCATTACTAATAAATGCATAGTTCATATTGTTATCTTTAAAACATTGTATTCTATCAGCAGCATATTTTTGAGGAATATTAGATAATATAACAACATTCATGATCTTACTTAATTTTTCTAATGCACTTTTAGCTCCTTTAATTAAAGGCATCTTAATGGCATATTCTTGAAAAAAATCAGATATAATTATCGGTATACTAGTACTATCTATTGGGTTATTAGTTTTCTTTTTATGAATGTTCCCATTTAGCTTAAATGATTTATAGGAAAAATACATATTATTGGACAGCAGGTACTTTTCAAAGCTTTTCATAAACTCAAATATAACTTCATCTGCATCAGAAATTAAGAGAGGAAGATTAGGATTAATATTTAAAGATGTATTCATTAGAAGAATATTATTAAATTATATTTATTTAATTTTATCTTCTTTAAACAAAACATGCTTTCTAGCAACAGGGTCGTATTTTTTTACTTCCATTTTTTCTGTCATTGTTCTGCTATTTTTTTTAGTTACGTAAAAAAAACCAGATTCTGTACTTTTAAGTCTTATTTTTATTCTAGTTGGTTTAGCCATTTGATAACCCTTTATTTTGTTGCGAGAATAAACAAACTAATGATTGTGTCAAGATTTGTATGTTAATATTGTATAATAACACTACTTTTTTAATTTTTTCCTGGTAAATCTTCTTTTTGAGGGAGGTTTACTTTCTTTTTCTACTATTAAATCTACAGCTCTATTAATACCTATGGTAAGAATATCTTCATTATCATCTTTTACGCTAGCAAATGTATTCTCATGCTTCACATATGGTCCAAATCTTCCATTATTAGCTGTTATCATTTTTCCCGTCACAGGATGCGGCCCAATTTCTCTAGGTAATGCCAGCATAGATAATGCTGTTTCAAGAGTTATGCTTTCATAGTCAATATTTTTGGGTATAGAGGCCCTTTTAGGTTTTGGTGCTTTTTTGTCTTCTTTTTTAGGAGTTTCTCCCAATTGTACGTATGGTCCGTATGGTCCAACTCTCAAAGTTATAGATAACTCATCTTTGTTTTCACCTAATTTAATGGGTTCTATTTTGCTTGATTCTTTGCCTTTACCAACAACTAATTTCGCAGTATGATCACATTCTGGATGGGTTGAACAGCCTATAAAACCGCCACTTCTGCCATACCTAATATTTAAGATGCCTTCCTTACATTTTGGACATTTTCTTGGATCACTTCCATCTTCCATGGGAGGAAAGAAATGAGGTCCTAAGTCTTTATCTATTTGTTTTTCTACATCTCTTACCCTTAATGAAGATGCGCTATCTATTGTTTCTTTAAATGGAAGCCACCAATTTTCTAGGGTTTTTTTCCATTTCATTTTTCCATTAGAAACGTCATCAAGTTGTGCCTCTAGCTTAGCCGTAAAGTTTTCTTCAATATAATTACTAAAATTACCATGTAAAAATGCCGTGACTATTCGTCCCTTTGTTTCTGGTTCAAACCGTTTCTTTTCATACCTTACATAGCCTTTGTCTTTAATAACAGAAACAATAGATGCGTATGTTGAAGGCCTACCAATACCTAATTCTTCTAGCTTTTTTACTAAGGAAGCTTCTGTATATCTAGGTGGAGGTTCAGTAAAATGTTGAAATGACTTTACTTCAAATGATTTTAAGATTTCTCCTTCTGAAACATTAGGTATATTACTATTGTTTTTATCTTCATCATCGATATCATCTTTATCCTCTGTGTATATTTTCTTATAACCATCAAAAACTATAATAGAACCTGTAGTTTTAAATTGTATTTCGCTATTCTCAGATCCAATATTTATGCTAACTTGATCTATGTCAGCACTTTCCATTTGAGAAGATATTGTTCTTTTCCAAATTAATTCATATAAAAGTCTTTGTCTTTCATCTAGATAATTATTAATAGTTTCTGGAGTTCTGTTTACGTCTGTTGGTCTTATAGCTTCATGAGCTTCCTGAGCATTATTTAATTTTTTATTATGTATTCTATGTGTTTCTGGCAAATAATTTTTTCCGAATTTCACAGTTATTAAGTTTCTTATTTGCTCAATTGCAGTATCGGATAGATGAATTGAGTCAGTTCTCATATAAGATATTAGCCCTACTGTTTCTCCATTAATTTCAATTCCTTCATATAAACTCTGGGCAATCCTCATTGTATTTTTTGCACCTATACCTAGTTTTCGAGATGCTTCTTGCTGTAAAGTAGAAGTTATAAAAGGCGCAGTGGGATGGTTTTTCACACGCTTTTTTTTAATTTCTATAACAGTATAGTTATTAACATTATTAATTTTTTCTAAAGCTTTATCTGCTTCAACTTTTGAATGTATATCAAATTTTTTTAATTTATTGCTATCAAGAATATTTAAGTTAGCAATAAAAGACTCTCCATTATTATTTTTGAAGCCTGAATTAATGGTCCAATATTCTTTAGGTTTGAATTTTTCTCTTTCTGTTTCTCTATCACAAACTAACTTAAGAGCAACAGATTGGACACGGCCTGCCGATTTTGCTCTTGGAAGTGTTTTCCATAAGACGGGCGATAAAGTGAATCCCATAAGGTAGTCCAAAGCTCTTCTTGCTTGATAAGCATCTACCATATTTATATCTATTTCACTTGGTTTTTTAAAAGCTTCTAATATTGCATTCTTAGTAATTTCATTAAAAACAACTCTTTTTATTTCTACATCACTTAATTTATTCTTTTCATTTAAATAAGTATGTATATGCCAGGCAATGGCTTCGCCTTCTCTATCAGCATCAGTGGCTAACCATAAAGTGTCACCTTTAGATATTGATTTTACTATTGCTGTTGCGTGCTTACTTTTGTCTGATTGCACTTCATACTTCATCAAAAATTCTTCTTCTGGCACTACGGACCCTTTCTTGTTAGGTAGGTCTCTAATATGTCCATAAGATGCTAGAACTTTATAATCATTTCCTAAGTATTGATTAATAGTTTTGGCTTTTGCAGGAGATTCAACAATAACAATATTCATAAATATCTCTTATATAAATTTTAATATAAATTCACCATTAATAATCTTTTATAATTTTAGCAAATTATTTTTTTTTTAATTATTGCATTATCTTTATATTTTTGATTCTGTTCCTTTAAATATTCTTTTAATATTAGGAATATGTTTAGTCCATATTAGTACTGTTATTATAAATACAATATATATTTCTATATTATTAATATTTAAGCTATTTGGCAGTAATTCTATTTCAACGAGTTTACTTATTATCCAAAATAACACAGGAGCGCTTATACTCGCTGACAATGCCCCTAAAGAGGAAGTTTTAAAAATTAAAGCAAATAAAAGCCATATTGACATAGCAAGTAAAGCGCAAGGCCAGCTTAAGAATAACAAAATACCAGCTGAGGTTGCAATTCCTTTCCCCCCTTTAAATAATAAAAAAGGGCTAAACATATGACCTAATATAGATAATAAGCTCAAACTTAAAAGAAGAGTTACTAAAAGGCTTTCATTAAGTATTGGTTTAAAAATAATTTGGGCCAGATATAGTATTATAAAACTTTTTGATACATCGAATATTAATGTTAATACTGCTATAAATTTATTTCCAGTCCTTAAAACATTTGTTGCTCCAATATTTCCTGATCCTATTTTTCTTATATCTCCATAACCAGAAATTTTCACAATGATTAGACCAAAGGGAATAGAACCAATTATAAAGCCAAATAATAAAAATATAATAATATTTTGATATTTAATGAGTTGAACAAAGTTTTCTATAAATATAAACATATTTTTACTATTTCACTTTAGAGGATTCAAAAACTATTCTGCCATCTACTATTGTATATAAGATTTTTCCCTTATAATTGTATTGATCAAAAAGAGAGTTCTTAGATTTACTTTTCATGTCTTCTAAATTAATTATATTAGAATTATTTATGTCAATAACTGTTAAATCTGCAGGAGAGTTTATTTTAAGCTTTCCTGCATTTATATTTAGTAATTCTGCTGGTTGGTTTGTTAACTTATCAATTAAATCAATTAATTTAATGTTCCCATTAAAATGTAAGTCTAATGAAATAGGTAATAATGTTTCCATGCCTGATATTCCAAATTCAGCCTGTTCAAAAGGTAATCTTTTACTATCTTGGTCCTGTGGAGAGTGATGGCTAGAAATTATATCTATTTGATTTTCAAGTAATGCATTATATATCGCTTCTCTATCATTTTCTTCTCTTAAAGGAGGAAAAACTTTAGCAAAAGTTTTCCACTCATCAACTGCTCTCTCATTTAAAGTAAAATAATGTGGAGCTGTTGAGCAAGTTACATTGAATCCTGAATTTTTTGCTTTTTCAATAGCAAGTATAGATTCATGGGTTGTTATATTTGAAAAATGTAGTCTTCCCCCCGTATTCTCTAATAATCTAAGGTCTCTTTCTACTTGGATAATCTCTGCTACTTTAGATATTCCAGGTAATCCTAGTTTACTAGCTAAAGCACCTCCATTCATTACTCCATTTAAAGAAAGGTCATAATCTTGAGGTGATACCATGATTAATAAATCAAAATTTTTGGCATATGTAAGTGCTTGTTTCATTACTTTTGTACTTTTAATAGTTTTATCAGCATCAGTAAATAATATTGCTCCAGCTTCCATTAATAAGCCCATTTCAGTTAATTGTTTTCCTTCTATATTTTTTGTTATGGAAGCTGCTGGAAATATTTTTACACCGTTAGTTTCTCTAGCTCTTTTTTTTATGAACTCTATAATAGGAATTTGATCTATAACTGGCTGAGTATCAGGCATACATACTAAACTAGTTATACCTCCGGCCAAAGCAGATGCTGAAGCAGTATTTATATTTTCTTTATGCTCTTCGCCGGGTTCTCGTAAATGGGTATTTATATCTATAAACCCTGGACATAAAACATTACCTTTACAGTCTATTTTTAATATATTTTCAGGAGTACCATCAGGAAATAAATTTTTTCCAATAGCTTTAATTTGTTTACCCTCAGTTATTAGATCGCCAAGTGCATCTAACCCTGAATGAGGATCAATTAATCGAGCATTAGTAAAAGCTATATTATTTTTTAAATCATTTTTCATTTATTATATCAAATTTTTTATTATCTAAATTATTAATTAAATGTTCTATTACAGACATTCTTATAGCTACACCAAGCTCAACTTGTTCTAAAATTAGAGTCCTGTTTATATCGTCTGCTAGCTCGCTATCTATCTCTACACCTCTATTAATAGGGCCAGGGTGCATAACTAATGCATTTTCTTTAGCGAAACTTAATTTTGTTCTATCTAACCCATAAAATTTAAAATATTCTTTAGCGGATGGTATATGAGCTCCTTGCATTCTTTCATGTTGTAATCTTAATATCATAACTATATCTGTATTTTTTAAACCTTCCTTCATATTATTATAAGTTTTTGCTCCATATTCCTCTAAGCCTTGAGGCATAAGTGTTGTAGGTGCTATCACTTTAACCTTTGCTCCCATAGTCATAAGTAATTTTATATTAGACCTTGCTACACGGCTATGAGCAATATCGCCACATATTGCTATTTCTAGTCCTGAAATTTTCTTTTTTCTTCTTCTAATTGCTAGAGCATCTAACAAGGCTTGTGTAGGATGTTCGTGCTGTCCATCTCCTGCATTAATTACGGCGCAATTTACTTTATTAGCTAATAGATGTGGAGTTCCGCTTAAAGAATGTCTAATTACTAAAATATCTGGTTTCATTGCATTTAATGTCATGGCAGTATCTAGAAGACTTTCCCCTTTTCTTATAGAGGAGGTTTCTATTTGCATATTAATTACATCCATGCCTAAACGTTTGGCTGCTAACTCAAAGGATGTTTTCGTTCGAGTTGAATCTTCAAAAAATAAGTTAACTAGTGTTCTACCTTTATACTTGTGGTTAATAATAGGCTCTATTCTATTATCTTTAATGATATCATCTGCTCTGTCTAACAAAGATGTTATTTCTGAAGATTCTAAACCTTCTATTCCTAATAAATGATCTTGATTATATTTGTTATAAGCTATGTTTTGAATTTTTGTAGCATAGAAATTGCTTGGATTAACATTGCCATCTGTTGTGGCAATAATTTTTTGCATAATAGATTGTTTAGGTATTCTGTCTCCAGATAAATATCGTGAAAGTGTGGCTAAAGATATATCTAAAGTTTTTGCTAATTGCGCTCTGCTAATTGATTTTTCTTTAATCCATTTATCTAAAGCATGCATTTTAAAACCTATAATTTAACAATAAATAATTACCGTTTTGGTAATTATTTGTCAACATTAATATTTTTAAGAGTTTTAATTGCTCCATCAAGTATCCAGCAAGCTGCAGAAGAATCTATAATTTTTTGTCTCTTTTTTCTAGATAGATTTAATTCACTTATTAAAATTTTTTCAACTGCATGTGTAGAAAACCTTTCATCCCATAGTAACAATGGAAGATTAAGACTTTTATTAATTTCTTCAGATAGTCTTCTTATTGATTGAGATTTTTTTCCTGGTTTACCATCTAAGTTAACAGGTCTTCCGACTACTATAGACGTTATATTGTTATCTAATATGATGTTTTTAATAAGGCTTATATCATTTAATAGTTTGCCTCTATCTAAAGTTTTTAAGCTAGTAGAAATAGACCTAGTATCATTACAGATTGCTAGTCCAATTCTCTTATCACCTAAATCTAAACCCAGAATGCTACCAGAAAGTGGAATCATGTTGGAAAATTCTTTTATATCTAATGTAATAAGTTTTCTAAGTTGCTTGCTGTTAGTCATTTAGAGTGCTAATCAATCCTAAAAGTTACTGTTATTATTTAAAATATTATATATATATAAGTATTATCAGTATTTTAAATTTTTTAGATAGGGTTTTTATAAATGTCTTTGGATAAAGCAACTTTAGAACGTGTAGCATATTTAGCGAGAATAAAGATTAATAATTCTGAAATAGATAAAATGACAGAAGAATTAAATAATATTATGAAATGGATAGAAGAATTAAATGAGGTAGATATTAGTGATGTGGAACCCATGACAGGAGTCTCTAATATGACCTTGCGTGAAAGAGAAGATAAAGTTACGGATGGAGGATATCAAGATAAAATTGTAAGTAATGCTCCAGAAAAATTAGATACTTCATTCACTGTACCGAAGGTAATAGAATAAAATGACAAAAATTACAGATTTAGGAGTCGTTGAAACACTGGATGGCTTAAATAAAAAAGATTTTTCATCTGAAGAAGTTGTTTCAGAATACTTAAAAATTATAGAAAGCGATACAAAGCTAAATGCGTATATTCATTTTAATAGAGAGAAATCTCTATCAGAGGCAAAAAAGTCTGATCAAAGAAGGTCAAATAACAACTCTTTACCCTTAGAAGGTTTGCCTATCGCTATAAAAGATATTTTTTGTGTTGAAGGTGAAAAAACTTCAGCTTGCTCTAAAATGTTAGAGAGTTTTATTCCCAATTATGAGTCTACTGTGACTTCTAAGTTATGGCAGTCTGGTGGTATTTATATCGGAAAAACTAGTATGGATGAATTTGCAATGGGTTCATCTAATGAAACAAGTTATTTTGGAACAGTTACTAATCCTTGGAGTTCTGATGGGAATGCACTAGTACCTGGAGGTTCTTCAGGAGGGTCAGCTTCTGCTGTCGCTGCTAAAATGGCTCCAGTAGCATTAGGTACAGATACAGGTGGCTCTATTAGGCAACCTGCTTCTTTTTGCGGAACCGTAGGAATAAAGCCCACTTACGGAAGATGTTCTAGGTGGGGTATAATTGCATTTGCATCATCTTTAGATCAGGCTGGTCCTATAACAAGGTCTGTAAAGGATAGTGCTGTAATATTACAAAATATGTCAGGTTTTGATAACATGGATTCCACATCTGCAAATATTAATGTTCCAGATTTTGTCAATGCATGTTCAAAATCTATTAAAGGAATGAAAATTGGAATACCAAAGGAATATAGACTAGATAGTTTATCGAATGATGTACAAAATGTATGGGAATTGGGAGTTAAGTGGTTAAAAAATGCTGGTGCTGAGGTTATTGATGTAACTCTTCCTCATACCAAATATGCTTTACCTACCTATTATATAGTCGCTCCAGCAGAAGCTTCAGCTAATTTATCTCGTTATGATGGTGTTAAATATGGACATAGATCTGAAGATATAAAAGATCTGGAAGACATGTATTCACAAACTAGAGCGGAAGGTTTTGGAGAGGAAGTTAAAAGAAGAATTTTAATTGGTACTTATGTATTGTCCGCAGGTTACTATGATGCCTATTATTTAAGAGCTCAAAAAGTAAGAACTAAAATCGTAGAAGATTTTAATTTGGCTTTTAATAAATGTGATGCAATTTTAACTCCAACTGCTCCAACTGGTGCTTTTAAAATTGGAGAAAAAAATATTGACCCGGTAACTATGTATATGAATGATGTATTTACTGTTCCATCTAGTCTTGCAGGGCTACCTGCAATTTCAATACCATCAGGTTTGGATGCTAAAGGCTGTCCATTAGGTCTTCAGCTTATTGGAAAAGGGTTTGATGAAGAAACTATCTTTAGTATTGGCAGTATTATTGAAGAAGCAGCGAATTTTAAATATATATAAACGATGAGGATTATATAACATGAGAGAGCCAATAAAATTACAAGGTGAAACAGGAACTTGGGAGATGGTTTTAGGTCTAGAAATTCATGCCCAAGTAAAATGTAATTCAAAATTATTCTCAGGGTCTGCTACAGATTTTGGAGCTAGTCCTAACTCACAAGTTAGTTATGTTGATGCGGCCATGCCAGGAATGTTACCGGTAATTAATAGTGAAGCTATAAACCAAGCAATTAAAACAGGACATGCTTTAAACGCAAAAATTAATAATATTTCAATTTTTGATAGGAAAAATTATTTTTATCCTGACTTACCGCAAGGTTATCAGATTTCTCAGTTTACATCACCAATAGTAGGGGAAGGTTGGATAAATATAGACTTAGAAAACGGAGAAACTAAAAAAATTGGTATTGAGCGTCTTCATTTAGAGCAAGATGCTGGAAAATTAATGCATGATCAACATCCAAAATTATCGTTGGTAGATTTAAATAGATCTGGTGTTCCATTGATGGAAATTGTTTCTATGCCTGATATGAGAGATTGGGAAGAAGCAGGTGCTTACCTCAGAAAAGTGCGTTCAATAGTAAGATATATAGGGTCATGTGATGGTAATATGGATGAGGGTTCGTTAAGGTGTGATGCTAATATATCTGTTAGAAGACCGGGTGAAGGGTTTGGTACAAGATGTGAATTAAAAAATATTAATTCAGTTAAAAATATGATGAAAGCAGTTGAGTATGAGGCACATAGGCAAATTGAATTAATAGAAGGTGGAGGTAAAGTGATTCAACAAACACGTTTATATGACACTGTTAAAAATGAAACCAGATCTATGAGATCAAAGGAGGAGGCCCATGATTATCGTTATTTTCCGGATCCTGATTTATTACCTTTAAATATAAGTTCGGAAAGAATTGAAAAATATAGACAAGAACTTCCTGAATTACCTGACCAAAAGAGAGAGCGTTTTCAAGCAGAATACGGATTAAGCTTTTATGATGCAGATGTTTTAACTGCAGATAAAAAGCATGCTGATTTTTTTGAAGTAGTTTCTAAAAATAGAGATGCTAAATTTGTAGCTAATTGGATAATTACTAATTTCTTTGGTATGTTGAATGAAGTAGAAAAAAGTATAGAAGATAGCCCTGTTAAAGCTGATAAATTAGGAGAGCTGTTTGACCTAATTCAAGATGGAACTATTTCTGGAAGGACAGCGAAAGAAGTTTTTGAAGAAATGTTTACAAAAGGAGGGTCGGCTTTAGAAATTGTAGAATCTAAAGGCCTTAAACAAATAAGTAATACAGATGAATTAGAGGAAATGGTTCAGAAAATTATTAATGATAATGAAGAGCAAGTTAATAAATATAGAGGTGGTAATGAAAAGCTTTTTGGATGGTTTGTTGGGCAAACCATGAAAATTACAGGAGGTACTGCTAATCCTAAAGTTGTAAATGAAATATTATCTAAGTTACTGAATGCATGATTGTTGGAGTAATGAATGTTTTATGATACTAAAAAAAATGATCATGGTTTAAAATATAACCCTTTTAAATCTTGTATTGTACCCAGACCTATAGCTTGGATTACAACTAAAAGTGAAGAAGGTATTCATAATTGTGCTCCTTATAGTTTTTTTAATGGAATTGCTGCAGACCCCCCTATGATAATGTACGCTACTAATGGAAAACAGCCTATGGGAGGGCATAAAGATACTATAACTAATATAAGGGATAGTGGTGAGTTTGTAGTGAATATAGTTTCATATGCTGCAAAAGACAAAATGAATGAAACAACAGCTCCTTTCAATCCAAATGAAAGTGAAGTAGATATTGCTAAATTAGAAATTTTAGAATCAAATTTAGTTTCTCCAGCACGACTTGCTATATCTCCAATACACATGGAATGTAGGTTATATAAAATTATTGACCTTCCTACTTTAGAAGATAATGAATATAATGGTATGGTTCTAGGTCATGTGGTTGGTATACATATTAATGATGAAGTATTAAAGGATGGTAAAGTTAATTTAAAGAAAATTAAACCTTTATCTCGTCTTGGTTATTTAGATTATTCTATAGTAGATAATATTTTTGAGATGGATAGGCCAGAAGGTTCACCGCGTCCTGATCAAGTTAAAAAATAGAAAGGTATATTATGATAGATTTTTATAGTTGGAGCACACCTAATGGAAGAAAAGTTTCTATTATGTTGGAAGAGGCAAAGCTAGAATATACATTATTTCCTATTAATATTATGAAAGACGATCAGTTTGAGAAGAATTTTTTAGAAATAAGTCCTAATAACAAAATTCCTGCAATATATGATCATGATAATAAAGTTTCTATGATGGAATCAGGATCTATATTAATGTATTTATCTGAAAAAACAGGGATTTTTAAACCTAGTAATAATGAAGAACGTTGGAAAAGAGATGAGTGGTTAATGTTTCAAATGGCTTCTCTGGGTCCTATGCTTGGACAAGTACATCATTTTATTAAATTTAATAGTGGAAAATCTGCTTATGCAGAGGATAGATATTCAAAAGAAGCTTTAAGAATATATGGAGTTTTAAACACTCGCTTAGGCATTAGTCAATATGTGGCAGGTAATGATTATGGTATTGCTGACATATCTATTTGGCCTTGGATAGCTAGGTTTGAATGGCAAAATATAGACCTAAATCAATTCCCAAATGTTTTAAGATGGTATAAAGAAATTGCATCAAGAGATGCTGTTATTAAAGGCTATGATATACCTAGTATTGGTACAGAAATACCAATTCCTTAAATACAATTTAAATTTATTGAAAATAATTAATATCTAGTTTGACACATTGCTCGGGAAATTTTACAAGCATATTGGACACGTGGCCGAGCGGTCGAAGGCGCGCCCCTGCTAAGGGTGTAAACAGGCAACTGTTTCGAGGGTTCGAATCCCTTCGTGTCCGCCAGTACCATATTTGTAGATAACAAAAGTAAATGACAAGAATGAAGTAATTATATGAAATTTATTTTTTTAACAATATTTATTTTTTTTCTGTCAAATCAAAGCTCTTCCAATGAAATAGACTCTAACGGGATAGTATGTGAGAATGCTGTTCAAAAATCTAAAAGAGCGCCTGCAAAGAATTTAATTTATTATTTTAATGATAATAACGTTTATGGAATAAAAGTTATTAAACAAAGATCTCCTATAGAAATAAGTAAGTTCTTAATTTCTAAATATTCCCATGATGATAAGGAAATTAAATGGGAAGGAGAGAATTCATCTAAAGTTATGAAGTATTATGCTTCTATTAATAGAAATAATTTTACCTTAAATCTTAAGTTTTTTTATACAACTGGTTCTAAGGCAAAGAATAATACTGAAGTAAACTTTTATTGTAAATGGATGCCTTGGTCACAAATTAAAGAGTCTTTAATAAAATAATTTTAAACTAAGTGGTTTTACTTCTTATGAAATAATTAAATACTATAAGTATTTAATTGTTGACTACAAGTTTGTTTAAATATAGCATTTTGAAATGAGAATGATTCTTAAAAATAATATTTATATATTAAATTTCTGGGGGGAATAATTTAATGACTAAAATATCAAATATAATAATAACATTTGTTGCGTCTTTTTTTATAATGAATGCTGCTTTAGCTGATGGACATAAAGGTTCATTTGATTTTCATACTGGATGGGCTGCTGGACCTGTAACTGTAATTCCAGTTGGAGAAGGACATATAATGGGAACAGGCGTTTATAAAGGGGCTACTTTTAATGATAGCGGTTCTGGTTATCTCCATAATGGAGAAGCTCAATGTTTTGCAGCTTTTGAAGTAAATAATGGTGTTGGAGAAAACAAAGGATGGTGCGCTTGGGGTGATGCTGATGGAGATAGATTATATACTAGTTTCGTTGGAGACACACAAAAGGGTGTTAACACTATTATTGGTGGAACAGGGAAATATGCTGGGTGGACAGGAAGTGGTCCATGGGCGTGCTACGATCTAGGAGCTAATGGGTCTAATCGCTGTAAACAATCACTTAATTATACTAAACCATAATTTTAAATAGGAAATAAAAATGAAATTAATTAAGATAATAATTCTAACAATTTTTACTGCTGTAATATTTGTTAAAACTTCTACTGCTGGTCATCATGAAATGACTATGAAATATGGTGGTGACTTCACAAATATGAACATAGTTAATAACGGAGATCATTTTTCTGTATCAGGTGCTTTTATTGGAACAAATATGATGACTATGGAAAATGGTGATGTTATCCAAACTAACTTTATGTGTCCTGCTTTATTTATTAATGGAGATGGCAACGGAACATGTAAAATGAAAGATGCTAAATCAGAGGATTTCTGGGTACTAGTTTGGCATTGCGGAACAGATGGCCAATGTACAGGTGATGCTGTAAATGGTACTGGACGATTTGAAGGAGTTACAGGTAAAATGACTTGGTGGAATGATAGCGGTTGGGGCGAAGGTTCTGGCACATTTATAATGCAGAAATAACTAGTAAATATTATTTCGAAAGGCCTTTATTTATTTAATAGAGGCCTTTTTTTATTTTACAGTAATAATAATTTTGATATAATTTTTTACTATGGGATATGGTTCTGAAGAAATTGATATGCAAAATTATCTTAAGGCAGGTGAGAAGCGTGCTTTAAATCTTTCTAATCGGGGCCCTATAAAGTTTAATAAAGATGGAACTCTTCACAAAAAAATAATTGATTCTTATTCAAAAAATGGTTTTTACATATTTGAAAAAGTTTTTTCTGATCAAGAATTAAATGATTGGGAAAAAGATTATTTAAATGTATTAGAAAGATTTCCTGTAAATAGAACTTCAAAAATTGATATCAAAGGAAGACCCGCTATAGCTTCAAATTGCAAAGCCAATATTTTATACTGGTCTAAACCCTTGGCAGATCCTTTTGGTGGAACGGATTTAGCAAATGGTAGACATCCAGTTAAAATGATAGAACCAACGCCTAAAAAAGATGATCCAGATGAAATAATATATTTAACTCAAGGCTTTCTTCAATTTTCTGATACTTTTTTAAGAGCCTATGGCCATCCTTTATTATTAAAAGTTGCCGAAAATATCAATGGCGAAGATTTTGTTCCTTTTACAGAAGGTTATTTTATAAAAGATCCAGGGTTAGGCGCATCTTTTGCATGGCATCAGGACGGAACAACTCACTGGAATAATCCTGATTGGGATCAATATACTCATGGATTTAATTTTATGGCTCAGCTCTATAAAAGTACACCCGGCAATGGAGTGTGGGTAGTACCTGGAACTCATAGATTAGGAAAAGTGGATATTAAAAAAAAGGTATTAGAAGCAGGCACAGAAAGACTACCAGATGCTGTTCCTATAGTTTGTGGACCTGGAGATGTGGCTATTACTAATAGACAAGTGCTACATGGTTCATTTGCAAACACTAGCGCTGATAGAAGAGTAACGATAAATTACGGTTTCCATAAAAAAGCATCTGTATTGAATATTTTAGGAGGAGGTTTACATGGAAGACCTCGAGTTTATGATGAAAAGCATATTATAGAAAGATCAAGATTAATTCAGTATGCTATAAGTGCTAGAAGTCAAAAGTATCCTGATGAAAAAGCGTATATCTATAGACCTCTTGAAAAAGTAAAAAATAATTACATTTGGAATGATCAAGCTAGAAAAGATATTATAGATTATAGTTTATTAGATATGAGCATATAAATTTTAATAATATCAAAATAACTTATTTATACTATTTTCAACTTCTTTAAGTGGAATAAGGTTTGGATCAGTGCCTCCCCATGTTTTTGAATCTAATATTATTAACTTTTTGGCATTAGGAGCGTATTTTATAGGATTATGCTTACTAAATAATGAAACTAAACTAGTTCCAGATAAAGCAAACATATGACCTGTTCCAGAATCATTCGCAATTGCAACTTTAAGTTTCATAGCTAAAGCAATAACTAATATAGGGCCTTTAATGCCACTATTAATAGCTAATTCTGTCCACTCAGGGAAAATAGCTTCTGGTACTTCTTTTTTTATAAAATCTAATAAATTTTTTTCATCAGGACCTAAAAAGAAAACAGGAATTCTATTTTTTGTTATTTGTATTTGTGCTAATTGAATAAATTTATTTATTGGCCATATTTTACTTTTATCACCCGCTCCAGGAGATATACCTATGTAATCTTCTCCTTTAGGTAAAAGTTGATCAGTTAACTTATGGTATTTTTTATCTAAAATAATATCGTCATTAGAATATTTCATCTTATTATTTTTAAGTAATAATATAAATTGATTAAGTCTTTCATTAAAAGAAGAGAATTTTATAGAAAAATTATTTGGTTTTAAATCAGAAAATAACCATTTAGCAGTTGCCGATAAAAACACTGTATGTTTTACTCTTTTAAGAAGCAGCGTAGGCATGACTACAGTCTGTGTGTCAATTATAACATCATATTTTTCTATTAATGGACTCGATCTAAAAAACTCGGAAAAAGGTTTATATCCAACTTTCACATCATCTATTACATTATCAATTAACTTTTTTATTATAGGCTTTAGAGTTTTAGAATATTCTGTATCACCTTGTCCTGCAAGCCATGTAATATGACTATCAGGAAAATTATATCTTAAATTTTGTATAAAGCTTAATTTATATAAAGCGTCACCTATAGCTTCACCACCAGAATAGACTAAAATATTTTTATATGATTTTTTCATATAATTCCTACCTTTTTATATATGATTATAATATAAACCATTTAATGGAAATCTTTTTTATTCGTTAATTAATTATATATGAAGGTGTTAATAATGTCAGATCAAATAAATACCCCAATTTCGCCAGGAGAGCTTGTTGATAAAATAACAATTCTTGAAATAAAAAAAGAATTTATTGTTGATAGCAATAAACTTAAAAATATTAATTATGAGTATAATTTATTAATGAAAATATATAATGATGATCTATCTAGAACAGATGGAGTAAATATTTTAAAAACTGAACTAAAAAATATAAATTTATCTTTATGGAAAATAGAAGATGATATTCGCGATTGTGAAAGAGATAAAATTTTTGATAATACTTTTNTTGAATTAGCTAGATCTGTTTATTTTACNAATGACAAAAGATCAAAGGTNAAATTAGAAATNAACCTTCTTTTAAATTCAAGCCTAGTAGAAGAAAAATCATATAAGGATTATTAAAAACATTATGGATAATTATGAGCATTTAATTGATGGTATAGGCTTGTGGAGTGAAGTGTTATCTAAAAATGATAATATAGATGGTAAACCTGCTTTATTTCTTGATAGGGATGGTACAATTGTAAAGGAGCAAGAATATTTACATGAACCAAAAAATGTTAAATTAAATAAAAANATAAGCTATCTNATTAATGCATGTAATAGAATAAATATTCCTGTAATAGAAATTACAAANCAATCTGGTATTGGCAGAGGTTACTATAGTTGGAATGATTTTATNGAAACTGAGCANCAGATTAGAAAGCTTTTATTATTANAAAATGCAAAAGTTGATNTNCTATGTGCATGCGCATTTCATAGTGATGCTNTANNAAAATACAAANTAGATAANCANTCNTGGNGAAAACCNAATGCTGGTATGCTATTACAGGCTAAAAATANTCTNAANATCAATTTAAATNNTTCTTGGATTATAGGAGANAGNATTTCGGATATAATAGCAGGNGAAAATGCTGGCATTAAAGGAGGTGTTTATTTGAATGCAAAAAATAATAAGCATNNANCTAAATCTNACTTTATATTAAAATATAAAGACAATTTAGANGNTTTAAACTGGCTAATTGANGATTTAAGAAATAGCTGTTTTTAAAATANATGGGTNAATATTAGAACCAGATAAAATAGCAATGATAGTTTTGTTTTTTAGAGATGTTTTGTTATTTAGTATTGCAGCTAAGGCAACGGCACCGCCAGGTTCAATAATTAAACCTAAATTTTTATAGGCATAGTTTATAGCTTTTAAAACTTGATTGTCAGAGACTGTAATTCCTCTTTTTAATAATGCACTATTTATTTTAAAAGTTATTCTTCCGGGTTCTGAAGCTAGAAGGGAGTCACAAATAGAAATATTATTCATATTATTTCTTACTATCTTCATATTTTTTAAGGATTTAGAATAGTCTGAGAATTTACTAGGTTCTACACAATATATATNACTATTTTTATATTTTTTTTTAATTGCAGTAGCTATNCCAGCAACTAACCCACCTCCTCCAGTAGGAACTAAAATTTTGTCAGGNAATAAATTATACTTTTTTAATTGTTCAATTATTTCTAAGCCAATAGTACCTTGTCCAGATATTATAAATTTGTCATCATAAGGAGGTACAATTAATAGATTGTTATTTTTTGCTATTTTTTGTCCAATCTTTTCTCTATCTTCTGTTTTTCTATTATAAAATATAATCTTTGCACCTTTAGATTTGGTTCCTTGAATTTTAANACTAGGCGCATCTTNAGGCATGACTATTGTTGCTTTTAAGTTAAATATATTAGCTGCCTCAGCAACACCTTGGGCATGATTTCCAGAAGACCAAGCTAAAATACCACTAATGTTATTATTAATTATAGAACTATAAATTTTGTTATAAGCGCCCCTAAATTTAAAAGATCCTGTCCTTTGTATATTTTCAGCTTTAAAAAAAATATTGGAATTAAGTTTTTTACTTAAAGAATGATCGTATATTAAAGGTGTTTTTATAATATGAGTGGATAGATTAGTTTTAGCCTCTACTATATCGTTATATTTTATTATATTATTATAATTCATCTTGCATTAATTCATTTATATTTTTAATATTTTTCATTTTAATATCTAAAATAACCTTCTGATAAACTACATAATTTTCTATTACTCTTTGTACATAATTTCTAGTTTCTTTAAAAGGTATTGATTCTATCCAATCAATAAAATTAATAGATTTATCTCTTGGGTCACCATATATTTTAATCCATTTATTAACATTTGTAGGACCGGCATTATATCCAGCAATTGCTAATACTATTGATCCTTTATAATAATTAATTAATGATGATAGATAGTTAGAACCTATTAAAAGGTTATATTCTGTATCATTTAATAATTTTTTCTTATCATATTTTACACCAATGTTTTTGGCTGTTATTTTTGCTGTATTTGGCATTACTTGAACTAAACCTAATGCACCGGATCTACTTTTTGCATTTATAAAAAATTCACTTTCTTGCTTTGCAATAGCTAAAATAAACGATGTATTTACATTATTATTTATTGCGTTTAATTTTATGTTGAATGGAAAAGGAAACAAACATTTTTGAAAGTATACATCTATTCTAATAGCTTTTTTACAAGTACGAAGATATAAATCTGTTCTCTTTTCCTTTTTTAATATATCTAAAGCTAATAATATTTCTGTATTANTTAATTGATTATTAAACAAGCCATTTATAAACCTTAGACTATATTNTTGTTCGNCAGCTCTGCTTAATAATTTCAAAACATTTAATTTTTTAATGNATGTATTAGAAATATTATTACTTACTTCNGTTATNTTAATTGGTTCAAAATNTGTTTNTTTANTCANTTTAATATTTGCTAATAATCCATANTATGTAGAATTATATAGTCCTGCTTGTTTATAATATGAATTAGATTCTTCCATATTCATTAAAGTTTCTTCTGTAACACCTAACCAATAATTTACTCTTGATATAGAAATAGGCATTTTCACTATATTTTTCATTAGCAGAAAATGTCTTTTAGCTTGTTCTGGATTATTTAGATATTTTAAAGATAGCCAACCTAAAAACCACTCAGCATTTGCAATATTTGCTANTTTTTCTTGTTTATGNTNTGACATTAATTGGTAGGACTCTTTATATTTTTGATTTTTAAATAAATTTCGTGCATGCCAATTGATTTCATTCCACCATATATTAGGTTTTTTAAATGGAATATTTTTATCTAGATAGCTAGATAGAAGCTCATAAGATTTATCTGTTAAACCAGAATTTCTTCGCCATTTTACTCTTTCATAAACAAGTGCTTCATCATTGATAAATTCTTTAGGAACATTTTGGACGGCATTATCAACTCCGTACTGTCTTCTTGAAAGCTTGATTTTAGCAANAGCAAGAAGTTTATCTTTCTTGTTAACTCTTTTTAATTGTCTATTAGCGCTACTCCATTTTTTGTTCCAGATTAAATTATTTAATCTTTTAGTATTAATATCATTATTAAATAAATGGGAATTTTTTGAATAAATATATGTCTCATCTTCCTTATTAAAGATNCCATTTATCCAGTTNTGAATTANANCTTNATTCTGCTCTNTATTNTTAAAATTAATAAGTTTTGTTTTTCCTAGCAATGTCANAGGAGTTTCATCATTTAAAAAAGTATAATATTGCTTGTTATAATTCTCCCATAAAATATCTTGTTCTATTTTTTTTATTATATTTTTTGAATTTGGCCAATCACGATATTCATAATATAAATCAATTAATTCNTCATTTTTAANNTTATTAATTGAGGAGATTTTTAACCAATTTACTAGGTCATTTAATGCATTAGAATTATTATTTTTTATAAATTTTTGAACTTTAGTCCATTGATTATTATTAATTAATGTAATTATTGAACGAATAGATTTTTTATTNATTTCTGTATTAATATTNTCAGCTAATAAATATTTTGAATGGAGTATAAAATATAATATAAATATGCTAGTAATTAGTAGGATTTTTTTTATAAATATATTAGCTGNATTATGCATAACAATATAAGTATAATTATTTTTTTTNTAATTGATATAAAATATTAAGGTTATTAATTGATGAATAATATTTACAAAGGCTCTTTTGTAGCACTCATAACTCCTTTTTTAGATAATAATTTAGATGAAGATGTTTTTCAAAAATTTATAGATTGGCAAATATCAGAAGGTACATCAGGTTTAGTGCCGTGTGGTACTACGGGAGAATCTCCTACATTAAATCATAGTGAACATGAANAAATTATAGCATTAACTATTGAGGTTTCTAATGGACGAGTTCCAGTAATGGCTGGTACTGGATCCAATTCTACAGAAGAAGCAATAAATTTAACGAGGTATGCAAAAAAGGCAGGAGCAGATTCTGCTTTAATAGTGATGCCTTATTATAATAAGCCTACGCAAGACGGGATGTATGCCCATTTTAAAGCAATCAATGATGCTGTTGATTTACCATTATTTATATATAATATTCCGGGTAGGTCAGTAGTTGATATGACTGTAGAGACAATGGTAAAACTTGCTAAATTAGAAAACATTATTGGTGTTAAAGATGCTAGTAATGACCCAATTAGACCAACATTGTTAAAAAACGCATTAGAAGGTCAAGAGTTTATTCAACTTTCTGGAGAAGATCCTTCACAATTACCTTTCATGGCTGCAGGAGGCGATGGAATAATTTCTGTTACAGCTAATGTAGCTCCTAATTTAATGGCAAAATTTCATAAATTGTGGAATNAAGGNGAAGTAGTCGAAGCAAGAATTCTTCAAGAAAATATGATGCCTTTACATACTTCATTATTTTTAGAGAGCAATCCTGCGCCTNTAAAATATGCTACCTCTCTAAGAGGCGTTGGGAATAGTAGTGTAAGACTTCCATTAGTTGAAATCACTAATCAAACAAAAGCTGCAGTTANTAGTGCATTGGAGAAACTTCAGCTTAATAGCATAATTACCTAATGAGTTTTGTCTTAATAAATAAGAAGGCAAAAAGAGAATATGAAATTCTTGATACCTATGTGGCTGGAATAGTTTTATCAGGTCCTGAAGTTAAATCATTACGACTTGGTAGAGCAAATATTGGAGATGCATATGCAGANCCAAGGGAAGGAGAAATATGGCTTATAAATTGTCACATATCTGAATATTTTAATGCACAAAAAGAATTTCAGTTTTCTCCAACTCGTCCNAGAAAATTATTGCTTCATAAAAAAGAAATTCGAAAATTACAAGGAAGTGTTCAGAAACAAGGACTAACTCTTATAGTNTTAAAGATATTTTTTAATAATAAAGGTATTGCTAAAATAGATNTAGGACTTGGTAGAGGTAAGAAAGATAGAGATAAAAGAGCTGATGAAAAAAGTAGAGATTGGCAAAGGCAAAAACAACGTTTACTNAAAGTTAAGAATTAATATGATCTATATATTTATATATAACGTANTTTNAATATGATNAACTTNGTTAAATATATAATTATGGCGCTATTTTCATNCTTTTCTTTTAGTCAAGTAGCTTTTTCTAAAAANCTATCTATAGATAANATGGTATTTGAAGATATTNATGGGAAGGATTTTAAATTAAGTAATTTAAAAGGTAAANTTATACTCATTGTAAATACAGCTAGTCATTGCGGTTTCACAAGACAATATAAAGAATTACAGGATCTAACCAGTAGGTACTCATCAGATGAATTATCGATTATCGCAATTCCATCAAATGATTTTGGAGGTCAGGAACCGGGTAGTAATGAAGAAATAAAAGATTTTTGTGAATCAAAATACGGAATAACTTTTCCAGTTATGAGTAAACAAAAAGTTATTGGTAGAAATAAGCATGCATTTTATAAATGGGTTGAGGAAAATTATGGATCTAAAAAATTACCTAATTGGAATTTTCATAAATATATTATAAATAGGGATGGAAAGTTATTACATTCTATGTCAAGCCGTATTTCACCTAGTTCTGAAAAATTTATTAGTAATATAGAAGCAAGCTTAGAATAACTATATTATTTCAGTCATAGAAAAAATNACATCNTCAAACATTTTCTTAGTTAGCCTTTTAGTTTGAGTATTGTATCTTGAGCAATGATAGCTATCAAACAGTAATATGTTATTAATGTTATGGACATTGCCATGTTTAAATTTATATGACGATAGCTTTTTGTTTAAAATTTTTAATAATTCTTCGTGTGCTATTGTTCCTAGAGCTAATATTATCTTTAAGTTTTTCATATTATGAATTTCAGAAGCTAAAAACTTTTGGCAAGTTTTCTTTTCTAAAGTATTAGGTTTGTTATTAGGAGGAACACATCGTACACTATTAGTTATTCTGGTATTTATCATNTTTAATCCATCACTAATATCTTCATTATAAATTCCTGAAGCTAGTTTATATTTTATTAAACTGTTATACAAAAGTTTACCGGCATGATCTCCTGTAAAAGGTCGACCAGTCTTATTAGCACCTTTCAATCCTGGAGCAAGACCAACAATCAGGATCCTTGAATCTAGATTTCCAAAAGATTCTACTGGAGAATTATACCATTCAGGTTTAATTATTTTATATTTATCTCTATATTTTTTTAAGCGAGGACATAAAGAACAGTTTTTATTTGGAATGATCATTAGAAATCTTATCTCAATATTAATATTTCAATATATATAATAATATAGTAATTATATTAAATATACATAAGAAAGATTATTTATCTTCATGAAACATAATAACATTATTATATCTATTGGCTCAAATTTAAATGGACATATGAACACTTCTAAAAATGTAATGGATACTGTTTTTAATTATTTGAGTAAGTATAATATGAGAGTTAGAAAAGCTTCTAAAATTTATGTAAGTAAACCTTTTCCTTCAGGCTTGGGGCCTCTATTTTATAATAGAGTTATTTTGGTTAACTCAGAAATGAATCCTTTAGAAGTTTTAAGGCGTTTAAAGATTATAGAAAAAGCTTTTGGTAGAAGGTCTAAAGTAAGAAATTCTCCAAGAGTTTTAGATTTAGATATAATAGATTACAGAGGAGAAGTCATAAATTATAAATTTCATCTTAATGTACCGCATCCCAAGCTTCATAATAGAGATTTTGTATTAAAGCCATTATATGAAATTTACCCCAATTGGATAGACCCTAGTTCAGGAAAAACAATTAAAAGCTTATTGTACAATTATAAAAGATCTAATATTTCATTTGCTAAATTAATATAATAGGTGGTATTTGGAACTCATATAGTTTATTAATAATTCATACTTTAAAAATTAAATATAATAAGGATTAAAAATGGCAAGAGTTACCGTTGAGGATTGTATACTAAAAGTTGATAATAGATTTGAATTAATAGTATTAGCTTCACATAGAGGAAGAGAAATTACTGCAGGATCTGAACTAACTCTTCCAAGAGATAATGATAAGAATCCAGTGGTTTCGCTACGTGAAATAGCAGATGAAACTATTGCTGTAGAGGATATTAAAGAAAGTATGATTACTGCAATGCAAACTCAGATTGTCGATGATGAAGTTACTAAAGATACAGAAAGTGAATCAGAAGAGTTAGAACAGACAGAGAGTGCTGAGGATGCAATACCTGAAAACAGCATCGGTAAGTTTGGTATGCAAATACAAGATAGGTATGAAGATATTTAAACAAATGTATGGCTTAAAATATGGAGCTAACAAAGCTAGATTCAAAAGTAGAAAATAGGGACCTTTATTACTATCAAGGTATTATTGATAAAGTAAGTAGTTACGACCCTAGTATAAAAAAAGATGTTCTTATAAATGCAGTAAAATTCTCTAGAGGTAGGCATAGTGGTCAAACAAGAGATTCTGGAGATCCCTATTTTTTTCATCCATTAGCTGTTGCTAATATATTAGCAGATTATAAATTAGACTGGATAAGTGTTACAACTGCATTATTACATGATACTGTTGAAGATGGTGTAGCTACAAGAGCTGAAATTAGAAAAATATTTGGGGCAGAAATAGCTAGGCTTGTAGACGGTGTAACAAAGCTATCTAAAATTGAAGCTCCACAAATTGAGTTGAGAGAAGCTGAAAATTTTAGAAAATTTTTATTAGCTATGTCTAAAGATATAAGAGTTTTATTAGTTAAATTGGCAGATCGGCTTCATAATATGAGAACAATTACTCATATTGGGTCTGAAGATAGAAGATTAAGGATTTCAAAAGAAACTTTAGATGTTTATGCGCCACTCGCTGCTAGAATTGGTATGCAGAATATGCGAGAAGAGCTAGAAGATATTGCATTTTCTCAAACTAACTCTTCAATTAGAAAATCATTAGATAAGAGAATTGAATTCTTAAGAAGTCAGGATACTGAATTAGTAAAAAAAATAATTAAAGAAATTAGAAGTAAGTTTAGACGAAATAATAAATATGTTGAAATTCAAGGTAGAGAAAAAAGTATATATTCTGTATGGAAAAAGATGCAAAAATCTTCCATCCCATTTGAAAATATTTCCGATGTATATGCATTTAGGATTATTTGTGCAAATAGAGCTGATTGCTATATTGCTTTAGGCATTATACATAATATTTGGCCAATGATACCAGGCAGGTTTAAAGATTATATTTCAATACCAAAATCTAATGGATATTCTTCAATTCATACCAATGTAATAGGGCCATTAGGAAGACCTATAGAAATACAAATTAGAACAGAAAAGATGCATGAATTAAATGAATATGGAGTTGCTGCTCATTGGTATTACAAAGAAAAAGGAAGTATGCCGATAAAACCTAACAAAGTAAGCTTAAATTTATTTAAAGAGTTTTCTGAAATTATTGGAAACTCATCAGGAGCAGCTGACTTATTATCTCATACAAAAATGGAAATGTATTCAGATCAAGTGTTTTGTTTTACTCCAAAAGGGGAAGTAATAACTATGCCTAAGGGCGCAACTCCTATTGATTTTGCTTTTGCAGTCCATTCTATGCTTGGTGAAACATGTGTTGGCTGTAAAATTAATGGACGTTTGGCGCCTTTGCAAACAATATTATCTAATGGTGATCAAGTTGAGATATTAAGTACTAAAGAACAAAGACCACAGGCTATCTGGCTAAATTATACAGTAACGGGTAAGGCTAGGTCTTATATAAATAAATTTATCAGAGAGAATGATAAAATAGAATTTATACAGCTAGGTAAGTCCATTTTAGAAAATAATTTTACCTTAATGAATAAACAGTTTTATGTTAAATTACTTGATCCAATATTGAAACAAGTTGGATTTAAAAGTAAAAGGTCATTATTTATGGCCTTAGGTAAAGGAGAAATTAATAGTGATGAAATATTAAATCTTTTAATGCCAAATAAAACAAAGGCTAAAGAGTATTTAAGTTCAATAAACAATAAAAAAAATAAAGGAATTTCATTAAAAGGTCTAAAATCAGGCGTAGCAATTCATATGGGAGAATGCTGTTATCCATTATTTGGAGAAAGAATAGTAGGTCTGATGACAGAAGGTAAAGGGGTAACAATTCATACCCTAGATTGCGCTACTTTAGAAAGGTTTACTGATAACCCTGAATTATGGGTAGATTTAACTTGGAATAAGAAAAATTCTGAAAATAATATTGGTAGACTTAATATTATAATAACAAATCAAAAAGGAAGTTTAAATACTTTAACCCAAATAATTGCTGAATTTGGAGGTAATATTACTAACTTATTAGTAAATCAAAGGTCAAATGATTTCTTCGAATTGTCTTTAGATATAGAAGTAAATAATGCAAAACATTTAAACGAGATTATTACGGGTCTTAGAACTAACTTAAGTGTATATAAAGTAAATAGAGCTAAAGAAAGTTATAACCAATAAAGGGTATTAAATATGAATATTATGAGTGAAATGGAAGTTCTAAATGTATATAAATCAGTTGGAGCTCTATTAGAGGGTCACTTTGTGTTGTCTTCGGGTTTGCATAGTAGAATGTATTTACAGTCAGCTTTGATATTTTCTAATACAAGTGTTGCAGAAAAATTATGTGGAAATTTAGCAAATAAGATTAATAATAGTATAGATTTAGATGATATTGATATGATAGTATCACCCGCAATGGGAGGGGTAATTGTAGGTTATGAACTTTCAAGACATGTAAAAAAACCTAATATTTTTGCAGAAAGAAAAGAAGGAAAATTTTCTATAAGAAGAGGTTTCAAAATAAATAAAGGGCAAAAAATATTAGTGGTAGAAGATATAGTAACAACAGGTAAATCTTCCTTGGAGTGTTTTGAATGTATAAGACAGTTAGGAGGAAAAGTTATTGCAGAAGCTGCTTTGATAAATAGAGGAGGAGATTCAGTAGATTTAGGAGTACCTCTAATAACATTAGCAAATTTAAATATTCCTAATTTTAATTCTAATAATCTGCCTGAAGACCTTAAAAATATACCTGCAATAAAACCTGGTAGTAGGCCAGGTAAGTAATGTTATTTAAAACGCGAAAAAAACCTAATATTTTATCTAAAATTTGTAATATTTTATGGCCTAAAAAAGGCTGGAAAAGAATTATTAAATATACCTCTTTAAGGTTAAAGAGATTACCTGGAAGTCCGCATAGCATAGCTTTAGGTTTTACATTTGGGGTCTCGGCCGCATTAACACCTTTATTTGGCTTACATTTTTTAATAGGAATATTTTTGGCTTGGTTGTTCCGTGTTAATATAATTGCGTCGCTAATAGGAAATTGTGTAGGTAATCCTTGGACATTTCCATTCATATGTATAATCAACTTTAAAGTAGGTAAGCTTTTTTATAGTACTAGTGATAATATAGAAATTAATACAAAATTATTATCGAATGAATTATACTTATTATGGAATAGTGTTTATAAGTTTTTTATAGATTTTAACTATATTGAGTCATTAAACTATATTAATCAGCTTAAATTAATACCTCCCATGTTGATTGGTTGCTTTTTTACTATAATGATAATTGGATTACCATGTTATTTTGTATCTAGATTTTTAATAACTAATTATAGAAATAAAATTAAACTATTTAAAAAAAATATTAAGGTATAATATATAATGAGACTCGGAATTAATATAGATCATGTGGCCACCATAAGAAATGCTAGGGGTGGCTTGCATCCAGATCCTATAAAAGCTGCAGCAATTGCCGCTAGTGCAGGCGCAGATGGAATTACCGCTCATCTTAGAGAGGATCGAAGGCATATATCTGATAAAGATATAAAAAATTTAAAAAAATCTATTAAGTTACCTTTAAATTTAGAAATGGCACCTACTGAGGAAATGTTAGCAATAGCTTTAGAGGCAGTACCTGAAAGAGTCTGCTTAGTGCCTGAGAAAAGGTTAGAGCTTACTACAGAGGGTGGTCTAGAAATTGTAAAATTAGAAAATAAAAAAAAATATATTATTCAAAATATTATTAAGGAATGTAAAAATTATAATATTGATGTATCTCTGTTTATCGATCCTAATATTGATCAAATTATGTCTGCAATAGATTTAGGAGTTAATATAATTGAGTTGCATACTGGTGAGTATTGCAATTCTAGTAATTCTAATAAACAGTTAATTAGAATTAATAAGTCCGCTAAATTTGCTACTGAAAATAATATTGAGGTTCATGCTGGGCATGGTTTAAATTTTAATAATGTCATTGATATAGCTAAAATTAGCTATATAAAGGAATTAAATATTGGTCACTTTATAATAGGAGAATCAATATTTATGGGCTTAGAAGGTGTAGTAAAGAAAATGAGAAAAATTATAGATGATAACAAATGATAATAGGTATTGGACAAGATATATGTGATGTTAAAAGAATAGAATCTACAATTAACAGATTTGGAGATCGTTTCAAGAATAGAATTTATTCAGTAAGAGAAATTAAAAAATGTGAATCTAGATTTAATTCTGTAGATTCTTATGCAAGAAGATTTGCAGCAAAAGAAGCTTGTTCAAAAGCATTAGGAACTGGTTTTAAAAAAGGTGTTTTTTATAAAGATATAGAGGTAATTAATTTGAAATCTGGCAAACCTACAATTGAGCTCAAAGGAGGCGCTTTAGATCAATTTAAAAAAATTACGATCAATAATAAAGATGCATCAATAGAAATTAGTTTAACAGATGATAAAAAACTAGCTTTAGCTATAGTTATAATATCAAATTAATGATCGGAGTATGTTTTAATGAAATTTAATTTATTTAAAAATAAAATAAAAAAAGATGATACTACTTCTATTAAAAAAAACTATTGGCTAGAGAATTTTAAAACTTTTTTTATTGCTATTTTAATTGCCTTAACTCTTAGAACTTTTGCCTTTGAACCATTTAGTATTCCCTCTGGTTCTATGAAGCCGACACTATTGGAAGGAGATTATTTATTTGTTTCAAAGTACTCTTTTGGATATAGTAAACATTCTTTTCCAATGAGTTTTCCTAATTTTTCAGGTAGAATTTTTGGCAAATATCCTGAAAGAGGTGATGTAGCTGTTTTTAAGTTTACTCAAAATACAAGAATTGATTATATAAAAAGAATTATAGGTTTACCAGGTGATACGGTACAAGTAAAAGAAGGTATATTATATTTAAATAATGTTGAAATTGATAGAGTTTCAAAAGGCACTTGGAGCGCCAAAGATAGAAATAATATAATGCAAACTTATGATATATTTGAGGAGCAATTGTCTAATGACTTTAAATATAATATTTTAGACGCTACTCCTAATGGTATGCTAGATAATACGGATGTGTATACTGTGCCCGAAGGACATATATTTGCAATGGGTGATAATAGAGATCAATCTTCAGATAGTAGAATTCTTAGTCAATTAGGTTTTATTCCTTTCGATCATTTAGTAGGTAGAGCACAAATAATATTTTATTCTAGGGATAGGTCAGAACCTTTATGGAAGCTATGGCTATGGCCATCATCTGTAAGAGCGGAGCGTATTTTTAAAAAAATACAATAGATATGATTAATATTAAAAAAATACAATTAAATTTAAATTATAAATTTCATAATGAATATTTGTTGCTGGATGCCTTAACCCATACAAGTTATTTAAATAAAAAAAAAGAAATTAAGTTTGAAAGGTTAGAGTTTCTAGGAGATAGAGTTTTAGGCTTGACAATCTCAGATACTCTTTATGAAATGTTTCCTAATGAATCTGAAGGTGACTTAGCAAAAAGATTGGCTGTATTAGTTAGTGGTAAAACATTGGCAGAAATAGCCATAAAAATTAAATTACAAAACTTCATATTAGTCGCAGATAACATAACTTTTACAAGTGGTGAAAACAATTCTATTTTATCTGATTCTATGGAAGCTATTATTGGAGCTGTATTTCTTGATAGTGATTATAAAACAGCCTTAATTTTTATTCAAAATATATGGAAGGAAATAATATTAAAATATAGTATTCCTCCTCAAGACCCTAAATCTTCATTACAAGAATTAGCAATGGCTAAAAAATATAGTATGCCACTTTATAGTGATTATAAAAGAGAAGGATCCGATCACGCCCCTATATATAAAGTTTTAGTGAGTATCAATAATATAGGAACATCTTCTGGTAAAGGTTTTTCTAAAAAGGAGGCTGAAAGAATGGCCGCAATTTCATTATTAAAATTAATAGAAAGTAGATAGTATTATATGGATAATTTCATTAAAAAATTTGGTTTTGTAAATATAATTGGAGCAACAAATGTTGGTAAATCTACTTTAATAAATAGATTAGTTGGACAAAAAGTATCAATTGTTACGAGAAAAGTTCAAACAACTAGAAATAATATTATTGGTATTTTTTGTTCATCTTCATCGCAAGTAGTTTTAATAGATACACCCGGAATATTTGTTCCTAAACGAAAATTCGATAGAGCCATGATTAATTCAGCATGGAAAAGTGTAAAAGATTCCGATGTAACTTTATTAATGCTTGAGGCCAACAGACCTCTTGATAGCAACTCATTATTAATTTCTGAAGCATTTAAAAGTAAAAAAGTTAAGCACTCTAAACAACTTATATGTGTAATTAATAAAATTGATTTAGTGCAAACTGAAGTTTTATTAGAGTTAGTTGATAAAATAAAAAAGCATTTTACATGTAAAGAGTTTTTTTTTATTTCTGCATTAAATGGAGATGGTGTTTTAGAGCTAAAACATTATTTAGCAAACAATGTTCCTGAGGGAGAGTGGCATTATCCAGAAGATTACATAACAGATATTCCTTATAGATTATTAGTAGCTGAGATTATTAGAGAAAAATTAATGGATAGGTTTCATCATGAGTTACCTTATGGAATGGCCGTTGAAACAGAAGATTGGAATCAACTTCATGATGGATCTATTAGAATTGACGTATTAATATATGTCCATAAAAAAGGACAAAAAAAGATTGTCATAGGGTCAGATGGAGATAATCTAAAACATATTGGAACTGAAAGTAGAAAAGAATTAAAAAAGATGTTAAATAAAGAAATTCACTTGTTTTTATTCGTTAAAGTTAAAGAAAATTGGGATACATCGCCAGATTATTATAAAGATTTGGGTTTAGATTATAATGTTTAATTAAGATGAGGTGGAATGATAAAGGTTTAGTTATCTCTGTAAAAAAATATGGAGAAAATTCACTAATACTACATTTGTTTACTATAAACCATGGTGTCCATGCTGGTCTAGTGAGACATAATTCTACAAAAAGTAATTATATTTATGAATTAGGAAATATTCTTTCTGTTGAGTGGACTGGAAGGTTGGAAGATCAATTAGGTTTTTATAAAGCTGAACTAGATAAATCATATTTATATACTATTATAAATAATTCTTTAACATTAGATGCGTTAAATACTATATGTTCAATGTTAAAAATATTTTTAGCTGAAAGACAAGTTAATAGTGTTCTATATCATGAAACTATAAAAATTATCAAATATCTTAATGATAAAGACATAAAATGGGTTTGTAAATATATTCACTGGGAGTTATTTTTATTATCAGAATTGGGGTATGGTTTAGATTTATCAAAATGTGCAGTAACTGGGGAAATTGAAGATTTAAAATATGTATCACCAAAATCGGGCAGAGCTGTATCCAGAAAAGGTTCAGGAAAATGGGTAAATAAGTTATTTATTTTGCCTGAATTTGTTCAAAAATTAAATACTAATATTATTGATAATAATGATTTATGCGATGCTATCAAAATAACAACTTTTTTTCTAAATAGATATATTTCATCTATAGGAATACAGTTGCCAGCATCAAGAGATAGGTTTACAAATAAGTTAAAAAAAGTAGAGTTTAATATTGAATAAATTGTACTTATATATGATATAATTAGCAGGATTATCAAATGTCGGATTCCAAAAATAATAATAAACAAGTAATAAAAGATCTAACTTTTTCAGAAGCACTAGGAGATAGATATGTATCTTATGCTATGTCAACTATTATGTCTCGGTCATTACCAGATGTGCGTGATGGTTTAAAACCAGTTCATAGAAGGTTATTATATGCGATGCTTGAGCTAAAAATGTCTCCAAAAACAGGGTTTAAAAAATGTGCAAGAGTTGTTGGAGATGTTATAGGTAAGTTTCATCCACATGGTGATCAAGCAGTATATGATGCAATGGTAAGGCTAGCACAAGAATTTTCTGTTAGATACCCTCTAGTTGATGGTCAGGGAAACTTTGGAAGTATAGATGGTGATAGAGCGGCAGCAATGAGGTATACAGAAGCGAGACTAACAGAAATAGCAGAATTATTACTCCAAGATATAGATAAAGACACAGTTGACTTTACAAGTACTTATGATGGAGAGTATGACGAGCCAACTGTATTGCCAGCACTATTTCCTAACTTATTAGCAAATGGAGCAACTGGAATAGCAGTAGGAATGGCAACTAATATTCCTTCTCATAATATAATTGAATTATTAGCAGCAATTAGACATTTAATTAAAAGTCCTAATGCAAGTATAAATTCTATACTTAAGTATATACAAGGCCCTGATTTTGCAACTGGCGGTATTTTAATAGATAGCCCAGAACAAATTGCAAGGTCTTATGAATCAGGAAAAGGGACTTTTACATTAAGAGCTAAATGGTCCATAGAAAAAAAATCTCATGGACAATATGTTATAGTTATAAACGAAATTCCTTGGAGTGTTACTAAGACAAGAATTATAGAAAAAATTGAAGAGCTAATAGTTACAAAAAAAATATTATTACTAGCTGATATCATTGATGAATCTACTGATGATATCAGAGTTTTAATTGTTCCTAAAAATAGAGATGTCGACCCCAATCAATTAATGCTGAGATTATTTAAATTTTCAGACTTAGAAGTTAAAATAAGTTTAAATATGAATGTAATTGATGCTTATAAGAACCCTAGAGTTATGAGCATAAAAGAAGTTTTATTAGCTTTTATAGATCATAGAAAAGAAGTTGTAATCAGGTATAGTCAAAAGAGACTAGAAATAGCAAGTAATAGGAAAGAAGTTTTAGAAGGCTATTTAATAGTTTTTGATAATCTGGACGATATAATTGAAATTATTCGTGAAGATGATAATCCAAAAAATACTATTATGAATAAATGGAAGTTAACTGATTTACAAACTGAGTCTATTTTAAATTTACGGCTAAGGTTCTTAAGACGCTTAGAAGAAGAGTTAATTACAAATGAAAAAAATAATTTAGAATTAGAAATTAATGAAATTAATGTATTATTAAAATCAGAGTCAAAATTACTAAATAGAATTGATCAAGAAGTTAAAAGTTTAAATGAAACTTTAAAAAACAATAAAAATTTATCTAATAGAAGAACCTTAGTTAAATATACACCTACTGAAACATATGAAGATATAGAAGCTTCAATTGATGAGGCGCCTTTTACATTTGTGCTCTCTAAAAATAATTGGATACAATTAGTTAAAGGTCATGAAAACACTTCTTCAATAAAGTATAAGGAAGGAGATGAAAAAAAGTTTATTTTATTAGTAAAAAATACTGATAAGTTATTATTGGCTTCTAACTCAGGAAGAGTATTCACTTTATCTCTTATTAATTTAGATATAAGCAAAGGCTTTGGTTCTCCAATTAGACTTTTGATAGATTTGCCTTCCGAAGATATTATAGTTGCTATTAATGTTTATAATGATAACAAAAAGTTACTAGTAGCAGCTACAAATAATAAAGGCTTTTTAATTCCTAATATGAAATCTTTATTGGCACATACTAAGTTAGGTAAAAATGTATTAGAAATAAGTAAAAATGATAATTTAATAGTTTTTAAAGTTATAGAGGATAACGATGATTATATAGCAATAATAGGTGAGAATCATAAGTTATTAATATTTAGTTTGTCTGAATTACCGCTTCAAACTAAGGGTAAAGGAGTAATTTTACAAAAAGTAAAACAAGGAGAGTTATCTGATGCTAAGACCTTTAAATATGATGAAGGCTTAACATATGTATCTGGAAATTCAAAAAAAGTATTTAAAGATTTAAAATTATGGCTTGGAAAAAGAGCTCAATCTGGTAGATTAGCTCCTAGAGGTTTTCCTAGGTCTAATCGTTTTAACTAAAGGTAGAATGAGTATTGTATATAATAAGGATTATAAACTTAATAAATAAGCTAATTGGAGAAACTGTTAGTTGGTTAACTCTTTTTATGGTTTTAATAACCTTTCTAGTTGTTGTCTTGCGTTATGGTTTTAATATTGGATTTATATGGATGCAAGAGTCCGTTAGGTTCATGTATGCTGCAGTTTTTTTATTATGTGCAGGTTATACATTACTAAAAGATAAACATGTTAGAGTCGATGTATTATATTTAAATTTATCTGAAAGAAGTAAAGCTATTGTGGATTTAATAGGGTCTGTATTTTTGTTATTGCCAGTATGTTTTGTAATTTTTTACTATTCTTGGAGCTATGTAATAAATTCGTGGCAGCAAATGGAAGGGTCAATAGAAGAGAGAGGTCTTCACCTTGTTTTTATAATGAAGACATTTATATGGCTATTTGCGATACTTGTAAGTATGCAAAGTTTAGCAACTATCATTAATTCTTTTATAATTTTAAAAAAAATAAAGGACAAATGATTTATGTTTGAGCAAGAAATATTTATAGTTTTAATGTTAGTTTCTTTATTAGCTGTGCTAATGACTGGTTTTCCCGTTGCTTTTACACTATCAGGAGTAGCTCTATTTTTTGGAGTTGTTGGGTCTTGTTTTGATTTATTTGATATGGCCTTTATTCAAGCATTACCCAATAGAATATATGGGATAATGACAAATGACTTGTTAATAGCTGTTCCATTATTTGTTTTTATGGGAGTTATGCTGGAGAGATCAAAAATAGCAGAAGAGTTACTTGATACTATGGCTCATTTGTTAGGCAGTATGAAAGGCGGACTTGGCATTTCAGTAACTATTGTAGGAGCGTTATTGGCAGCTTCTACAGGTATTGTGGGTGCAACCGTAGTAACTATGGGTTTGCTCTCGCTTCCGACTATGCTAAAAAGAGGGTATGCTCCTACTATTTCTGCAGGTACAATTTGTGCGGCTGGAACATTAGGACAAATTATTCCTCCTTCTATAGTTTTAATATTGTTAGGCGACCAAATTTCGGCTGCTTATCAACAAGCACAATTAGCAAAAGGTAATTTTGCCCCTGAATCTATTTCAGTAACTGATTTATTTATGGGCGCTTTATTGCCAGGCTTATGTTTAGTTGGCTTATATATAGTTTGGCAAATAATTTATGCCAATATTTACCCTGATAAAATGCCAGCTATACCAAAGAGTGAAAGAGATGAATTAGAATTTAAAGAGTTACGAAATCGTGTATTAAAAGTTTTAATTCCGCCATTAGTTCTAATATGTGCTGTTCTAGGGTCAATTTTAATGGGACTAGCTACTCCTACTGAATCTGCAGGAGTAGGAGCTATAGGTGCTATAATATTAGCTTACACTAGAAAACAATTATCTTTTAAAATCTTAAAGGAGGTTGCTACCTCAACAGCACAAACAACTTCAATGGTATTTACTATATTAATAGGTGCCGCAATGTTTAGTTTAGTTTTTAGAGGTTTTGGTGGAGATGATATAGTAGCTGAATTTTTAATGAATTTAAAAGGTGGTGTCGTTACTGCTATAATAATAACAATGGTTTTAATGTTTATATTAGGCTTCTTTCTAGATTTTATTGAAATTATATATGTTGTATTACCTATAATAGGACCAGCAATTTTAATGATGGACATAAACCCTTTATGGTTTGCTATAATGATAGCTGTTAATTTGCAGACGTCATTCTTAACCCCACCATTTGGGTTTGCCTTATTTTATTTACGTGGAGTTGCTCCAAAAAGTGTTTTAACTACAGATATATATAAAGGTGCTATTCCATTTGTTCTTATTCAAATTCTGATGTTAGGAATTTTATCAGTATTTCCTGAGCTAGCGACATGGTTACCATCAGTTATGTATAAGTAATGAAAAAAATTATTGTCATAATAGTATTTCTTTATATGAATTTATGTATTGCAGATGAAAATGTATATAAGGCAGAATATGTTCCATTAAATTGTATTGGTATTGCAAGTGAATATAACAATATGTTTATTGCAAAATGGACATTTGCACCTA